>CAYYMF010000066.1:0-4918 GCA_964472755.1 uncultured Chitinophagales bacterium | reverse complement strand
TATACAATGATACCGTCTTTTGTATCATTGGATAAACGCTTATTATTATTATTAAGCGTTTATCCAATGATACAAAAGACGGTATTGCACTCTCTTATGAAACGATAATCTTCATACGCATTAACACAAACTCTTTCTACTAACCACTGCACCAACCCTATTACCGATAATGATTCACCATATTTACACATTTACACATGCGGTACCTTTGATGGTTTTTCCATGGCCATGGCATTATTACCGTATGCATTACACCTCGCATAACGTGCTGCTTCAGTGGTATTTAAGCTGCGACTTCATGGTGCGGTGTAATTGGTGGCGTTCTTGTTTCAGTAAATTAAAATTAATAGTTTATCTTTTGAAAGTATACCAGCAGTATACCTCCAAAAGACGGAAAAAGCTATTTTTTACTACTATAAAACTCCGTTTCTGAAAAAAAGATTTCGTTCCCACACATGTATTGTGATTAAATAAAATCCACTTACTTTTCAGTTGACGCTCCTGCATTGTTCAAATGTCCGAATTCGACGAGCTTCCCGAGGTAGGCGGCTATTGAGAACAGTTGCATATTGAAGAAGTCAAGATTTTTTTGCGCAGGCAACTGACGAAGAAAAGCTTCAAATAGCTCAACATTACCTTTTATCCAGTCCACCAGGCCAATTCCAGGAAGTCTTAACCGGTAAACTAACTTGACTCATACATATAGAAGTATTCACGACTAACTTGCGTGCTATGAACAAAGATGTCAAAAAGCTCATACCAAATGATCTTCTGACGGAATCACTCGTGAGTGGAATAGCCAGAGTTTCAAATTTGAAAAACTCGAAAGTTGTGGTATCTCCGTCGGGGAAAAAGGTTAATTACATCCGATGACTTTGCCACAATTAAATATATATAAATGCTAAAGGGATTATGTGTAGGTGGTGCTTTGTTCTGCTGGTGAAGTTGATGCTACCCACTACGTCGATCCATCAAATGGCTCTGTTTTTTCTGTCAATCACCTCACGCTGGTCAGTAGCTACCGCTTTTGTTCTGTTTTGTTCCCACATTATTCTCTCATTTGTACAGGCCACTGAGGCAGACTCAACAGTAGAGTTTGCGGCAGATAGCCAGCACCAGGATCTGCAGGCCACCATACAATCCGCCATAGACCATTACGTGGCGTCACACTACCACAGTGAGATGTCCACCGGTGGCGTGTATTCAAAGGACGGACGATTGAGTGTCGTCATCACCGGTGAGAAGAATAATCTTAAGAATTTTTGGAGCGGCAAGTGGAGCTCCACCTGGGCGCTGACTGTAGCAGGCCTCAGTGTCAGAATCAGCGGTGAAATAAAGGTATGCTGCTCGGCTTAATTGCCGCGCATTGCGGAATTGTCATATGCTGCTGTTGCTCACATTTTCTCTACCTCTCTCTCTACCTCTCTTTCGCCAGCTGCACGTACATTATTTTGAAGATGGGAATCTTCAGCTGCAGAGCGCCAAAACCGTAGCACCCACGGATCTTAGCGGTGCCAGCGAGAAGGACCTCACCGATCAGATTGTCCAGTTCATTAAGGTATGTGACGCTTCGGCTGCTCTGTTGGCGAGACTGATGGCATCCTTTGTTTTTTTGTGCGAGGCAGACCCACGAAGCCTCTCTACAGGGCGGGCTAGAGGACCTGTATGCCAACATGAACAATGAGACTTTTCGGTCGATGCGGAGAATCATGCCCATCACGCGCACAAAGATGGAGTGGAACGTGAATGCCGTGCGCATGGTCCGACAAGTCAGAAAGTGATTCGCTCCTGCGTTAAGTACCTATGACTTCTTTCGATAATGTAACCTACAATTTACACACTGATTGGGGGGCATTGTACAGTAAAATTGTTAATGTCGCGTAATAGCCAGGAAAATAATTTGTTTGACAAATCTTTAAGCAAATTCTTGGCATTTACGAAACACACGATTATTGGGCAAGGAGCGTGTTATACATCCCGGTATATACCTGATGGTATACATGAATGTACCACTGCGTCTTTTCACTGTCACACTTCTTCTCTTTTTTGTCCAAAAAGTTATACAGCTATACCTTTTGTTTGTGGTTTGGATAGCAGCTACAACGTTTTATTAGCGGTTAGGTCGACTATCATGCCAATTACTCCGCTGAATACGACAGTTGATTTGGATACTGTGATTGCTTCAAATGGTGAACGTTATGTTGTCTTCTTTTGGGCTGCGTGGCATGAACCTTCAAAAATCGGAGGTCAAATGCAAGGAATTTACGCTGCCTTATCGGAAAAATATCCGTCTGTAAAGTTCTGCACTGTTGAAGCAGAAGAAGCTCCCGAACTGAGTGAACATTTTGAAGTTTCAGTTGTGCCAACATTCGTTGCTTTGTCTGGTAAAACTGTGGTAGGTAAGGTTGAAGGAGTAAATCCTGCGGAGGTATCAGCACTAGTAAAGAATCTGGTGGATTTAAGGGTGGAGGATTTGGTCAATGCGACTCCGGCCGAAGACAAAACCTCTAAACTTGTTAAGCTGATCAATCTTGCGCCTGTCATGCTGTTTATGAAAGGATCTCCTGGCACCCCAAAGTGTGGGTTTAGTCGACAAATAGTGGAGATATTACAGAAAAATGGCATACTCTTTGCTACATTTGACATTCTGACTGACGAGGAAGTGCGTGCGGGTCTGAAAACGTTCTCCGACTGGCCCACGTATCCGCAGCTGTATGTCAAGGGAGCGCTCGTCGGCGGTCTGGACATTGTCAAGGAAATGCAGGAGGGCGGAAATCTTAAACAAGAACTGGGCGTGGAGGATCTGGGTCTGCCTCCTGCGCCACAGGCACTCGAGGACCGCTTGCGGGCGCTCATCGGTCAGAACGATGTTGTATTGTTCATGAAGGGCACTCCTAGCGAGCCTCGCTGTGGCTTCAGCAAAACCATTGTGTCAATTCTCGCGGAAGAAGACATAGCGTTCTCACATTTCGATATTCTGACTGACGAGGAAGTGCGTGCGGGTCTGAAAACGTTCTCCGACTGGCCTACGTATCCGCAGCTGTATGTCAAGGGAGCGCTCGTCGGCGGTCTGGACATTGTCAAGGAAATGCAGGAGGGCGGAAATCTAAAACAAGAGCTGGGTGTGTAAAATATAGGTTTTTTCTTGTTCTTCGTCGAGTCTGTCCTTTTGTTTGTAATGCTTACAGTTCTCGAGGAATTTATGAAGTGATTTGTACAACATAACATGACTAGATACAGCGTATAGAGCAGTGCGCTGGACGACCTCGTCACATCACTGGATCCCTCATCTGGCGAAGCTGCTTGCTCGAGTCCACATTCTGTGGCTCGTCAGCGAACCGAATGCGCTTCGTGCCTCTGCCCGCGGTCGCGGAAACCACGCCCACACTGTTGGCTCCTGCAGCGCGGAAGGCGTAATCACGCTGCATAGTGATGCGCCCAGAGTGCCGAATGTCCGACTCGTGGCGACGCCCCTTGAGCGTACGCTGGCTCTGACCCACCAGTTCGTCACCCACCACGAAGGCCTGCACCATATTCCAGATTAGACTACAACAATCAAACGCCGAATAATAGGCTCACCACGAGTTGTTTTTGGTAGATGAGGCTGGCGAGGAAATTGTCCACGGGCGAGTTGATTGGCAGATTGGACAGCAGCACGTCCACGGCTCGGCCGCGCAACACGTAAGCGTGTAGCATCCAAATGTAGTTCACTTTCAGAAATGTGCCGCCGTGCATCACGTGCGACCGGAACTCAGCAGCCCTCTTAGGCAGCGCGCCACCAAGGTAGAGCACGTCCACCGAGGTGGGCAACCGTTTCATGAGGTATGCGACCTCGCGACGGAAGTCTTCCTGCTTGGCGACAGATACGTGCGCGTCGTCCTCGAAAATAATGTAGTAGTCGGCTTCTCTAGGATCACCCTCGCTCATCGGCTTCTCGGATTTCACCTTGTTGGACTGCCCCGTAGGAAAGTCTGAACCGAATCGTGTGATTGCGTGCATTGTATACAGCTGCCGAGCGATGTCTATCCCCGACTGTCCGCCAGATGTGCGCCCCAAGTAGTCTTGAGCATCTGTATCACCAGTTCTGAGAGCCGCAATGGTGCGCCAGACTTTCAAGTGACTGGCAGCGCACGCTCGCTCGGCGGCAGTGAGGGGCGTATGGGGGTTCACCAAGCAGCCTGCGTCAAACTTGGCGTTCAGAGACGAGTCCCACGTCAGACAAACGTCTGTCACTGGAATCTCCGCCACTCGACTCTGTTGTGAACCTTGTGAGTCGTCACAGTGTTCGTGACCGTTGCACTGGTCCACTTTTGCTGTTCCGTCCACAGCTCTCACTCGTATGGCGGTGATACCGCATCTGTCGCTCAGCAGTGTCACGCGTCGCCACCTATCGGTACGCCTGTCGAGGTTGATGACAAACACTGGGAGCCTGCGAGTCGCTGCAGATAACCAGGAGGAACAAAACGCAGGCATCGGAGCGCCAGACGTCGACTGCAAAAATCGAAGGGCTGCGACCACATCCAGTGTGAAGTCGGCACGCGAGCCGTTTTGTGCGCCCCACGGTGCTGGAGTGGAGAGGAAAACTCTGTGAGTAGGAAAAGGGTGTCACCACAGTCATTTACGCAAGTCGGCATTGTGGCTTGCCTCAGAGCCTGACGTACAGATACCGAGAGACCTCCGTTTTGTACGTACTGGCGTGCCACTGTTAGGAAGGCCCTGATCGAACACATGAACAGAAACAGTGTGCGTTCCACGGTCGCAAGGTAGATCAACGCCGCGATGTCACGACAGACTCCCCCCAGATTCGTGCGTGCCTTGTCCGCGCTCTGAAAGGCATCCGATGTGTCTGACTGAAAAGCCTCTCTGTTATGGGATGTAGCCAAGTACCGATATTCGGAAGTGTCCCATTTGGATACTG
>CAYYMF010000065.1:0-11732 GCA_964472755.1 uncultured Chitinophagales bacterium | reverse complement strand
AGACTTTCGGAACGCTTCCATTCCAATTTTTGAGTTTTCAAAAATATCTTTCTTACCAATTTCAATAAATCGACCAAAATTATTTAAAAGCTGAAGACTTTTATACATTGCTTCTCCAACTAATGAATTTAAGACAACATCAACACCTTTTCCATCAGTATCTTTTAATATTTCATCAAAAAAATCAACTGTTCTTGAATTGTAAACATTAACAACACCAATTGATTTTAAATAAGTTCTCTTTTCTTCACTGCCAGCTGTAGCATAAATCTCGCATTCATATAATTTACACAACTGAATGGCTGCTAGTCCCACGCCACCCGTTGCTGCATGGATTAGAACTTTATCACCTTTTTTAATACGAGCCAATTCAATCAAACTATAATAAACTGTCAAGAAAACAGCAGGTATTGTAGCCAATTCATCATAAGAATAACCTTGAGGCACTTTACACAAAGCATTTGCATTCACTTTTGTATGCGAAGCCAGAGTATCATAAGCCATTCCATAAACAACATCTCCTACCTGAATATGATGTACATTTTCACCAATTGCTTGAACAATTCCAACGCACTCAATACCTAAAGTACAAAACCCATTTTTTCCACTTGGACAAATACCCAAAACAGAAAGCAAACTCATAAAATTTACACCAACAGATTTAATTTCAATCAAGGCTTCATTAGCAGAAGGAGCGGAAAAATCATAAGCATTAGCTACTAAATTATCTATCAATCCTACTTGTTCCATTTCATATCTAAACGGAATATTTTTAGATATAACTTTTGATTTATGTTGTTGAGCAATTAATTTATGACTTAGTCTTGTGGCATAAAACTGACCATCTCTAATGGCAATTTCATTTTCATTATTATCCTGATTTAATAAATTTGGTAGTAGCAATAAATCTTCCGATTTTTCAATATCAATTACAGACGGTTTTAATTCAAAATTTTCATTCCAAAGTATTCTAACAAATGCCGGAATTTGATGTTGTAATGGCGAAACAACTTCCTGTTGAGTAACCGCAATTGCACCTTTTGTAATGCACCACAAACGAACCTCTAAATTTAATTCAACAACAGCCTGTACAACTTCTGTAATGCCTATAATATTTCTTTGTTGGAAAGAGAAAATACCGTCTTCTTTATCCCATTCTAAGTTTTCATCAACACAAAAAACCAATTGTGTGTTTGGAGCAAATTCTATTTGTTTGAATATCTGTTTTAAAATTGCTTTTGAATAACTCTGCATTTCAATAAAACTAACAGGTCGTGTTTCTCCAAATGCTTGAGCAATAATTTCTTTATTCTTTAAATTACCTAATAGAACAACGGCATCATTTGAGCTACTATTCTGAATAGGAATTTTTGTTGATTCTAATTCATAAAAAAGATTATCCGCAGAGGCTTCACTTTTCGCTTGATGAATTACTCTAAATTCGACACCAACAGCTTCAACACATAAATCATCTGCTTCATAAATCCATAGGTTACACACCAATTTCGTTTTATCAAAATCATACACCTCAACTTTGGATTTTAGTTTGGATGTTTTGGGTGCTTTATAGAATTTATATTGACTAATAGAAAATGGCACATAAGTAGCATCATTTTTCAAGTAAATTGGTGCTAAAATCGTTTGCAGACATGCATCTAATAATGTTGGGTGAATAATATAATCGGCAATATTGATATTGTCAGGAAGTTCAATTGTAGCTTCAAAAACGCTTTCATTATGATGTATTTTTTGAATTCCCTGAAAACCATTACCATAATTTAAGTTACTTATTCGGCATGCAGAATAATGCGTCTCTTTAGATATAGCTTGTGCTAATTCTGCAACTTTATCAGAGTTTTTATAAACTAAAGGTTTGAAAATAATATCTGTGGAAAGATGTTGTAACACTTCATCTTCTTTTATTGAATTTATTTTAAGACTATAGAAATTACCAATAGCTTGTTGCAAAGTAATTTTTAAATTAATAGCTTCTTCTTGAGATAATTCTAAACTTTCCAAGATACACAGATGCTCAATTTGGAATTGCTGTTCTGGATTTACTTCTGTACAACAAGCTTGAATTATTTCAATAAAACCAGCAGCTGGAAAAATAATTTTATCCCCAACTTTATGTTCTGATAAATAGGTAAATTCTTCTAAGGATAAGTTAGTTTCCCAAATATGTGTAGTAATATTACCTTGACTAAAAGCATAATTTTTCAAAAAAGGATGTGGCAAACCATTATTTACCTTTCTATCTTGATTATAAACGCTTGATGTTTGAATTTCTTTTATCCAATGATATTCACGTTGCCACGGATATGGAGGTAATTTAATTTTTTCGTATTGGTTTCCATAAAAGTTTTTCCAATCAATAAAGACACCATTACAAAAAGCTTTTGCAATTTGCTCTGTAAAACTCAATATATCATTCTTATTTTTCTCTAAAGAAAATAAGACAATTGCTTCTGATTTTTTTATATCTATATTTTCTTGAATTGCAGAATTTAAAACAGGATTTGGGCTAATTTCAATAAAAATTTCAATTCCCTCATCTATTAATTGCTGAATAGCTTCTGAAAACTGCACCGTATTTCTCAAATTATCTACCCAATAGTCTGCTTGAATTTGTTTAGCATTTTGTATTTCAGGATGAACGGTTGATTGGAAAATAATTTCACTTTCTTTTGCTTGTATATTTTGGGTCGCATCTAAAAGACGAGGTTTTAAAATATCCATTTGTTGACTATGTGAAGCCACATCAACTTTTATCAAACGACTAAAAAATCCTTGTTCATCTAAAGTTGAAATAATACGTTCAACTTCTGTTTTATCTCCAGTAATTACTGTAGATTTTGGACTATTGACAACACCAATATTTACGTTATCAATAGATGATTCTAAAAATGGTTTTAATTCATCGACAGCCAGTGCAACATAACCCATTGCACCTTTACCTTTCTGTTCTTTCATTAATTGGCTACGTGTGCATATTATATTTGCCGCATTATCTAATGAAATAATTCCAGCAATATAGGCAGCAGCAATCTCACCCATACTGTGACCAACAGCTGCATTAGGTTGAACACCTATGCTCATCCATAGTTTAGCTAATGCAATTTCTATAGCAACTAAAGTTGGTTGAATGATATCAATTTCCGATAAACTTTCTGTATCATCAGAAAATAAAATATCGGTCAAATTCCAATCAACATAATTTTTAAACGCACTTTCACAATCATCAATAGCATTTTTGAAAACAATTTCTTGTCGGTACAATTCTTTTCCCATTCCTAACCATTGCGAACCTTGTCCAGGAAATACAAATGCTATCTTAGGTAATTTTGTAGTACTATAGCCACTAAATAATTGGTCATTATTTGTTTTATCTACAATAGCTTTTAAACCAAGTTGAAAATCTTGAAAATCTGAAAAAACAATTGCATTTCTTTGTTGTAAATTTGCTTTATGAAAAGCAATATTCTTGGTAAAATTCAGATAATTGTCTTCATTTATATTTGATTGATATAATTTTGCATAATTAATGACAGCTTCTGAATTATTTGCAGAAATAGGTAATATATTATATTTTTTATCTAATATTTTTTTTTCTGAAGATGTATTCTCAAAAGATTGAACAATTACATGTGCATTAGTTCCTGTAATTCCAAAAGCATTTACACCAGCAACCAAAGGTTCGTTAGTTTCAGTTTCCCAAGCAACCGATTCCGTTGGCAAGACCACATTCATATTCTGCCAATCAATCTCAGGATTTGGTTCATAAAAATGCAAATTTGGTGGAATTGTTTTGTGCTTCATTGCCATCAGAACCTTAAACAAACCAGCAAAACCAGCTACACCTTCAGTATGTCCAATATTTGTTTTGACTGAACCAATAAATATATTATTACCTTCCTTTCTATTTGTAGATAGAGCTTTCCAAATTGAAGCAATTTCAGCAGGATCACCAGCTTTTGTGCCAGTTCCATGAGCTTCAATATACTTTACTTTATTGACATCAATGTGTGCTTTTGAGTAAGCTTCCTCCAACATTATCTGTTGGGTAATCGCACTCGGTGCAAGCATATATTTATCAGATGCTCCATCATTATTACAAACACTTGCTGGAATTACTGCATAAATTTGGTTTCCATCATTTATTGCATCAGACAAACGTTTTAAGATAATTACAGCACCACCTTCTGAACGAACATAACCATCAGGATTTGCAGAACCAAAATGACAAGCACCATATTCTGATAATAAACCAGAGCGAGAATAACCTTTTGAAATAAAGGAGTCCACTATTGCATTAGCAGCTCCAGCAAATGCTAAATTACTTTCGCCAGATTTTAAACTTTGTATAGCTAAATGAATGGCAACTAACGAAGACGAACAAGCCGTATCAATTGTAATTGATGGTCCTTGTAAATTATAAAAAAAGGATAAGCGTCCAGAAAGTGGATATCGACCAGATCCAGTTGTCGAATAAACATCTACATCATGAGGCGTTTGTGCTAAACGCTGCTCAAAATCATTCAACCAACAGCCAATAAAAACACCTGTTTTGGAGCCATATAATTTTTCTAAAGGGATTCCAGCATCTTCAACAGCATTGAAAGAAGTTTCTAAGAGAAAACGTTGTTGAGGGTCAAGTTTATCTGCCTCTTTAGGTGAAATCTGAAAAAAATTAGCATCAAAATATTCTATATCCTTTATAAAACCGCCACGTTTTGTTACGATTTTACCATTTGCTCTATTGTTATTAACTAAGTTGTCAATATTAGGAAAACGATTATTATCCATATCAGTAATAACATCAATTTTATTACTAACAATATCCCATAAACGTTCAATATCAGATGTTTCTCCAGGCAGTTTACAACCCACACCGATTATTGCAATCGCATCATCTATTATACTTATTTGTTTATCCATTTCTTGAATAAAAATAAGAAATTAAATCTTTAAAGTTGTAAAAACTAATGTGAATTTAGTTTTTCTGCCAAAGCATTTTCTTCACGTCCAATAAGTATGGCTTTTCTAAGCATTAGAGGGATAATCACTAATACAATACCAAGTGCTAAGCCAATTAAACCGTATAACAAAGTACTTTTATATTTGGGTGTTGTAGCAAAATCAGGATGATCTACAACACGAACAGGGCTTGCTAGAGGTTTCATACTCGTTTTAGCAGATTCCTTAGTAGTAATAGCTTCTGCATACATCATTTTTAAATTAGAAACTTCTTGTCGAATAAAATCTTGATCAAAAATGCCTTCCTTTTTCACATTAAAAATACTTCTATCTTGGTCTTGAGCTATTTTCTTTTCTCTCCAATCAATTTCAGATTTTAATGAATCAATTTTCTTGTTGATAGTTGTAAAAGAAATAGATGCACTTGAAACCTGTTCATTCATATAATATTCTGAAACTTTATTTATAATAGTTCCTGCTAAATTTTTGGATAATTGATAATCTGGCGTAACAATCTCAGAAAATATCAGACCCGAAGTTACTTCATATTCCACTTCTACAATTCCATCAATAAACATAGAATAAAGAATATTTACAATACTATCTTCATCTCTCGAAAAAGAATTGATATCACTTGCAGTAAATCCAAAATTTTCTTTACCTTTTGTTGCTTTAAAACCTTGATCTAATCCATAAACACGCATCATTTCATCACCCAACTTCTCCACTTTGCCATCAACTGAAACATCTGTTATCATTGCATTATAAAATACTAATCTTGAATTATATAACCCTGCTAATAAATCAACTGTTGTTCCACTTGCACCAAAGCCCAAAGATGAAGCTAAAGAAATTAAACCAGAGGCAGCAATACCTTTAGGGTCAACTGTATTGAATGATGTAAAAGCTAAATATTCAGGTTTTGCATTTTTAGCATAATAATATAAACCATAAGTCAGGCCGCCAACACCAATAATAACAATATAAAATTTTTGAAGTAGATAATTAAAATAAACGCCAATAGAGTCGGTAATATCGACTAACCTTACGTCTTCTTCATTAAATTCTTGAACTGTGGACATTCCCTATTTTTTTAAAAATATAATTAACATAGCAGTTGATAAAGCAGAAGTAATTCCTGCTATCAAACTAGGTAATAAAATATTTAAGCTTACTGGTTCTCTTGTCATAGGAGGCATTTTCGGTTTTGGTTTTTTTTGTTCTACATTTACCAAAGCACCCTCTACATCTATCGTTGGATAATTTTTAATTCCCAAAAAGCTTTTCGTGTATTCCACTTTACCATTTGGATACAAAACCATCGTATTTTTTCGTTTAGCTTCTTTCTTAAAGCCACCAGCATATTTTTTAATATACCATCTTGCACTTTTCCCTGCAACAAATTTTCCACTTATTGTTTGTGCACTATCTAAATTTGGATAACGAATAGCTCCATTAATTCTAACCAATTGATTTATTGTAGGAATTTCAATAATATCACCATTTTTTACAATTAAGTTTGCACGAGAATTTGGGTCTTTGAATGCATCTTTTAATTCAAAAACAGTTTTAAATTGGTTCATATCTGAACGAATTAATTTTGCACTTTGAATATGAGCATATTGTGTTAAACCGCCTGCCCTTTCAATGATATCTAATACTCGTTCATTCTTATCTAAAATGGTGTATGAACCCGGATAAACAACTTCACCACTGATGGTCATTTTCATTTGTTCTGCAAAACCAGGAGTTTTACGAACATCTACTAAATCCATTGGAGCTAATCGAAATGCTTTAGATGCTTCATCAATTTCTAAATTTGGTCCAATTTCAATATTTTGAACAATAACTCTTTGAGGAATAAATTTTTTACCTAAAGAATCTTCTTCATTGATTTCCAAAACTCTAGAAATTTGTATTTTAGAATTAGCCGCTTCTGTTTTTAATCCACCAGCATAAAATAATAAATCATTTAAAGTTAAACCATCAGAATATTCTAAAATTGCAGGTTTCAGAACTGAACCTTGAATAGTAACAACAAATTTCTCAACAAATTCGGATTGGTCAAATAATTCTACTTTATCATTTTTTTGTAATAATAAATTATCCGCAGAACTTGGGTCTAATAATATATTAGATAAAGAAAATTTAGTAATTACAGTTTGTTGATTAGGCATTACTCGTTTGATATATGCTCTATCTGTATAGGCACTTAATTTTATTCCACCAGCAGCAATGATTAAATCTGATATACGATAACCGTCTTTTAATTGATATCTTCCTGGATAACGAACAGAACCTGATATGCTTACACCATTCTCAATTTCTCCTGATATATATCCAATATTAACAACATCTCCGTCAAATAAAACGAAATTTTGATTAGATACTTTTAACTTTTCATAATCTAAATTAATAATCTCTGTTTTGTCTTTTGCCAATCGAGTAATTAGAATATTCTTTATAAATGCATCAGGTTTTAAACCGCCAGCAAATGCGATTAATTCATTTAAACCTTCGCCTTTTTTCAATTCATATAATGATGCTCTTCTTACTGCTCCTACAATTTTGATAATCTTTTCTGCAACTGGAACATATATAAAGTCGCCATTTTGAAGATAGAAACTTTCTTCAGGGATTGGATTCATTAAGAATTGATGAACATCAAAACGTTTAACCACTTTACCATCTCTGCGAATTTGAATATCACGTACAGTACCAATATTAGTAACACCATCAGCTGCATTAATTGCATTATAAACTGAATTAATAGCTGGAATTTTGAAAGTACCTGGAGTTACAACTTCGCCTACAATATTCACATCAATAGAGCGAGAATAATTTAATGTAATTTCATATTTGGTATTTTGTGTATTGATAAAGCTATTTAATCGTTTACCAATCAATGCTTTAACCGCACCAAAAGTTAAGCCTTTAACATATAAACGGCCAAATTCAGTTTCTTGAATATAGCCATCATCATTTACTTTTAATTTGTTATTATAATCAGCATAACCCCAAACTGAAATTAATATTTCATCACCAGGTCCTACAATATATGAATCAGGTGCTTTAGTATCTGTTGATTTAAAGAACAATCCTAAACTATTTGTTGTAAAAAAACGGTGTCCAAAAATTTCATTTGATAAGTCAATATCTTTCAATTTTTGCTTTTCAACTTTTAAACTATCCAAAATTAAGAACATAGAATCTTGTCTTAACTTAGTTTGTAGTAATAATTGCCCATATTCAGGATTTAATAATGAACTCATTAAGGCATCATTAGGGCTAGAAACAAAAGCAGCAGTAGCATCCTCACCACCACCAAGTAACATCTTAATTATATTAGGATCTACACCTAACATTTTAGCTTGTTGTAGAGAAGCGGCAGTATTAGCAGAACTAGTACCCACCTTAGTAGTTGAAGCGGTCTTTGCAGTATTTAGGACAGAGTTATAACCTTGCATACCCATATTGAGTAATTGACTAAGACCAGCCATTTGAGCATAAGCATTAGAAATACAAATAATTGATATAATGAGTAAAACTAATAAGCGGGCATTTTTTAAATTCATATTGAAATTTAACAGATTTTCTTTAAGATACACAAAGATATAAAAAAAGGCTATACTTATATATAGCCTTATATTTTTAAGATTTTTTTACAATAAATTATTTAGGTACATAAGGAAAGAACTCAACTCTTCTATTCAACTGATGTTCTGGTTCCGTTTTTGCTCCTAGGAACATATTTACATGTTCACCAAAATACTCAATTACAAAACGGCTTCTATCTATTCCAAATTTATTCACTAAATAATCTACTGCAGCATCAACTCTATTTTGAGATAATTTATCATTATATGAATCACTAGCTCTAACATCTGTATGTCCTTTTGCAACTACTTTAACATCAGGATATTTTTTCATTACATTTGCAATTTTATACAATTCAGGAATTTCTGATACTCTGATATTATATTTATCTAAATCGAAGAAAATTAATGATAAGTTCCAACCACCAACTGAAATATTTTTAATTTCATTATTGATAATATTCTTAACTTCTTGTATTTGTTCAGGAGTTAAACCATCTGGTCTAATATTTATTCCATCTTTAATAGGCAACATAGGTGTAGAGAATGGTTCAGGATCTGTATGATCAGGATAACCATCTTTATCACTATCCAAAGTTCTTCCGTGTGTATCTACTATTGCCCCTTCAGGCGTATTCGGCTCCCAATCTAATTCATCTATCACACCATCATTATCAGCATCTTTAACTTTATATTGGTTTTTTAATTTTTCATCAACTACATTCATATAGGCTTCTAATGGATTTACCCATTCACTATGTTCTTTTTGAGCGCCAATCTTTCCAAATTTAAACGTAAAGTTGGCATTCAAGTAAGAATAAGCATCTCTATTAATTTTAGAAAGAGAAACTTTATCTGGAGCACCTGTAATTAAATCCGTTATATCTGAACGAGAACTAAATTTAAAAGCATCTAATTTATCTGAGTTAGCAAAAATAAAACGCCATTCTACTCCAAAATCAACAACTGGAGTACATTTTATTTTCAAACCTAAAGCCATAGGAAAAACAATTTCAGTAAATTTATTTGTAAAACCCTTTAAATATCTACTATTATTAATTGGTTTGTCATTAGAAACATTATAGATATTAGATTCTAAACGCATCATACCAACACCTATTTTAGAAAAAACTGAGACTCTTCTTTCTTTCCATGGTTTTTGATCAATATTAGATTTTATCCATCTATTTAAGCCAAAAAACATATTACTCCAATTGATATAAACATTCGCAGTTGCTTGATGAAATACATTAGTTTTAAAATATACTTCTTGGTCAAAACCTAATACTTGCCAATAGTATCTATCTTGAGCAAAACCACCTCGAGTAACTGTTCTTCCTGATAATTTACCTAATGTATAATCAATATTGATTCCAAAAACATTTCCTATCATTTTGGTTACTCCAAGACCAGCTCCCCATTGGACTTCACTAGGAGCTTTAAATTGTCTTACCCAATCATAACTTCTAATATCTGTAAAAGGAGAAGTAGCACCTCCGTGTATTGTAAATGACCAGTCTTTTAAAAATTTATTCGTTTCTATTCTAGAAGAAGTTTTAATAGACGACTTTGCAGTTTCCTTTTGTTCAGCAGAAAGCACTACATTTGCAGAAAGTAAAAACAAAAAAGCTAAAATAACGTTTGGAATTTTTCCCATAAAAAGAATTTTTAGCGAAGTTAAACAATTATTTAATTTAATTTAACAATCTTAGATTTAATTTAACAATAAAATGACAAAATTTCAAAATGATACGATTGTAGCCATAATAACAGCAACTGGTTCTGCTGCTATTGGCGTTATCAGATTGTCTGGTAATCAGGCTATTAGTATAACAAATTCAGTATTTAAGGGTGTAGATTTAGAAAAGCAAACATCTCATACTATTCACTTTGGATACATTAAAAATGAAGCAACTATTCTAGATGAGGTTTTAGTTTCAATTTTTAAAGCACCAAGTTCCTACACAAAAGAAGATGTAGTTGAAATTTCTTGCCACGGTTCCAATTATATTTTGCAACAAGTATTTATGCTTTTAGTAAGCAAAGGTGCAAGAGCTGCAATGCCTGGAGAATATACTCAAAGAGCCTATTTAAATGGTCGATTCGATCTAGCACAGGCAGAAGCAGTTGCAGATATTATTGCTTCCGATTCTGAAGCCGCTCATAAAATTGCAATGCAACAAATGCGAGGTGGAATTTCTAAAAAATTAAAAACACTTAGAACTTCATTAATAGAATTTGCAGCTCTAATCGAATTAGAACTTGATTTTGCTGAGGAAGATGTTGAATTTGCAGATAGAACTAAATTTAAAAATCTACTGCATCAAATATTAGTAGAAATTCAAGTATTATCTTCATCTTTCAAATATGGAAATGCCATTAAGAAAGGTATAAAATTAGCTATTATTGGCCAACCAAATGCTGGAAAATCTAGTTGGATAAATGCGTTAATGAATGATGATATCGCTATTGTTTCTGATATTGCTGGCACAACAAGAGATCGAATTGAAACAACTCTAGATATTCAAGGTGTTTTATTTAGATTGATAGATACAGCAGGCATACGTGAAACAGAAGATACCATTGAGAAAATTGGTGTTCAACGGGCATTGGAAACAATTGAAAATGCAGATATTGTGATGTATATTTTTGATATCATCAATTTAACTCTCAACGACATACAAAAAGACCTTACGCTAATCCAAGAAAAAACCAATGCTCCAGTTTTAATTATTGCTAATAAAGCGGATTTAATTAATGAACAAAATACAACTTTAAAAAGCCATTTTCAACATTTAAAAAATCTAACTTTTTTATCAGCAAAAAACAATATTGATATCGAAAAGGCTAAAGAAAGTATTTATGATTTAGCATTGGAAAACTACCATTTTAATAGTGAAAATGTAATTATATCCAACAATAGACACTATGAAGCCTTAAAAAATGCTGAAACAGCAATTGTCGTAATTTTAGAACAATTAAATTTAGGTATTTCTACTGATTTTATAGCACAAGATATCAAAACTGCCTTACGTTATCTTGGAGACATCACTGGAAATATTGATGTAGATAGAGATATATTAGGGACAATATTTAGTAAGTTCTGTATCGGAAAATAAAGCAAGATTTAACAACACAAAACAAGAGCAAACAAAAGCA
>CAYYMF010000064.1:0-11755 GCA_964472755.1 uncultured Chitinophagales bacterium | reverse complement strand
TGTAAACCCATTCTAGGACAAGACAGTCAAAATTGGTCGCAAATTTAGTAGGAATTTCAGATTTGGTGTAAACTATTTCTGGCATGGCAGATTTGTTCTTAGAATTTATCATTATAATTTTTGCAAACAATTCTGATTTGTAGTTGTATAAAGTTTGCAAATTGTACAATTAATAGATATTATATACAATTTATTATTTTCAAAATATTTTATCTAATATTTATTCACTTTACAAAAAATGTAATGTTTGTAATTTTAATTTAATTACAAATAATTGGAAATCAATATAATTAACATAGTATTTAAACAGTTGTTGAAAAGTGCATTCCTAATATACCCATTTTTTGTGATAGCTTTATAGTGTTAATCCTATCAATTTTTGATACTTTTTATTTAACTTTTTTAAACAATTATTATGAGTTTGAATAATATTACCGAGAAAATTTTGCAAGAAGCAGATAATAGATTTGTGCTTTTTCCTATCCAATATCCTGAAATATGGAACATGTACAAAACTGCTTTAAAAACTTTTTGGGTAACAGAAGAAGTTGATTTAAGTCAAGATTTAGTAGATTGGAACAATAAGTTAAATGATAACGAAAAACATTTTATTGCTCATGTATTAGCATTTTTTGCAGCTAGTGATGGCATCGTAAATGAAAATTTAGTGGTCAATTTTATGCAAGATGTTACGATTCCTGAAGCTAGATGTTTTTATGGATTTCAAATCATGATGGAAAATGTGCATAGTGAAATGTACTCCTTGTTGATTGATACTTATATCAAAGATAAAATCGAAAAAAATAAAATGTTTAATGCTATCGATACCTTGGATTGTGTTAAACAAAAAGCGGAATGGGCGTTAAAATGGATTGATTCAGCTCCGTCATTTGCACACCGCTTAGTAGCTTTTGCTGCAGTTGAAGGCATTTTCTTTAGTGGTAGTTTTTGCTCTATATTTTGGCTAAAAAACCGTGGATTAATGAAAGGATTAGGAAAATCCAATGAATTTATTAGTAGAGATGAAGGTTTACATTGTGATTTTGCATGTTTATTATATTCAATGTTGGATAATAAATTAAAAAAAGAAGAAATTTATGCAATTATTTGTAATGCCGTTGAAATTGAAAAAGTTTTTGTAAAAGATGCATTACCTGTTTCTTTAATCGGTATGAATGCTGATTTAATGTGTCAATATATAGAATTTGTAGCAGATAGATTATTAGTAGCATTAAATTATCCCAGAGTTTATAATGTAAGCAATCCTTTTCCATTTATGGATGCTATTTCAATGGAAGGAAAAGCAAATTTTTTTGAAGAAAGACCAACAGAATATAAAAAAGCAACAGAACAAAGAGCTGCAACTTTGGTGGTCAATATAGATGAGGAAGATTTTTAATTAGTATTAAAAAGTAAAACTTCTTTAGGGAAATTTGGATTTAAAAATTGAATATATAATATCAATCACCATCTAACAATAATAAAAATTAAAATTAAAATTATGTACGTAATAAAAAGAGATGGCAGAAAAGAGCCAGTCCATTTTGATAAAATTACTTCTAGAATACAACATTTGTCCTTTGAATTAAACGACACTTATGTTGAACCACACAAGGTAGCACAAAATGTTATAAATGGATTATACGATGGCGTACCAACAACCGAATTGGATGAGTTGGCTGCAAGAACTGCTGCAGCAATGACTGTCATTCATCCTGATTATGCAATTTTAGCTGCTAGAATCGCAGTTTCTAACTTACATAAAAATACACGTAAACCATTTTCATTAGTGGTTAAAGATTTATACAATTATATCGACCCAAAAACTAACCAAAAAGCACCATTAATTGCTGATGATGTCTATGATATTATCATGAGTAATAGAGAGAAATTAGATGCTGCCATAATTCATAATAGAGATTTTAATTACGATTACTTTGGTTTTAAAACCTTAGAGCGTTCTTATTTATTGAAAATAAATGGTAAAGTAGTAGAAAGACCACAACACATGATTATGCGTGTGGCTATCGGTATTCATAAGTCGGATATTGATGCTGCAATTGAAACTTACAATTTAATGTCTGAAAAATGGTTTACACATGCTACCCCGACATTATATAATGCAGGAACTCCAAAACCCCAATTGTCCTCTTGTTTTTTACTAGCAACACAAGATGATAGTATTAAAGGAATCTATGATACATTAAAACAATGTGCAGAAATTTCTCAATCTGCTGGAGGCATTGGTGTGAGTGTACATAATGTGCGTGCAAAAGGTAGTTATATAAAAGGTACTGGTGGCGAATCGAATGGCTTAATTCCAATGTTGCAAGTTTTTAATGCTACTGCAAGATATGTGGATCAAGGTGGAGGCAAAAGAAAAGGTGCATTTGCTATGTATTTAGAACCTTGGCATGGTGATATTTTTGATTTCTTAGAAATGAGAAGACCACATGGTAAAGAAGAAATGAAAGCCAGAGATTTATTCTTTGCACTTTGGATTCCTGATTTATTTATGAAACGTGTCAAAGAAAATGGCACTTGGAGTTTAATGTGTCCAAATGAATGTCCTGGATTATTTGATAGCTATGGTGAAGCATTTGAGACTTTATATACACAATATGAAGCAGAAGGCAAGTTCTTAAAGCAAATAAAGGCGGTGGATTTGTGGTATCATATTTTGGATTCCCAAATTGAAACAGGAACACCATATATGTTGTACAAAGACAATGTAAATAGAAAATCAAATCAAAAGAATTTAGGTGTTATTCGTTCAAGTAATTTATGTGCAGAAATTGTAGAATATACTTCAGCTGATGAAATTGCAGTGTGTAATTTAGCCTCTATCAATTTAACTAAATTTGCAAATGAACAAGACAAAACTTTTGATTTCAATAAATTATTTGAAATTACTTACACCGTTACAAAAAATTTAAATAAAGTAATTGATGTAAACTATTATCCAGTTCCTGAAGCTCAAAAATCTAATTTTAGACATCGCCCTATTGGTTTAGGTGTACAAGGATTGGCTGATGCCTTCTTAATGTTGAAACATCCATTTGACAGTGAAGAAGCTAAAGTTTTAAATAAAAATATTTTTGAAACAATCTATTTTGCAGCATTAACAGCATCAAAAGATTTAGCAAAAACAGAAGGTTCTTATGAAACCTATCAAGGCTCTCCAATATCTCAAGGTATTTTCCAATTTGATATGTGGGGTGTGCAACCATCAGATCGTCATGACTGGGCAACACTTAGAAATGAAATCTTAGAACATGGCGTAAGAAATAGTTTATTGGTTGCTCCAATGCCAACAGCCTCAACCTCTCAAATATTAGGCAATAATGAATGTTTTGAACCATATACTTCAAATATTTATACACGAAGAGTTTTAAGTGGAGAATTTGTTGTTGTGAATAAGCATTTATTAAAAGATTTGATACAATTGAATATGTGGAGCGAAGAGATGAAAAATGCAATCTTAGCAAATAATGGTTCTATTCAATCAATTGAAGGCATTCCTCAAGATATTAAAGATTTATATAAAACTGCTTGGGAAATAAAACAAAGAACCATCATTGATATGGCGGCAGATAGAGGTGCATTTGTAGATCAAAGCCAAAGCTTAAATCTATTTATGGAAGACCCAACCTATAAAAAATTAACTGCAGCACATTTCTTCGCTTGGGAAAGAGGTTTAAAAACTGGTATGTATTATTTGCGTTCTCGACCTGCTGTAGATCCAATTAAATTTACAGTTGATTATGCAAAAGCTAAACAAACTTCAACTGCTAAACCAACTGAAGAGGTAACAGCTCCAATTTATGAAAAAGTAGCAAAAGCCCAACAAAATATATTCGAAGACAATAATAAGGTTGCTGAGTTTACTTTCCAATATAAAACGATAGAAGAAAAAGCTGCTGAATTTAATGTAAGTGTAGAAGAGTACAAAAGATTAACCGAAGGTGGTTGTGAGAATTGTGGCTCCTAAAAATCTTCTTTAAAAAAATCAAATTCTAAAAAAAAAGAGGCTGTCTTTTTCGGACAGCCTCTTTTCTTGTTTTATATGATTTAGCAATTATGCCTCTTCGTTCTTGTCAATTAATGCCTTTTTTGAAAGCTTAAATTTACCAGTTTTTGGGTCAATTCCTATCAATTTTACTTGAACAATGTCGCCTTCTTTTATAATGCCATCTAAGTTTTCTAAACGTTTGTGAGAAACTTCAGAAATATGTAATAAGCCATCTTTTCCAGGCATAAATTCTACAAATGCACCAAATGCCAAAATAGATTTTACTTTACCTTCATAAACTTCACCAACTTCAGGAACAGCCACAATACCTTTAATTCTGTTGATAGCAGCATTCATATTATCTTTGTTGTTAGATAAGATAATAACCTGTCCAATACCTTTTTCTTTAAACTCTTCAATCGTGATTGTCGTATTGGTTTTTTCCTGAATATCTTGAATAATTTTTCCACCAGGTCCAATAATTGCACCAATAAATTCTTTAGGAACTTCCATAACATGAGCTCTAGGAACGTGTGGTTTTAATTCAGGACGAGGTTCAGCAATCACTTGTTCCATTGCATTTAAGATATGTAATCTGCCTTTTCTTGCTTGTTCTAAAGCTTCAGCCAATACATCATAAGAAAGACCATCTACTTTTAAGTCCATTTGAACACCACAAATACCATCTTTAGTTCCTGTAACTTTAAAATCCATATCGCCTAAGTGGTCTTCATCGCCTAAAATATCAGAAAGAATTGCATATTTTCCGTCTTCAGCAATCATTCCCATTGCAATACCGGATACTAATTTTTTGAAAGGAATACCCGCATCCATCAACGCCAATGAACCTGCACAAACGGTTGCCATTGAAGATGAGCCGTTACTTTCTAAAATATCTGAAACAATACGAACTGTGTATGGATTCGCATCATCAGCTGGCATCATTTGTTTTAATGAACGTAAGGCTAAATTTCCATGTCCAACTTCACGTCTTGAAGTGCCACGCATTGGTTTTACTTCGCCAGTACTGAACGGTGGAAAATTATAATGTAATAAGAATTTAGCGTAAGTTAAACTTTCTGCTTTATCTAGCATTTGTTCATCTTGTTTTGAACCTAAGGTTACAGTAGATAAAGATTGTGTTTCTCCACGTGTAAATAATGCTGAGCCGTGTGGCGTTGGCAATACATCAACTTCGATAGCTAAAGGTCTGATTTCATCTGTTTTTCTACCGTCTAATCTAATTTTGTCATCTAAAACGGTATGTCTGATAGCATTTTTCTCAACTTTTGCATAGTATTTTGAAAATAAACCTTTATTGAAAGTTTCAGCAGCTTCCTCAGAAATTGTTTCTAAATAAGCTTCTTTAATCGCTTTAAGTGCAGCTTTTCTTTCAGCCTTTCCAGTACTTGATTTTGCAATTTCTTTTACTTTGTCTTCAGCAAATGCTTTTACAGATTGATATAATTCTTCATCTGATTCTGGAGCAGGAACTTCTCTTTTTGCTTTGTTTACAGCTTTTTGTAATTCTAATTGAGCCTCGCAATGTTGTTTAATAATAGCATGTCCAGCTTTAATTGCTTCAATTAAGTCGGCTTCTGATGCTTCAGCAGCCTCACCTTCAACCATTAAAATATTTTCTAAAGTTCCAGCTAAAATGATGTTTAATTCAGCATCCTCCATTTGAGCTACCAAAGGATTTACAATAAATTCTCCTTTTGATTTAATAACTCTAACCTCAGAAATTGGTCCTTCAAATGGAATTGAAGAAACACTAAGGGCTGCCGAAGCGGCTAATCCTACTAATGTGTCTGGAGAAATATTTTCATCGCTAGAAATTAAAGAAATTAAAACTTGGGTGTCATTTACAAAATTATCAGCAAACATTGGACGGATAGCTCTATCCACCAATCTTGAAATCAAAACTTCATAGTCAGATAGTTTAGCTTCTCTTCTGTGGAAACTTCCTGGAATTCTACCTGCAGCTGAAAATTTTTCTTGATAATCTACAGTTAATGGGAAGAAATCGACACCTTCTTTTGGTGATTCTGAAGCACAAACAGTTGCTAATATCATACATTTTCCAACGGTTAATACAACAGCACCATCAGCTTGTCTAGCTAATTTTCCTGTCTCAATAGTAACTTCTTGACCGTTATTATATATTGTTTTTGTCTTTTGAATATTAAATTGAATCATAGGTAATATTTTGAATGTATATAAAGAAAAAGCGAGGTCAAAACCTCGCTTAAAAAATTGAATGTTAATTATTTTCTGAGATTTAATTTTTCAATTAAAGCTCTATATTTTGTAATGTCTTGGTTAGCAAGATATTTTAATAATTTTTTTCTTTGTCCTACCAATTTGTAAAGAGAACGTGTTGAAGAGTGATCTTTTCTGTTTTCACGTAAGTGAGCAGAAATATGGTTAATTCTGTGTGTAATTAAAGCTACTTGAGATTCAACCGATCCTGTGTTTTTTTCGGAACCCCCAAACTCTTTAAAAATCTCAATTTTCTTTTCTGATGTTAAACTCATAATACAGTTATTATTATTTTTTAAGTATGCAAAGGTAAATATTTTTTTTAATAAAAAGAATAAAATCTAGGATTTTAGAATTATTTAATTTAAGACAAGTTATTTTTATATTTAATATATAATTATATTTATACTTTATTGTTCTATTTTTTAATGTATTTGGAGATTCCTCAAAAATATTATCCATTTCTGATTTTTTATTTATCTTAGGGACTGTTTTTGGATTATGATAAAGCGATACTTTTTCTTGCTCTGTTTGTTTTCTGTTGCTAATACTTTTGGACAGATTGGCGGTCGATCTGTATTTCAGTTTTTAAAATTTCCTATTTCTGCAAGAAATGAAGCTTTGGGTGGTGGAGTATTGAGTATTAAAGATAATGATGTTGCTTTAGCAATTTCAAATCCTAGTTTGATAGATTCTACATTGAATAAGCAAATTGGCTTTTCAAATAGTTTTTTTATTGGTGATATTAATATTGGAAATTTGACTTATGCTCAATACCATAAACGTATAAAATCTACTTTAATTTATACTGCTCAATATGCTTCTTATGGAAAATTTGAAAATCGTGATAATGCAGGTAATTTGTTAGGAGAATTTCGTGCGTCCGATTTTAATTTTCAAGTTGGAACAGCCCATTATTGGCAGCATTTGTATTATGGTATGAATTTGAAATTGATTTATTCTAATTTGGCTCAGTATAATTCTCTAGCATTGGCAACTGATATTGCTTTGGGTTACCATAATAAAGATAAAAAATTATCATTTAGTGTGTTATTGAGAAATGCTGGATTTCAAATTAAAAGATATGATAAAAATAGTGAACGTGAAAAATTGCCACTTCAAGTAGATGTGTCTTTTTATAAAAAATTTACAAAATTGCCGATTGGTATTATCTTAGTTGTTCATGATTTACAGAAGTTTAAACTCACGGTTCCTGGCTCTGCAACGACCAATGCTTTTGGCAAAACGCTTGTCAATAAAAGAAAAGAATTTGCCAATGATATTTTAGGACATTTTATCATTGCCACTGAAATAGATGCAGGGAAACCAGTTCGATTGAGAGTAGGTTATAATCATTTGCGTAGAATAGAATTAGCAAGTACTCAAAAAAAAGGAATGGCTGGTATTACAGCTGGTATTGGTTTAAATATAAGACAATTTAGTGTGGATTATGGGTTTGGTGCATACCATTCAGCAGGTAGCGACCATTTTTTGACATTAAGAATTAAAATAGATGAGTTTGGAAAAAAAGCAAAATAATAGATGGAACAAATTAATATAGCAATTGACGGATATTCAGCTTGTGGGAAATCATCAACAGCAAAGATAATTGCAAAACAATTAAATTTTATTTATGTTGATACGGGTGCAATGTATAGAGCGGTTACATTTTATTTCATTAATAATAAAATTGATTTAAAAGATGAACAAGCAGTAAAAAATGCACTATCAAATATAAATATTGAATTTAAAAGAGAACGAGAACAGTTGTTTATTTATTTGAATGGTGTAGATGTTTCACAAGCAATCAGACAAATGGAAATTAATCAATTGGTTTCTGAGGTGAGTGCAATTTCAGCAGTAAGACGTAAAATGGTACAAGAACAAAAATCAATGGCGAGAAGAAAAGGTGTCGTGATGGACGGCAGAGATATTGCTTCGGTGGTGATGCCTGATGCTGAATTGAAATTTTTTATGATTGCTGATATTGATATTCGTACAAAACGAAGAATGAAAGAATTAAATTTGGAAGATAAACCAGAAATATTTGAAAAAACGAAGGCAAACTTATTACACAGAGACCATATTGATTCAACAAGAACGGATAGTCCATTAGTTCAAGTGGAAGATGCAATTGTAATTGATACTTCACATATAACCATGGAAGAACAAATCAACCAGATTTTATCCATTGTAGATAAGTTAAATAATACGAAATAACTATTGTCTTTGATTTGATTTTGGTTGTGAATTGAATTAGTATTTATATTTGTCATACTATAAAATTTTATGAAATCATTCTTGTATTTATCTAGTCTTTTGTTATTGACTTTAGTTTCAGCTTGTTCTAATAATTCTACTAAGGATAATCAGAATGGAAATAGTGTTTCATCAGATACCTTGAAATATGAAATGAAAATTATAGATAAGATATTTCCAATGCAATATGAGCATGATAAGGATACAACAATAATAAAAATAGTATATCCAGTTTTTGATAGCTTATCGGCATTTGGAAAGAATTTGAATGATACTATCATCGAACGAACGGTATTAGCAAAACAAGATGATGAAGGAAATTTCATTAATTCACATTATCTTTCAATTGATGATTTTGTCGATAGTTTATTGTATGAGTTTAAACTTTTTTTAGGAGATAATCCTATTACTATTCCTTGGTATAATTATTCTAATGTAGAAGTTTTAAATAATACATCGAATTTATTGTCTATTAAATATGATATTAGAATCTTTTTGGGTGGATTACACGAGAATATATCTGTTGTTTTTGATAATTATGATAGGAAAAGTGGAAAAAGAATAACGATTGATGATGTTTTTAAAGATAAAAATGACAAAGCATTACTAAAAATAGGAGAGTTTTATTTTAAAGAAACTAGAGAAATTCCTCAAAAGGAAAATTTGCAAAAGAATAATATTTTTGAAGCAGCTTGGTTAGATGTAAATCAAAAAGCTGGCTTTTATTTTAATAATAATTTTTTGATTGATAAAGATTGTCTAATTTTTTATTATAACGAATATGAAATTGCGCCGTATTCATTTGGAACAACAGAGCTAAAAATTCCGTTAGAGAAAATAAGACCATATCTAAAAAATAGCTTTAAATATTAAGGGATTAAAATTTTAAACCAATGAAAATAAAGAATTTAATAATTTCAATTTGTATGATTATTGCTTTTGCTGCGTGTAAAAATAATGCACAAGATGTTAATGCACAATCGACTGAAGCAATATTAACGGATACATTGGTTTATGAAATAAAATCAATCAAAAAAGATACTGTTGTTAAGGGAAAATCTGAATATGATACGACTTCGATCGAATTAGTTTATCCTTTTTTTGATACTAATAATACTTTTGGAAATCAATTAAATGATACCATTGTTAGAAGAACAGCTTTGATAGGAGAGGAAAATGAAAATCGATTTTCAACGATGCAAAGTGTAGTAGATGATTTTATAGAACAATTTAGATTTTATGTTGAAGAGAATCCTATGGATTTTCCTTGGTATAATCAAACAGAGATTAATGTTTTAAATAATAATTCAAATATTTTCAGTTTCCGTATGGCATTAGAAACTTATACAGGCGGAGCTCACGGAAGTCATTATGTTACTTATGATAATTATGACCGAAAAACAAATAAACTTATTAAAATTGAAGATGTTTTGAAAGATATAAATGATAAAGCATTACTCAAAATTGGAGAATTTTACTTTAAACAGATTCGTGAAATTCCTCAAAAAGAAAGTTTGCAAGAAAATGGTGTATTTGAAGCTGGCTGGTTAGATGAAAATCAAAAAGCAGGATTCTATTTCAATGATAATTTTACAATTGATAAAGATAACCTAATTTTTTATTACAATGAATATGAAGTTTCTTCTTATGCATTTGGTCCTACAGAATTGAAAATTCCTTTGGGAAAAATAAGACCATATTTGAAAAATAGTTTTGGGTTTTAAAGTAATTATTTGCTTGTTTATTAAATGTATTTCTATGTTTTAATACTTAGATTTATTTTTCCCGAATATCAAAAATTAGTTTTAAATTTATATTGTTTTAAGATTTGAATTTTTTGCACGTATTCAGTTTGAAGACAAAAACCTAAAGTTTGACTTTAAAATTAAATTTACTTCTTATGAAAAAAGTACTCTTGTCATTTCTGTTTCTTGTATCAATTTCTATATCAACCTATGGTGCTGAAAATGATAAATTTCCGAATTTGGGTTTAGTTGCTCAATTAGTCGAAATAAAGTTAGGTTCAGAAGCTTATCTGTCACTTGGATTATAATCAAAGCTTTTAGATAGTTTGGAAGTTTTAATAAATTATAATTTAATCCGAGATAAATTAGATAAAATTATTTATCAACTATCTGCCGACTTGTGAGAAAAAAACTCGATTAAAGTCTATAAGCAGCTGAGCAAATACTATAAAATTAAAATGCCTTTAGATGATATTGATAAAGATGAATCAAATCAAGAATATCTATTAGCATTACAAGATACTTACAAAGCATATAAGTCATTAACAGATACAGATACAATTAAAATATATTTATCAAAATTTGGAGTTTCATCAACAGATGCAATAGAGAGTGTGCTTTCTATAGTTTCACTTGGCTGGACTATGATTAAAGAAATAAAAGAGATGCAAGATGCTAAGGTTGATGGTATAATAAATATTCTAGATAATCTTAGATTAAGCTCACCAGCTGATTTGAGTAAAAATTTAGAAGAAGATGAATGATATTTAACTTCTGTTCAGCTTTTATTTCATTTTTATATTACTTTCTTTTTCACCTAAGAAATTTCTTTATGGAATAATAGAATGTTTTCGTCTTTATATAGAATGAAAATTATATATTATGTTAGTGAAGACCTTTGGGAGTGCTGTTTCAGGAGTAGATGCAATTACGATTACTGTTGAAGTCAATGTATGTTCAGGAAAAGATTATTACTTAGTAGGATTGCCTGATTCTGCAGTTAAAGAAAGCCTTTCAAGAATTGAAAGTGCATTGCGGCACAATCGTTTTACAATGCCTAGAATAAAGATAATTATTAATTTGTCGCCAGCAAATATTCGTAAGGAAGGTTCCGCCTATGATTTACCTATTGCTATTGGGATTTTGGCAGCTTCAGAACAAATTGGCCATTCCAAATTAGAGGAATATATTATTATGGGCGAACTCTCTTTAGATGGTAAAGTACAAGCCATAAAAGGAGCTTTGCCCATTGCTATTCAAGCTAGAAAAGAAAAATATAAAGGTATAATTTTGCCTAAACAAAATGCTAGAGAAGCCGCAATCGTTGATGGTTTGGAAGTGATAGGTGTGGAGACAATTGATGATGTAGTCGATTTTTTAGAAGATAAGAAAGTAATTGAACCAACAGTTGTTTCAACTAGAGATGAATTTTTTAGCAATATCCAGCATATAGAATTTGATTTTGCAGATGTAAAAG
>CAYYMF010000063.1:0-12082 GCA_964472755.1 uncultured Chitinophagales bacterium | reverse complement strand
GCAGGCGTTTTCGATTGTAATAGAATATCTATTGCATAATTCGGGTTCAATAGTAAATGACATGATTGAGTTGTTGAATTGCTTAATCACTCAATTATAAAATAAAATTCCACTTTAAATTTCGTATTTTTGTCTTATGTCTTTTTTAGATGAATTAAATCCAACCCAATACGAAGCAGTAACGAATATAAATGGTCCAGTAATGATAATTGCAGGTCCAGGTTCTGGAAAAACACGTGTTTTAACTTATAGAATTGCTAATATTTTGAAGCAAGGTGTTGATCCTTATCGTGTGATGGCATTGACATTTACCAATAAAGCTTCAGCTGAAATGCGAGAGCGTATTGAAAAAATAGTAGGTGCTGAAGCTAGAAATTTATATATGGGTACTTTTCACTCCGTTTTTGCACGAATTCTTAGAATTGAAGCTGAAAAACTGGGTCTTCCAAAGAATTTTACAATTTATGATACCGATGATGCCAAAAGTTTATTGAAATCAATTATAAAAGAAGAAGGATTAAACGATAAATTATATAAAGCTTCAAATGTTTATTATAGAATTTCAAGTGCTAAAAATGCACTCATTACGCCTGAAATGTATCTAGAATTAGAAGATTGGATAGAAGAAGATACGCAAGCTGGACGACCTAAAATTGCTGAATTGTATGCCAAATACACTTTGCGTTGTTTTAAATCTGGTGCTTTAGATTTCGATGATTTGCTGATGAAAACCCATCAATTACTACATAATTTCCCTGATGTTTTATATAAATATCAAAATCGTTTTCAATATATGATGATTGATGAGTTTCAGGATACCAATTATGCCCAATATGAAATTGTTAGATTATTGGCTGCAATCCATGAAAATATTTGTATTGTTGGTGATGATGCTCAAAGTATTTACGGTTTTAGAGGGGCAACTATTCAGAATATTTTGAATTTTGAAAAAGATTATCCAGATTTAAAAGTTTTCAAATTAGAACAAAATTATCGTTCAACAGAATTTATTGTTAATGCTGCCAATAATATTATAAAAAACAACCAAGCTCAACTTAAAAAGGTAATTTTTACGGAGCAATTAGGTGGTGAAAAAATAAAAGTTTACAGGACTGCAAGCGATTCCGATGAAGCTAGAATGGTAGCAAATGCTATATTTGAACAGAAAATGCGTTTGCATATTCCACATTCAGAAATTGCTATATTATACAGAACCAACGCCCAATCTCGTTCTTTTGAGGAAAGCCTCCGCAGATTGAACATTCCTTATAAAATTTATGGTGGAATTTCTTTTTATCAAAGAAAGGAAATTAAAGATTTTATCGCTTATCTACGATTAACGATTAATCCAAACGATGAAGAGGCATTGAAGCGTATTATAAATTTTCCAGCTCGTGGCATTGGACAAACTTCTATTGATAGAATGATAGTTACTGCCAATAAACATGATGTGGCTTTATGGCAAATGGTCGATCATCCTGAAGGTATCGAAGATTTACAAGGAAGAGGAAAAGCTTTAATAAAAAACTTTTCAATTATGATGAAAAGTTTCAGAGTAATGTTGCCCAATAAAAATGCTTATGAAATTGCTGATTATATTGGCAAAACTACTGGAATTATTGATGAATATTATAAAGATAAAACTATAGAAGGTATTAGTAAATTTGAGAATATTCAAGAATTATTGAACGGTATTAAAGAATATTCTATGGCCGAAAAGCAAGAGTATGAAGAAGATGAAGTTCGACCTGAAAATGATTTAGCAGCTTATTTGCAACAAATTTCTTTACTTACCGACCAAGATGATAACAATGGAGATGTTACAGACCGTATAAAATTAATGACGGTACATGCTGCAAAAGGACTAGAGTTTGATAGTGTTTATGTTGTAGGTTTGGAAGAAATGTTATTTCCATCAGCCTTGTCAGTTTTGACGCGTGAAGATATAGAGGAAGAACGACGTTTGTTTTATGTGGCTGTTACTCGTGCCAGAAAGTATCTAACTTTATCTTATGCTTTAAGCAGATATAAGTTTGGTCAGCTTAATTATTGTGAACCAAGCAGATTTATTGATGAAATAAAACAAGATAATATTATATTTTATGGTCAAAAGCAAACGACCAGTCCTTCACAAAACCAAAATTTTTCAAAGCCAGAGCCCAAATGGTATCAATCTAAAATTAAAGAACAATCCAATACTTCACAACAACATTCTATTCCTGCTACATTGACTAAAAAAAGTACTGCTGATACAAAACCAAATATCGAACAAGCAGGTTTAATCACTACAGAATTGAAAATTGGAGATAAAGTTTATCACGATAAATTTGATACTGGAAAAGTGATTGAAATTGAAGGTATAGGCATTAATAAAATTGCTACTGTATTCTTCAATAGTCATGGAAGTAAAAAAATTATGTTGAAATTTGCTAAATTGCAGATTTTAGAATAAGCTGTAATATATTGCAAGCTTTTTTGTAAATTTGTCTTATCTATTAGAATAATCAATACAAATAAATGAATTATAATACAACCCGAACAGGCATCGAGATGCGTGAGTATGGCAGACATGTGCAAGATTTAATCAATTATGCTGTTACAATTGAAAATAAAGAAGAAAGGCAAAAAGCTGCGGAAACCATTATAAATTTGATGATAATATTAAATCCAAACTTAAAAAGTGTTGTAGATTACAAACAAAAGCTTTGGGATCACTTATTTATTATGTCTAAGTTTCAATTAGATGTGAATTCACCTTATCCGATTCCAACAGAAGATACGGCTAGAATAAAGCCTGCAAATTTATCCTATCCTCAAAAAAATATTAAGTATAGAAATTATGGTAAAAATGTAGAATCGATGATTAAGAAAGCTATTAATCTTGAAGATGAAGAAAAGAAAGCAGCTTATACAGAAATTATAGGTAATTTTATGAAATTAGCCTATAAAAATTGGAGTAATGAAGAAGTGAATAATGACTTAGTAAAAGGAGATTTGAAATCAATGTCTAAGGGTTTGTTGGAAATTAGTGAAGAGATGAATATTGAGACAATGACAAAACTGCACAGAAAGAAAACCTTCCAACAACAAAACAATGGACACAACAGAGCAGGAAGCAATAACAACAATAATAAAAACAGAAACAATAGAAATAACCGAAATAAAAGATATAAATAATTAATGACAAATCAGGATATTTTTGAAGTTGAGGGCGGTCTGAAATTGTATGGCGATATTACACCACAAGGTGCAAAAAATGAAGCCTTACAAATTTTGTCAGCAGTATTATTGTCTGAAGAAACGATTGAAATATCTAATATACCAGACATTTTAGATGTGAATCTATTAATTGAATTATTAGCAGATATGGGTGTCGAAGTTTCTAAAATTTCAGCAGATACATATTCTTTTAATGCTAAAAATGTAGAACCAGATATTTTACTTTCTGATAAATTTAAAACAAAAGCAAGCCATTTACGTGGTTCTGTAATGATTTTAGGTCCATTATTAGCTAGATTTAAAAGAGCCTATTTACCAAAACCTGGTGGAGATAAAATTGGAAGACGAAGATTAGATACGCACTTTTTAGGTTTTATAGAATTGGGAGCAAAGTTCGACTATGATAAAGAAGCTGATTTTTATACGCTATCTGCTGATAAATTAATTGGAAAATATATTTTACTTGAAGAACCTTCAGTAACAGGAACTGCAAATATAGTCATGGCAGCAGTTTTAGCTGAAGGTATGACCACTATTTTTAATGCTGCTTGTGAACCATACCTTCAACAATTATGCAATATGTTGAATAGAATGGGAGCAAAAATTTCTGGTGTGGGTTCAAATTTATTGAAGATAGAAGGTGTTCAAAAATTAGGCGGTACAACACACCAAATTCTGCCTGATATGATTGAGGTAGGAAGTTTTATTGGTTTGGCAGCGACCACACAATCTACGATACGTATTAAAAATGCTCGTTTAGATATGTTGGGATTAATTCCAAAATATTTTGAGAAATTAGGAATTCTATTAAAAATTGAAAATGACGATATTATAGTTGAAGAACAAGAAACTTATGAAATTCAATCATTTATAGATGGTTCGGTATTGACGATTGCAGATGGACCTTGGCCACTTTTTACGCCCGATTTAATAAGTATAATGTTGGTAACAGCAACACAAGCCAAAGGAAGCATTTTGATTCATCAAAAAATGTTTGAAAGTCGCTTGTTTTTCGTTGATAAATTGATAGATATGGGAGCAAAAATTATTTTATGCGACCCGCACAGAGCAACGGTTATCGGAATCAATCGTGAGTATCAATTGCGAGGTATCAATATGTCGTCGCCAGATATTCGTGCAGGTGTTGCTTTATTAATTGCTGCACTTTCAGCAAAAGGTAAAAGTATTATTTCAAATGTACACCAAATAGATAGAGGTTATCAATATATTGATAAAAGATTACAAGTAATAGGAGCAAATATTGTTAGAAAATAAATAATTCAGAAAAAATAGATTTATGTTTAAAAATATCAAATTAAAAAGAAGCGTTTACGCAACCGAAGAACACGAATTACTACAAAAAACTACCCAACATTTTATAGAAAAAGAAATTGCTCCTTATCACACACAATGGGAAGAAGACTCAATGGTTAGTCGTGAAGTTTGGTTGAAAGCTGGCGAAACTGGCTTGTTGTGTTTAGATGTACCTGAACAATACGGTGGTGCTGGTTTAGATTTTTCATTTTGTGCATTAATTACAGAAGAAATATTAAAAGCTGGATATTCAGGACCTGGTTTCTTTTTACATTCAGATATTGTTGCTCCATATATTGTTGATTATGGTACTGAAGAACAAAAGAAAAAATGGCTACCTAAAATGTGTACTGGTGAAGTGATTACAGCAATTGGAATGACAGAGCCAAGTTGTGGTAGTGATTTGCAAGCTTTGAAAACTACAGCCGAGGATAGAGGAGACCATTATTTAGTAAATGGACAGAAAACGTTTATTACGAATGGTTATATGAGTGATTTAGCAATTATTGCAGCAAGAACAATCGTAGATGGCGAATTTAAAGGCATTAGTTTATTTTTAATTGAAGCAGATAGAGCAGGATTTTCTAAAGGCAAACCTTTTAAAAAAGTAGGTATGAAAGCTCAAGATACCTGTGAATTATTTTTTGATAATGTAGAAATTCCAAAAGATAATTTATTAGGTGAAATTGGAAAAGGCTTTGTTTATATGATGCAAAAATTAGGAAGAGAGCGATTATCAGTTGCGTTAATGGCAGTTGGTGGGGCAGAAGGAGCATTAGAAAATACGATTGCATATACCACATCAAGAGAAGCGTTTAAACAGCCTGTTGCTGCTTTTCAAAATACACAATTTAAGTTAGCGGAATTGGCAACACAAGTGCAAATACACCAAACATTTGTAGATAGATGCGTGGAATTATATTGCAATAAAGAGCTTTCAGCAGAAACAGCCTCAATGGCAAAATACAGTTGTACTGATATGCATCAACATGTGGTAGATGAGTGTGTTCAGCTGCATGGTGGTTATGGATATATGTGGGAATATTATATTGCTAGAGCGTATGCAGATAACAGAGTTGCTAGGATTTATGCAGGAACTAACGAAATTATGAAACTTTTAATTTCTCGTGGGTTATTGAGAGAAATGCATGAAGCCAATAAAAGAGCTGCTAAAAAATAATATACTGATTAAAAAGTGAGTTTGTACTGTAATGCTTTTGTATTTTAGTTAGAAAAATTTGTATTTTGGCTAATAATTAATGAAAACCTATGTCGCCAACACTGATTATCGTATGTATTTTAATATATTTTTTATGCCTAATTGGAATTGGTTACATTACATCACGAAAAGCAGATAATGCCTCGTATTTCATTGGAAACAAAGAATCGGTTTGGTATATTGTTGCATTTGGTTTAATTGGAGATTCCTTATCTGGATTAACTTACTTATCTGTACCAGGTTCAGTAAAAGTAGCACAGTTTAATTATTTTCAAATTGTTTTAGGTTATATCTTGGGCTATTGGGCAATTGCTTATTTTCTTTTGCCATTATATTACAAACACAATCTTACATCAATTTATACTTATTTGGATACAAGAATTGGCACTATTTCTCAACGTACTGGATCCTTTTATTTTATTTTATCTCGATTAATTGGAGCAGGAGGTAGGTTGTTTTTAGCATCAATAGTATTGCAAAAATTTGTATTTGATGGATTTGGAATTCCATTTCCACTCACTGTGGCATTCATCATCATTTTAATGTTGGTTTATACATTAAAAGGTGGTATAAAAACATTAGTTTGGACGGACATGTTTCAATCTACTTTTTTATTATTAGGTGTAATATTAACCATCATTTTTATTATGCAACGTTTAAATTGGAACTTGGTAGATGTCTATCATCAAATCAAAGATTCCGAATATTCTAAAGTATTTTTTTGGGATTGGAAAGCAAAAAGTTATTTTTGGAAACAATTTTTAGGAGGTGCTTTCATTGCAATTTGTATGACTGGATTAGACCAAAATATGATGCAAAAGAATTTAAGTTGCAAGACTTTAGGCGAGGCTCAAAAAAATATTAATTCCTTTAGTATTATTGTTGTTGTTGTTAATATTTTCTTTTTAGCATTAGGTGCATTATTGTATTTATATGCAAGTGCATTGGCTATTCCATTGCCTGAAAAACCGGACCAATTATTTCCAACATTAGCCTTTAATTATTTAGGAAATGCTGCTGGATTGGTATTTATAATAGGCTTAACTGCGGCGACTTTCAATAGTGCAGATTCTGTACTAACTACTTTAACAACCTCCTTTTATATTGATTTTTTACATAAGGACGAAACATCTTCAGAAAGCAATAAAAAATTAAGATACTTTATACATATATCCTTTGCAGTTTTATTATTATTTGTAGTTCTAGCCTTTGGTTTATTTGATGACCAATCTTTAGTGTTTACAGTCTTAGATATTGCAGGAATTACTTATGGTCCGTTGTTGGGTTTATTTATTTTTGGGATATTCACCAAAAGAACAATTAAAGATATTTTAGTTCCAATAATTTGTGTTATCAGTGCTGGATTTTGTACTTATTTATATTTCTCTTCAATACATAATGCAGCATGGCTACAAGGCTATAAAGTTGGAGTTGAATTGTTGATTATCAATGGATTGATAACATTTTCAGGCTTAATGTTGTTGAGTGCTAAAAATGAGTTAAATACCAAAAAGAATTAAATAATACAAACAAAAATTAAGTATTATATTATCTCCATTTTATACATTTTTTACTGGCATCGATTTATATGCCTAAAGTGATTAGTTATAAATTCCGTATTTCTTGGCTTGGTCAGTTTGATTGATGTAAATCTATTTAAGAACAATGCAATCAATTAAATAATTAAAAATATGCAAGCTATTTTAAAATAAAAAGAGGCTACCTAATACTTTCAAGGCAGCCTCTTTTTTATTTTGGAATACTATAAACTAAATTACCAGCTTTTTTTCTTGTAATTGCTATTGCCACCACCATAAGAACCTCTACTGTTATTTTCTTTTGGTTTTGCAACATTAACAGATAATGCTTTCCCGTCAAATTCTGAACCATTAAGTTCGTCAATTGCTTTTTGAGCTTCTTCGTCATTACTCATTTCTACGAATCCAAAACCACGTGAACGTCCGGTTTCTCTGTCAGTGATAATTTTTGCAGAAGTTACTTCTCCATAGTTTTCGAAAAGTTGTTGCAAAGCCTCAGTACTTGTTCTGAAGTTGATGTTTGCGATGTAAATGTTCATTTATAAAAAAAATTAATTGAACAAAAGTAATCAAATAAAGTGAAATATTCTATTATTTTTTCTTTTTATCAAAATTATTCTACAAAATGGCTATTTATTGAATCTACAATTGCTTTAGTGTTGCCAACTTCATAGAAATCTACACCTAAAAAGTTAATAAAATGATTGCGTGTATTTTCACAATCTTGTAGGCGTTTATGAATTACTGAAGGATTATTTGCAGTATTGGCTAATTTTTTTTCAGGCAAACCTAAGCCATTTGATAACCAATGATTGACTAAAAATAAATTATTTTCACTAAAAGTTCCTCTGTTAATTGCACAATCAAATTCACTTACTTTATTAAATGTATATTTGGTATCGTAAATATACGACCAAGCATGTTTTAAGTAATCAGCTTTTGGTGTTTTATCACTTTCGACAAACATCACCAAACGTTGATTGCTATTAACCATTTCTTTAATTGTTTTCCATTCTGTACCATGGATATAAGCAAAAGAAGTTAAGCCAGCCGTTTCAATTGCAGTAATCAGTTGTTCATTGCTGCCATTATTTTCAAAAATAATAGTAAGTACTTCCTTTTCGTTGTTCGCTAAAAATAGATAAACCTCTTTTAATACATCAACCAAAGGTTGTTTGCCCATTAATTCAACACCATGATAAGTCAATGCTTTTCCTCCTGGCCCATCATAAGTATCAATCATCAAACCACGAACACCATTTGCTAATTGTTTAGTTATGCTATGCGTTTGATTTGGAATAAGGTATTTTTTTTCACTATTGTTCATCGCATTATGCGTCATCAAAAAACAAACTTTATTGTATTTTCTATTAAAATATGGAGGTTCTACAACAATTGGGGTATCCACTTTTGGTGTATCAATAATAATTGTGGTATCTTTTGGAGGCTTAATTGGATTGAAGTCTGTTCCATCATTTTTTTTGCAAGCATAGCCTAAAACCATTGCAATACACATAACTAAAAATAACTTTTTCATAGCTTTAAAATTAGTTAATCTATATTAAATTGCAAAGTATTTCTGATTATTAATAAACAGATTCAAAATAACCATGAAAGAAAAGTTTTTTTTAATTCTAAGTCAAGCTCGAAAAGTATTTGGAATTTATCCATTAGTATTATTGTCATCATTTTTTATGGCTTTAGTATCCATCATTTATATTACTGTTTTTGATTTTTATAAAGATGATTCAATAAGGTATTTACTTTTTAAATTGATATTAGTTTCAGGCTTAGGTATTTCTCTAAACTTTGCATTTAAGTTGTTGACACAAAGAGTGCAACAATCCAAAATAATTGAATACTTAGGTATTCCTATTCTAATAGGTTTTTATTTTATTCTACCTAAAAATGAAGCAGATTTTAGTGAATTATATATATATATTCTTATTCCAATTTATATACTCTCTCATCTTTTGGTGGCATTTATTGCTTTTACAAATAAAGATAATTTAGAGTTTTCGTTTTGGCAATTCAATAAAAACTTATTTGTAAACTTTTTTCTTACACTTGTATTTGTAGGTGTTTTAATTATTGGAACAGAGTTGGCTATTTTAGCTATTGATAATTTATTTGAAATTCATTTTGATAGCGATGTTTATTGGAAGCTTTTTCTATTTATTTTAATTTTTGGAAGCACTTTTATTTTCTTATCATTTTGTGAAAGTGGGTTAAGTTCAATTGAAAAAGAAGATGAATATCCAATAGTTTTACAATTTTTTACTCAATATATATTAATTCCATTATTGTTTTTATATGTCGTTATACTTTATGTATATTTAGCAAAAATTGTTTTATCATGGGAACTTCCAAGAGGTTGGGTTTCCTATTTAATTTTAGCTTATTCTTCTGTTGGAATTTTAGCCTTGCTTTTGGTACATCCACTTAAAAATAATACTGAAAAAACTTGGGTTCGAGCTTTTGGAAAACTATTTTATTATACTTTATTTCCATTATTGATATTACTATTTGTTGCCATTTTTACAAGGATTTTAGCTTATTCCTTTACTGAACCGAGATATTATGTTTTGCTTTTGGCGATTTGGCTTTCGATAGTTGTTTTTTATTTTGTTTTTATAAAAAATGCTACCATTAAATTTATCCCAATTTCCTTGTTTGTTTTTGGATTATTTGCTTTAGTGTTTCCTTATTTTAATGCAATTTCTGTTGCGAAACGAAGTCAAAAAAAGTCATTAGAACAAATTTTGATGGATAATAAATTATTGGAAAATGGTAAAATTGATTTTGACAAAACGATTACAGATTCTTTAGTCTATGAAATTTCAAGTAAATTTGATTTTCTAAATAGTCGTGGACAAAGTAGTTTTCTTTTAAATTTTTTAGATGAAAAAGCTCAAAGTGAAATGATAAAAGTAGGTTTGGGTTATTGGCCAATAGAATCAAAATTTAAAAATATTCAACACACTTCCAACCTAAATTATCCTGCGAGTTATATTCAATTGACAAGTAAACAACCCTATTTTGAAATTGAAGATTACCAATATGCCGTTTTGCAACAATACCTCGATGATAAAGAGATTAAAATTAATCAAGATGTTTTTCAAATAAAAACTCAACAAAATAGCACGTTGTATATGGTTTTGAATAAGAAAGATACTTTGAATTTAAAACCTTTAGCGTTAAAATTATTTGATAATTATCCGAACAATCCTGAATTATTGTCTGTAGAAGGTCAATTAGCAAACTATAAAATTAAAGTAATATTTGGAACGATAGAAAAAACAAATGTTGATGCAAACAGAACAGATTTATGGTATTCTAATATTGTATATTTAATTAAGGAAATAAATAAAAATTAAAAATCAACTTCAACTTCAACTTCAAATTAGTTTTATGATAGAAACAAAATTTGGATAAATTTATTTTGAATTTCTATAATTGTGTTCTATCTTTAAAATATGTTGTATCATAATGATAAAACCATTTTGTTTTTCAATGGTGAATTTAAATTAGTAAATGATTTCAAAATAAGTCCATTTAATCAGACTTTACACTATGGTTATGGTGTTTTTGAAGGTATTCGAGCTTATCAAACTCAAAGCGGTTTGCACATTTATAAGGTACGCAGACATTTTGAACGCTTGATGCAATCTGCTAAGAAATTACATATTGAAATGCCTTATTCTGTTCAAGAAATGATTAATTATGCTTATGAATTAGTTGAACAAAATAAATTATCTGAAGCATATATTCGTCCATTTATATTTATGGATAAAAACATGGGTTTGCGAGCTGTAGATGCTGATAAACCTAATGTTTTAATGACTTGCTGGAAATGGAAAAAGTATTATCCTAATAATAATTTAAGTGTTATGGTAGCATCTTGGAGAAGACCAAGCCCCAAAACAATGCCAGTGGATATAAAAGCTTCAGGAAATTATATCAATTCCATTTTAGCAACTAGAGAGGCAAACCAAAATGGTTATGACGATGCTTTATTATTAGATGTGGAAGGTTATGTTGCAACTGGACCTGGAGCATCATTTTTTATGGAAAAAGATGGCAAATTAATTGTACCGCCGATAAATTATATTTTTCAAGGAATTACAAGAGCAACATTAATTGATTTAGCTAAGCAAATGGATATTCCAGTTGAAGAAAAATTATTTGGAATTGAAGACCTATTAAATGCAGACGGAGCATTCTTCGCTGGAACGGCTGCCGAAGTAGCTGGAATTAAAAGTATTAATGGACATCAACTAAAATTGCCTTGGGAAGATACCATCGGCAGACTTTTGCACGATAGATATAAACGAATTGTAGCAGGGAAGGATACTAATTTTTTGGAATACTTTTAATTGAATAGCCTTTTGTTTTTGCTATCTTTGAGCAACTATACTTATTTATGAATTGGTATTTATTAGATTCAGAGATTCAACAACTAATGAATGATGCTATTATTTACAAGCCATTTAAAATTGTATTTAATGGAAAGCCAATTTGTATTGTAAAAACTGAGGAAAATTTTTTTGGAATTAGTAATATTTGTCCACATGCAGGAGCGGAGTTACATCATGGATTTGCCAATAAAAGATTAATTATTGGCTGTCATCTTCATGGTTATAAATTTGATATGAAAACAGGTTTAAGTGCTGATGGTAATCAATACAAAATCCCAAGATATTCATTTAAGGAAGAAAACGGAGAATATTATATTCTAGCTAAGCAATAATTAGATTTTGATGATATATAGCCTTGTTATTCATTTACAATA
>CAYYMF010000062.1:0-12467 GCA_964472755.1 uncultured Chitinophagales bacterium | reverse complement strand
CCGCAGTCGGAGACTCAGTCGGTCGCTCTGACGGCTGCACTGTGGGTACGCCGGTAGGGGTGATCGATGGGACTGCCGATGGAGTCACGCTTGGTGCCTCTGTCGGTGAACCGCTTGGTTGTGTGGATGGAATAGTGGTTGGGGCTATAGTTGGCGCATGTAGTGGCGCTTGAGTGTTTGTGGCGTTGTACACCATGCGCACTTTGTGGTTGATATGATCAGCAACGTAGATACTGCCCTGTGCATCTCCCGCAATTTGGCGAATGTCTTGTCCGAAGGTGGCCGACAGAGCTGGTCCACCGTCACCCACCGCGCCGGATGCCTCGCCATACGTCCCCGCAAATCTCGTGACAGTGCCGGTACCGGCCTCGATCTTGCGCACCGCGTAGTTGTTCGAGTCCATGACATAGATGTTGCCCGCAGAGTCGCCCCACACGCTGCGCGGTGTGTTGAACGTCGCCATAGCAGCAGGCCCGCCGTCACCATCGACACCCATCGTAACCAGCGTTCCTGCGAACAGAGTGATGGTTCCGGAGGAAATGTCCACTCGGCGGACGGCGTGGTTGCCGGCCTCGGTAATGTACAGATACAGACTCTGAGAATCGACCCACAGGCCGTTGGGAATGTTCAGCAGGGCCGACACTGCGGGGCCGCCGTCACCAGAACTACCGATCTGCGCTGAAGCACTGCCTGCAAAACTCGTGATCACAGTAGAGGAATGATCAATCCTACGAACGCAGTGGGAGTTTTCGTCCGACACGTAGACGTTGCCCTGCGTGTCCGACCAAACGCCCGCAGGACCAATCATCTGCGCCGACGTCGCTGGCGAGCCGTTGCCGGTGTTGCCCGAAGAGTAGCTGCCGGCGAACAGCATGATGATACCGGAGACGACGTCGATCTTGCGCACACATCGGTTGTCCAACTCAGTGACGTACACACTGCCCGCGCCATCGACGTGCACATTCACGGGCCTCGCGAGCTGTGCACTGGTCGCTGGGCCGCCGTCCCCGAGTTTGCCCGAAACGGTGCTTCCCGCGAAGGTGGACATCAGGCCGGACCACCGGGTCAGCTTGCGAACCTTGTTGTCCGAGCGGTCGCTGGCATAGACGTTGCCCTGCGCGTCCACCGCAACGCCCCCGACGGCCCTCATCATAGCCGCCGTGCCGCTGGAACCGTCGCCAGTAATGCCAGACACACCGGTCCCTATGACTGAGGCAATCTGCAGCGGCAGAGAGAAGACCGTCGACGGAGCAGCAGTTGGTGAGGCGGACAAGGGCAGTGCAGTGGGTGGATTAGTTCCTTGCACTGTTGGCGGAACGATGACAAAAAACAGGCACAAAATTAACCACAAGAATGCGGGACAATGACTGACTGCGAAGGTTTTTAATAAAGCTGAACAACGTGGCTTTGTATTGCTAAACTTAAATGAAGCAATATGAATGGAGTCACAGTTCCATCCCCGAACATTAAACAATTTTGCACAGTCCACCCACGAAAATATGCCAAAAGTCAAAACATTACTGTTGTCACCTAAAATTAAAACGACATCTTAGTAAAGAACAATGAATAATTTAAAGACAGATTTAACCGGAATATTTACAACTGCTAATCTCATGTTGACAGAGTCTGGAATGATTTAGAGCATAAACACGTTTCTTTGTTGCAGTCATAGCAAAGATTACTGCGCTTTTCCCACACAGAGAATTCTTTTTTGACTATATCACTGCTGGTTTGCTTATCAATACAGGCAGTAACAATATGACATATATTTAATTAAATGCAAGTGCACCGACCGTCGCTCGTCGCTCGTCGTCCAACCGACCCGGGTTTCGTTCCTTTGCCGGTACCTGGTACTACCGGTCATTTTGTTGTTTATTTATAATATAATCTAACCGTCCAGTACTTTCTCATCGATATGGATATGGACTCAGAATTTTGTGGAATTTGGGCACATATTGGAAAGAACTCACCGCTGCCTGAGAGGGACGCAATTTGCCGCTTAATAGGGATCAAGTTAATTGATGACAATCAGGTTACACTCCGAAATCGCATTGATATATGCGTAAATCACACAGTTTTAATATTAACTACAGAGTTTATGTAAGGAATCCAACGCACTGAGATCCATAATTGTGGAAATGGCTGCCGATAATAGCAAAAAATATACGACACAGAAAGACTTTGCACGATCGAAAAACACTCATCGAGCAATTTCAAATGCAAAAAACTTCTCTTCGATGTATTATAGAAATATGGACGACAATGTAACTATTTCACCTGAAGCGGAGAGGCTGTTTGGCACATCTAAGTTCACATATGATACTGTTTTGTCGTCTTTCGTGACAGATATTCGAACAGCCATTGAATTTGAAAATATCGAACTGGAGCGCGAAATATCGCGGCTGAACAAAGAGATGGAGAACCAGTCGGAAAATGTCTTTCAATTTAATTCTTCGATGGAAGAAGCGAAGCAACAGCAACATGAGACAAATTTGCTCCTCGGAAACGGATCTACTGTAGCCACCAGTGATACCGCTGACTCTCAGCAATATTGTCGTCTGTGCAACAAACAAGTTAGTCATACACGCGATCCGCCTACGATGTTGAGCAGTGCGTCCCTTGGTCGTCTGAGCTCGGGCCGCCGATCAAGCGACCTTTGTGTGGATTGCACTGAACAGCGCGCCCGCAGGGAGGGGAAGCTCAGCGGAGGCGGGGGCTCATTATCCTCATCTTCCGCACATTCCCAGACTATGCACCAGCCTGCGAAACATGCAATTACTGACCGCATGGCGCGGATGACTGTGTCGCCTCTGCCGCTTACCGCACTGAACGTCGCCGCCGCCGCATCGCACAACAATGGAGACAACAACAACGGCGGCATTCAAAGCAACCAACTGTCGAGCGCAAACAGTAGTACGACGGCGACACCGCGAAGTGGCAGTCACGGTGGGACCACAAGTAGGTTCCGAAGTCGATTGAACACGGCCCGGGACGAATTATTCTTATCGGACGACTTTTAGGTCGAGTTTATGTGTATCGTATTGTGAAAATTGTTGTGGTTAAAAAATGTCTTGAAGAGTGTTGCAGTGACTGTAGTGACTGTTTCGGTTACTATCGAACGGACATCATGCACAAAACATAAACTATCGAATCGGCAACATTAGCAGATGTGTCTGAGACACTCCTCCTATGTTACCCACTTACGTCGTTCGCGCCACATTATACAGCCGCCTCTACCCTCGCATTCGACTCGTCGCCTGCCGCCGCCTTACTGCTGCTGCTGCTGGACTTGTCCTTGTCTTTGCCACTGCCCGCCGATTTGGCGTCCTTGTCCGTGGTGCCGAGGAAGTCCTTGAGCCGCTGCCAGGCCTGCTGAATGTTGAACGAATGCTTGCAGTCAGTCGCAGTCGTACCGCCACTTGACGCGCTGTCCTTGCTGGCATCCCCTGTGCTGCTGTCAGCGACAGTAGATGTGGCGGCCTTGTCGAACTCCGCAATAATTTCCTTCTGTTTGGGCGTGAGCTTCGTGGGGATCTTGAGTTTCAGACGCACGTACTGGTTGCCCCTGTGAATAAATAGAGAGTCAGAGGGGCAGGAAATATACCATTAGAAAAATAGAGCAGCTGATGATGATGGAACCATTGCATGCAAGTGCATGCAGTACAGGGGCAGCAACAAAGCATGACGCACCTATCAAGTTTGTCTCATTACGCGCAGCAGAAGCAACAGAAATGACGTTAAACCACATTAAACACACACGCTCACACCCATACAAACATATCCGTCACCTGCGTCGCGGGTTGTTCAGGTCCTTTATGCCCTTACTCTTGATGACCAGCAGCGAGTCCGGCTGGGACCCAGCTGGTATCTTCATGGTGACCATGCCGTCCAGGGTGAGCACGTCCACGGAACCGCCCAGAATGGCCTGTTGGGCGGGAGCATGGGTTGGCGGTTAGAGAGCGAAAGTGGATGGATGGAATGAAATAACATTGCGTGTAGCGTGAACGGCACACACCCACCAGAAACATAACGCATGAACCCTGTCAGATCGCTGCTCACCTGTGAGATGGTCATGGGCACCTCCACGTTGATGTCCAGACCCGAGCGGACGAAGTATGGATCCTCCGCTACCTCCAGCTGGATCAACAGATCGCCTAGGAAGACAAGAGGGGGTAGGAATAAGGAATTTTGGAGGCATACAGTATTTGGCACTGAGCACTGGATGAATTCGTTAGTATTCAAGCCCTATTGGTATGACATTCTCGCAGTATGCACTAGTTTTACATGCACATACCAGGTGGGTAGTTGGCCTGTCCCTCCGCTCCCTTGCCGGCCACTCGCATAGTGATGCCGTTGTCCACGCCGGGTGGCACGTCAATGGTGGTGCTCTTGCTCTTGCGGACCTTCTGGAACTGACCCTTCCGGCCCGCAATGGGCTCCCGCACAAAGTACTCGTACTTGATCTCTCTGCTGCAGCCGTTCACCGCCTCCAGGAATGAGAGGCGCATGACCGTCTTCACATCCTGGCCGACTCCGCCCGCAGCCTGTCCGCCCATCGCTTGGTTGAAGAAGTCAAACAGATCCTCGGCGTTCACCTGGCCACCTTGTGTATGAACTCGAAATCCGCCGTTACCGAAACCCCCGAATCCACCGAAACCTCCAAACCCGGCAAAGGGATCTCCACCCATTCCACCCCCACCACCATTCCCAGACAGATCAACTCCATCGTGACCAAACATATCATATTGCTTCCGCTTTGAATCATCTTCTAATACCTCATATGCTTCTGAAACCTCCTTGAACTTAACCTCAGCTGATTTATCATTTTTGTTCAAATCTGGATGGTACTTCTTTGCCAAGTTGCGAAAACTCTTTTTAATTTCATCTTTGGTAGCATTTTTAGACACACCAAGAGTCTGGTAGTAATCTTTTTTGTTAAGTGCTGATTTTGATGATGAATAATGTCTGACAGAAGAACTATTCCTTAAGTATCCATTGTTATCTACATGTTTCTGGGAAACCGAACTTACGCCTCCTACAAAACTACCTCCTGCAGAACATCGTATTGTCTGCTTCCCTAATGCCGTAGATAAGTTTCTAAAGCATGCACTTGACATCTTAACTGAAGATATACTTTCAAGTGCAAGCGTTTCCAGTTGCAAAACATTCGAGAAAGAAGTTGTTGAATGGCAATGATGTCTCATGCTGCCTCCAGAAAATAGCAGCAGTAGTTTATATGGTAGATGTTGTGTATACCAAGGTACATATACCACAATGGTTTAAGCTACCGGGTATCTGGTAGAACATGCTATGTCATCAACATTACCATCATCATGAAGTTCAATCTTTAATTTTGACCTGAAAAGGAACTATTGAAATCATACCGGTAAAAGGGTTGGTTTAGTGGTTAGTAGAATGTTAATGCGTATGAAGTATCAGTGCCTAATAATAATAAATGGATTCCTAGAGAGTTTTGGAAGAAATCATTCAACGACATCATGTCTTTCTATTCCTTGGAGTTCGACGGGGCATCGAGAGGTAATCCTGGTCATGCTGGGGCGGCGGCATATCTCTTCCAAATCAACAATGGTTTCAGGGATTGCGTGTGGTTTGACTCTGAATATCTGGGTACTAAAACAAACAATCAAGCGGAGTATTTAGCATTAATCCTTGGACTGAAAGAATGTGTTAATCGAGGGGTTACGAGTTTGGAAGTGTGCGGTGACAGTGAATTGGTGATTCGACAGCTAACGGGCGAGTACCAAGTCAAGCACAAGAAACTGAAACCGCTGCACAAGGTTGCCTCTGAACTGGTTGCTGCACTCCCATCTCGTCCACGTTTTAAATGGATTCCTCGTGAAGAAAATACAGCCGCTGATTCTCTGGCAAATCTGGTGATAGATCGTGAGCTCGACGGTGACGCGGATGAGGTAGAGGAGGACGACGAAATAGAAGAGCGTGGGGAGAACTTTGGGTTTACGCGCGAAGAGTTGGGCATCTTGCTTAGTTTTGGCATGAAACCATGGAGAGGAGACTACGGGGAGTGCTGGGACTTCGTGCAGGCATACAAGTCGGGTGCTGTCGATGAGGAAGGCGAGCCACTGTGGGCGCGGTACCTGAGTTCTAGTTCAATGTGGGATGACTAAAACGCGTGGATTTTTATGTCCCAAGGAGTTGATTTGTATTGTTCTTACGACATATTCACCTCCAACCGAGCGGATTTCACACGCACACAGACATGATCAACCATCAAGCACGTTTTACTTCTTGGTTGACTTCCTGTTTCCTTTGTGGTTGATGCTATTGTGTCTCTTATTTCTCTTTCCTCCACCTCCTCGACCGCCTCCTCCACTGCCGTATTCCATTTCATAAAAGAAATCCTCCTCTTCCGGCGTCCACCGCTGCTGCTGCTTCCTCCTCCTCCTGCTTCCGCCCATGGAGAAGAACATATCGTCGTCGTTGTTGTCCATCTCCAGCTGTTGGATCATCGCAATCACTTCCTCCATCGCCATGTTCCTGTGCTTGCTCTTCTTCCGTCGCTTTCCACCACTGTCACCAGTAGCAAACACGCCATTCATGAATGCTTCGCGAATGTCTATGAATTCTACATGATCGTCATAGACTGAGAACCCAGAGATGTCTGGATTATACTCTTCTGAAAACTGAGGGTCCATACCATCATGACCGTAGGAATCATATAATCGTCTTTTCTCCTCATCTTCCAACACTTCATGTGCTTCTGATGCTTCCTTAAACTTCGATTCCGCCATTGGATCGTCTCTATTTAAATCAGGATGAAACTTCTTTGCAAGTTCCCTAAAGTTTCGTTTTATTTCATCTTTCGTCGCATGTTTGCTCACACCAAGAACTTTATAAAAACAAGTTTTCTGTTTTGGTTTAAGTTTCGGACTGGCAGTTGCAAATGATCTTTTATTAAGAATGGCTCGCGATTGTGGTGATTGTAATGAACACGCAGATGATATCAGCTGGAAGGATTGATATCTTACAGTGGCAACGACTGGGAAATGGTGGAGCCTTAATCTGGCGAAAAAACTATTAAACATTATTCAATAAGTAAGAGACACCACTTTGCACTGTTGACTTATCGCCACATAGTTTTATTTGCGCTATATGCTTATAGTATGTGTGATGTTGTGTTATGAAAATATATAAAGATAGTGATGCTGTCTCTCAGAACCAGTATTTTGTTACCGGTACCATTATGTGTGGACCGGCGAAGAATGTATACCGTGTACGCGTCTCGTTGTGTGTTATGAGGTATAAAAGCATAAACACTGTGAGTAAAACGAAAACTGCAGTTGTATTACATAATGTAGACCATTCACATTGTTAAACCAACCAATATTAAATAAATATATAGTTTTGTCCGGTGGAAAGCGAATTCCTGTTTCCATGCTACCGTGCTGTTTTTACTTCAATTGGCGCGCACTCTCGTGGCTGTCCTGGCTCCTGCGACTGTGGTTGCGTCTTTCGCTCGGCATCCCTCGACTGCTGCAGGAGGCTCTTCAGCTGCTCGTCCCCATCCAGCAGAGCGATCAGCTCGTGACCGTACCCACCCTCTCTGGCCTTGGACGGACCGACGCCCCAGCACTCCAACAGGTCCTCACGCACGGACCTGGTGCTGCCGCGAGTGGGACTGTCTTCGTGGTCCTTTGTAACGCTGTCACCCCTTGTAGAAATGTTTTGGGAAGCAGTACCGTCGGCGTCACTGTCCGACTTTGCCTCGGCTGTGTTACTATTCCTTGATGCATCTCGTTCGTCTGTGGCATTGCCAGCTACATCTGGCGGCGTTTTAGTGGACGTGTCTGATGATGAGACATGTATCGGTGCAGCCCAATTAGAGTCGTTCCTTCTTCGCCTGACCATCTCCGCCAGAGTTCTGTTCTGGCAGATCTTGTAGGATTCCGTCTGCAACTCACGTGACTTCAGTAGTCGCCACTTCCGTAGCGCCGCGTACACCTCGAACTCAAAGTCGTCTAGCTCGTCCGACTCCAGAGGCATGATATCATAACGCACACCTTCATCTACCGTGATGACACCAACTTCGGTATCAGATTCGGGCTCTGATGCTACTAAACCAGAAGACTCTGGAGCGATATTTTGCAAGCGACTGGACTTTCGCACCGGCTGTTCTGTCTGTATCCTTGTCGGTGTTTGGTGTTGTTGGATGGAGAACTTTTACCGTCGTGGTTTAGTACACTAGTATTGGTACAGTGGTAATGCATTTACAGCAGTATGTACCTACAGTATTGTGCATGCTGTACCAGGTGTATATGCAATGGCTTACAAGAAGTACAACAGTGCAACACATACGCTTCGCTAAGTCATAGTTTTAGCAGTATAAAAAGATGAATCTACCCGAAGATGTCACTATGAAGAAAGCTAAAAAGAAATCAGTGAAAAAAGAGGACGGAAGCTCTCGAATCAATATAAAAACCTATGTTTACCTAAGAGATCGTTGGGCATGGGAAGAACCCGTGAGTAAAGCAGTACAGTCATCAGAAATCTGTTTGACTCAAGCAAAAAGCATTGAATTTCGGGAGGTATCGCTTGATTCAACGCGAAGTGGAAAGTTGTCCGATTGGTTGTCCCGCTACGGCTTCACAGTCCCACCTTCTATAAGTATCCAAGAGGGAAACATGGCGCCTGTACAAATATCTGCATTTAGTGCTGTTGTTTCATCTCCAGAAACAGTGAAGCGATGTGCGGAAGTTGTTGATTTGTCATCAGCAGCTGAGAGATTGGCAATGAAACGCGATCGCGCGAGAGACAACACGACTTATGAGTTTTCCACTGTGACATGCACGGACATTGAGCTTTACATTAATGCTGGCGGACCAATATGGGGGTTGTCTTTTGTCCCGGAAGATGCTGTGGTGTCTGGTAAAGCTGTGAGTGGCAGAAGATGTAGGAACAAACAAGTGAATTATTCGCGATATCTTGCAGTTGGTCTGTCGCGATTCGGCTGGCCGTCACCACAGGATAGTGTTGACGTCAAGACAACAGATAGTCGACCAAATGCTGAGGTGTCCTCTTCTTCCCATGCCCAGAGACAACCAGCCTGTCCAGTGCCAGTGGAGGCCACCACAGATGGTCGATACGGCGTGGGTAGCGACTTCCAGCGCAATATCGGGGACGCGGATACTTCCCATAATATACTGCAGATCTGGTGTATCGGTGGCGAAGTGCAGGTGAACTCTAGGAGCGCAGAGCAGCCGTGGGCAGTGCCCACACTAGAATCTGCTACCTCCACAATGGTGGCCGGCAGTTGTGCAGACAGCGAGGAGTCCTCCGAGGAAGACACCCGTAACGCCAAGCCTGCGCAGAACCAGATCAAGAAAAAGCCTTCGGGCCGTTTTAAGACGCCCGAGGAGCTTGCCGCGGCCAAGGCAGCAGGCAAGGCCAGTCAACTAAATGGCAAGCGGCAGAGAGTGTATGATGCGGACGGGAACGTAATCGAGATGAGGGGCAAGTGGAAGCGGCTGCCGGGCAAAGGCAAGAATGCGGTCGAGTTGGATGCTGATGGCAATGAGATTGCAAAGCCAAAAAGGAAGACCGCGCCGCGCAAGAGCCGCAAAAGGAAAGAAGAGTCGGAGGAGTCGGAGGAATCAAGCGAGGAAGACGATGAGAGCACAGACAACTGCTGCAGTGGCGGCGACAGCGGTGATGAGCAAACGGAGGATAACGTGCAGGAATTGCAGCGAAAAGAAACGAATAAGCGCGGACGGTCCGCTGTTCCAGAATCCCAGGATGTTAAAGGCGATGAAGCTCCTCCTGCGAAAAGGCGCGGTAGGCCTCCAAAGGTCAAGCCAGTAGCTACAACTGCTGCTGCTGGGTCAGACGCAGTTGAGCACGTTCTGTCGTCACCCGATCCTGCTGCTGGTTCCATTGGTATCATGGATGAAGCAGTTGATCAGAGCAAAGATACTGACGGTACTCCAGGGAAAAATCATACAGTGAAGCCTCTTTCTGGGAAGCCACGCGGTCGACCCAGGAAAAAGCCTCAGAGCGAAGAAAACGACGATTTAGACAAAGTCGACTCCATCGTCGGTGAGGCCAAAGAGCCTGCCCGAGTTATTGCTGATGATGTCGACGAGGATGGCGCTGACGGTGGGCCAGCCATTGACCGTGGTACAGGCCGGTTAAGCGTGTCAGTGCGTGACACTGAAAGCGGCGGACAGCTGGTGTATTCCGACAGCGAAAGCAGCGTGGACAAAGAAGCGTCGATAAAAGAAGTTGAAGCGACCGCAAGGGCTGCTAGGAGGTCCACTCGGTCGGTCGCCGCAGTCCCGCAGGAAGGTATCCAGGGCCAGCCTCTTCTGACGGGAGCCGAGGCGGATGCTGCCATTGAGCGGGCCATTCTCAGTGATGACGGCACCAAGGCGCCTACTCCTAGCAAGAGAGGCCGCAAGCCCAAACCCATGCCATCAATAGGCCAAACAGTCTCAAGCAGTGCTAAAGTCACAAGTAGTGCAAAAGCCAGAGGCAATGCAAAAGGGCAATCGTCCGGCGCCACTTCACTTCCTGGAGCACAGAAGGGACCCACCGCCAGATTGGCGTACTGCGTGGCGCTGAACAATCGTGGGCCGACCTGGGGCCTGTGCTGGAGCCCAGCGTCGCTCTCGTGCAGCGGCTCATCCACCCTTCTGGGCGCACTGGCGGTGGTCTGCGGCGATGGGTCCTGCCTTGTCCTGATCCTGCCGAGGCCCATGGCTCCGACGACCACATTGAACCCGCTGGATGTACCGCTGTTTGACGAGGCCGCTGTATGTCGCTGCGAGATCCGATTTGAGCGGAGCATGGTCAGCTGTGCCTCTTGGGACCCCCATCGACCGCTGCAGCTCGTATGCGGTATGATGGATGGGTCCGTCACGATATGGAACCTGGCCCCGTACTTGAGGCAGGACGAGGGCGTTGTACCCGCTGGTAAGATGATAAATGCCTATTACACTTGTTCTTGTTTATTCGCAACACTCTTCCGTCTGCAGCGAGCGCTCCCTCTGCGTCATCCTCTTCTTCCACCGGTGCTCCCTCGCCGCTACCGCCACTGCAGTTCGTTTACCCAGTGGTGCTGTCTCGACCGATCATGCAGTTTGTGGACGCACAGGTGGACGACAGCCTCCCGGCCTTCGCCGCGGTGCGGTCGGTGCAGGTGTGTCCCTCGAATCGCGACTTCATTCTGGTTGGCGGGTGCGCGGACAACTACATCAAGGTAGGGCCACAGCTGCAGTCGCAGAGTCATTACGCCTTCTTGGTCTGATGTACTCTGGTTGCATCCTCAGATCTGGCATAGGACTCGTTTGTATCTTCCGGTATTCCGCAAGACTGGTTACGCAGCAGTGACGCATGCAGAGTGGGATCCAACAGGAATGGGCATTTATTTCTGCTGCACTGACGATACCTCGGTGCGTCAGTTACGCGTCGTCCTCGTGTCTCAGCACCTTCTTCTTTGTTGATCAGACTCTTTCCATTATCTGCGTCCAGGTGTCCTACGACTCTCTGGGCAACTTCCCCACCGCCAAGACGAGGGTGACGCTGTACTCGCACGTGAACCGGTTCGGTGCAGCATGGAAAGTGCACTCACTAAAAGGGGATGGAACGAGCCCATTCCTGCTGTCTGTATCTTCGGATGGATCGGTCCGCGGCGGGTTTGCCCCGAATCTGGTGATGCCCAAGATCGGCACTACCCCCGAGGTGCTCATTGAGTTGTTCCGCGTCTTGGATGTCACCACGGTGAGGGAGAATGGCGGGAGTGGAGGGAGTGAATCTGCTGGGATGGTACTGGTGAGTGGAGGCACAGATGTCTTTACTCCCGAGAACTACTGCGTGGAGACTTTCAGTGAGAAGAATTCTGTGGCGCTACACGCCATTGACTCGACACTGCTCTACGAAGCCAGTCGCGATGTAATTTTTAAATGCGGCGCACAACATCTGGTTGCTTTTGGTGGAGCGGCAGGGATTGTAAAGGTTCAGACGTTCAATCCACTGAAACAAGTGCTCGAGCGATCGACGCGTTAGCTTTGTGTATTGTCTCAAGTTTGTAAATATATGAATGAACTCGAGCTCTTTGTTCTTAGGAATTGTACTCATTCACTATATAATCTACTGCGGGACTGGCGTGTCTAAAAATCACTTATTATCACGAATTGCGATTGTGTATTTAATGTTAAATAAAAAAAGGCGTTTTAAATACATTATCTCCACGTTATTAAAGAAAAACACTTCAATTAAGCAGTCTCCTCGGCAGTGCCGTGGGTGACGGAGTTCTTGGCGGTCAGTCTGCCGTGCTCCGAGATATATTTAATAGAGGATCCATCAGGAACCAGCCATCCCTCCTTGCGTCCTCTAACATACACATCACGATCGAACTTTGTGAACCCCCACTTGTTGGATCTCATGATCTTCTGTCTCCCGGGGAACTTGAACTTCGCTCTGCGGAGAGCCTC
>CAYYMF010000061.1:0-12469 GCA_964472755.1 uncultured Chitinophagales bacterium | reverse complement strand
CGTTATGAAAGTGAAAACACCAATAAAATATAAACTTTTGCGATTGAAACATAGCAACCTCTATGGTAAATGAGCAAAAGTTAGCGTAGCGTTATATTTTGTAAGCATTTTCGATTGCAATAGAATATCTATTGAATAATTCGGGTTAAAATTCAGAAGTTTAAAAACGCTTTAAATTTATTAAACAATTTTAGCAATTATAAAATTGAAATAATATTTACATTTGTTGTTCTTAATTCAACCTTTATGGCAAAAAGCAAAACAAGTTCTAAAAAAACAACAAAACAAGCTATCTATTCAATAGACAAAAAAGCAGAGAATTTTCTATTCAAATACCTCAACAATGCATCACCTACTGGTTTCGAATCTGAAGGTCAAAAAATTTGGTTAGATTATATCAAACCATATATTGATAAATATGAAGTAGATTATTATGGTACAACGTATGGCATCATCAACCCTGAAGCAAAATTTAAAGTAGTGATTGAAGCACACGCCGATGAAATCTCTTGGTTTGTAAGTTATATTGGCGAAGATGGCTTAATCAATGTGATTAGAAATGGTGGTAGCGATCACATGATAGCACCATCAAAAAGAGTAAATTTACACACCAAAAAAGGAATTGTAAAAGGTATTTTTGGTTGGCCTGCAATTCATTTAAGAGATGCCTCTAAAGATACAGCTCCCTCTGTAAAAAATATTACAATTGACGTAGGTGCCGCTAATAAAAAAGAAGTAGAAGATATGGGCATACATGTTGGAACAGTCATTACTTATGAAGATGAATTGATGATACTCAACAATAAATTCTATACAGGAAGAGCCTTAGATAATAGAATGGGTGGTTTTATGATTGCTCAAGTAGCTCGTCTGATTAGTGAAAATAAGGATAAGTTGCCTTTTGCATTATATGTTGTTAATGCTGTCCAAGAAGAAATTGGATTACGTGGTGCCCAAATGGTGGTAGAAAGAATTAAACCAAATTTAGCTATCATTACAGATGTTTGCCACGATACAACAACACCAATGATTGACAAGAAAGTGAGTGGTGATTTTAAATGTGGCAATGGTCCAGTGATTACTTATGGTCCAGCTGTACATAATATTTTAAGAGAACAAATTTTAGATACTGCCGAGCAAAACGAAATTGCTTTTCAAAGAGATGCCGCAAGTAGAAGTACTGGTACAGATACCGATGCTTTTGCTTATGGCAATGCTGGCGTTCCTAGTGCTTTGATTTCATTAGCCTTAAAATATATGCATACAACTGTTGAAACAGTCGCAAAATCTGATGTGGAAGCTGTAATTACCCTAATCTATGAAACATTAAAAAACATCAATCCAAAAACAAGTTATAAATATTTATAAAAATAATAGTAGATACACTTATTCTATCAAGCAAAAGTTCACAATAATGAATATTCTTTATTGAGTTTCTAATGATTGTCTTTTAATATTTCTACATTTAAGAACATTGTACAGATTTATTCCAAGATAACTAAGTTTAAAATTGGCTTAACATCTCAATTTTTATTAGACATTATAATTCCTTATATTTGCGATTATTTGATTTTTAAACTAAACAATATTATATCATGGCACAATATCCTCAATTAGAAGGTATCGAGATTAAAGGTGAATACAGACCTGAATGGGCAGAAATCATTACGCCCGAAGCAGTTACATTCTTTGCAAAATTACAAAGAAAACACAATGCAAGACGTAAAGAATTATTACAAAAAAGAGTGGAACGCCAAGTTCGTTTAGATGCTGGCGAATTACCTGATTTTTTACCTGAAACAAAAGAAATTAGAGAATCAGCTTGGACAGTAGCTCCAGTTCCTGCTGATATTCAAGATAGAAGAGTTGAAATAACTGGTCCAGTAGATAGAAAAATGATTATTAATGCACTCAACTCTGGTGCAAAAGTTTTCATGGCTGACTTTGAGGATTCAAATGCACCTACTTGGGAAAATAATATCCAAGGACAAGTAAACTTAAGAGATGCAAACAGAAAGGTAATTTCTTTTGTAAACGAAGCCAATGGAAAAGAATACAAACTAAACGAAAAACATGCTGCTTTATTTGTACGTCCAAGAGGTTGGCATTTATTAGAAAAACATGTTGTTGTTGATGGCGAAGAAGTGAGTGGTGGTATTTGGGATTTTGCATTATATTTCTTCCACAATGTAAAACAAAGATTAGAAACTGGTAGTGGATTATATTTATACTTACCAAAAATGGAATCGCATTTAGAAGCTAGGTTATGGAATGATATTTTTGTTGATGCACAAAATGCATTAGGTGTACCACAAGGTACTATTAAAGCAACGGTATTGATAGAAACTATCGTTGCGACATTTGAGTTAAATGAAATTTTATTTGAATTAAAAGAACACTCTGCTGGGTTAAATTGTGGTCGTTGGGATTATATTTTCTCCTTCATCAAACGTACTGTAAAAAATAAAGCATTCTTAGTTCCAGATAGAACACAAGTTACGATGACAACACATTTCTTGAAATCTTATTCAGAATTAGTGATTCAAACTTGTCACAAAAGAGAAGCATTTGCAATGGGCGGAATGGCAGCTCAAATTCCAATTAAAGATAATCCTGAAGCGAATGAAATTGCATTGGCAAAAGTACGTGAAGATAAAGAACGTGAAGCAAAAGCTGGACATGATGGTACTTGGGTAGCACATCCTGGTTTAGTTCAAATTGCAATGGATATTTTTAATGAATACATGCCAACACCAAACCAAATTTTCAATAAGCGTGAAGATGTTCATGTTACAGCGGCTGACTTATTACAAGTTCCTGAAGGTACAATTACATTAGGTGGTTTAAAAAACAATATCGACGTAGGTATTCAATATTTAGAAGCTTGGTTAAGAGGAAATGGCTGTGTGCCAATCCATAATTTGATGGAAGATGCAGCAACTGCTGAAATCTCTAGAACACAAGTTTGGCAATGGGTACACCACGAAGATGCTAAATTAGATGATGGAACTAAAGTAACAAAAGAATTAGTTCAGAAACTAATCGATGAACAAAAAGATGCTTATAAATCAAGTTTCGGCGATAAATATGCGGCTACCAAATTTGATTTAGCGATTGAATTATTTTCAAAAATGAGCTTACAAGATACTTTAGAAGAGTTCTTGACATTAGAAGCATATAATTATATTGACTAATAAAATTGAGGCAAATAGGGTAATAATATTGTAATATACAAGTTATCAATAATATTATTACCTTTGCACCTCAAAGTTTAAAACTGCAAGGCTGATTTTTCAGCAAAAGCAAACTAAAAACAAAATAACATTTTTATGGCAACAAGATTAAGATTACAAAGACACGGTTCAAAAGGACAACCATTCTACAAAATTGTAGCTGCGGACAGCCGTGCAAAAAGAGATGGTAGATTCATCGAACAAATTGGAACGTACAATCCAACTTCTATTCCTGCTACAATCGTATTAGACATTGACAAAGCAGTAAAATGGGTACAAACTGGTGCTGAACCATCAGACACGGTTAAAGCAATCCTTAAATACAAAGGTGTTTTATACAAAAACCATTTATTAAGAGGTGTAAAATTAGGTTTATTTGCAGCTGAAGAAGTAGAAACTAAATTTAATGCTTGGGTAGATGCAAAAGATGGCAAAGTAGCAGAACACAAAGCAAAAGCTGATGCTGATAAAAAAGCAAAACATGCTATTGCTGTAAATGCTAAAGGAAAAGCGAAAAAAGTAGTTGAAGAAGCTCCTGCTGAGGAAGCAGCTCCTGCTGAAGAAACTGAAGCACCACAAGAAAGTGCAGAATAATATTAAAATAAATTAAGTTATAATCCTGATCTTTATGATCAGGATTTTTTTATTTAGACAATGAACAACCAAAATATACAAATAGGAAAAGTTTTAAAAACGCACGGCACAAACGGCAATCTAAGAGTTTTTATTGAATCGTTATTCATTAAAGAAGCTTTGAAAAGTAAGCATTTTTTTATTAATCAACTTCCCTATTTCGTTGAGTCTATCCAAAAATCAGGAGAACAAGAAATTATACTAAAATTAGAAGAAGTAGATTCAAGAGAAGTCGCTCAAAATCTTTGTGGGTTTGAAGTATTAATGGATAGCCAGCAAGTAAAAAAATGGAAAAAACAAATTACTGATGAGACATTAATTCATTTTACAATATATAACCAAACACAAAAAATTGGAAAAGTACTCGATATATTGGAAATGCCACAACAAATTATGTTAGTAACCTCTATCCAAAAAAAGGAAGTTTTAATTCCACTAAACGAAGACTTTTTGGTGGAGATAAATCCTGATGAACAAAAAATAGTATTAAATTTACCAGAAAATTATTTTGAAATATTTTTAGGATGAGAATTGATATTTTAAGTGCCGTTCCAAATTTATTGAATAGTTTTTTTGAACATTCAATTTTAAAGAGAGCTATTGAAAAACAGCTGTTGGAAGTTCAAATCCATAATATTAGAGATTATACCAACCACAAACAAAAACAAATTGATGATTATCAATTTGGTGGTGGTGCAGGTATGGTAATGATGATAGAACCTATTTTAAATTGTATAGAACATTTGCAAAAAGAAAGGAAATACGATGAAATTCTATACACTACACCAGATGGCGAATTATTCAATCAAGCCATTGCGAATAGCTTATCTCTAAAAGAAAATATCATCATTGTATGTGGTCATTACAAAGGTATAGATGAACGATTAAGAGAACATATTATTACCAAAGAAATTTCTATTGGCAGCTTTGTACTTTCAGGAGGAGAATTACCAGCAGCTATGATTGTTGATGCTATTGGACGAATAATTCCAGGTGTATTAAATGATGAAACGAGTGCCTTAACCGATTCATTTCAAGATAATTTATTAGCTCCACCTGTTTATACTCGACCAGCAGATTATAAGGGTTGGAAAGTTCCTGAAATACTCTTATCAGGACACGAAAAAAAAATTGAAGAATGGCGATATGAGCAAAGTATTGAACGAACAAAAGCCAGAAGACCTGACTTGTTAAGAGAAAATGAAATCTAATAAAAAATTAGGATAATTCAGAAAATAAAATTACCTTTGCCACTCAATTTACTTAAATTACATTACAATGGATAAGATTAAAGAATTAGAAAAGAGTTTAGTTGCTAATGTTGAGCATCCTGAATTTAAAGCAGGTGACAATGTGAGTGTACATTATAAAATCAAAGAGGGAAACAAAGAAAGAGTTCAGATTTTTAAAGGAGATGTAATTCAAATTAATAGCACTGGCGTAAATAAAACATTCACAGTACGTAAAATTTCAAATGGTGTTGGTGTTGAACGTATCTTCCCTTATTTTTCACCAAATATCGCTCAAGTAGAAGTACACAAAGTTGGTAAAGTAAGAAGAGCTAAAATATTCTATATTAGAGAGTTAAAAGGTAAAGCTTCTAGAATTAAGGAAAAAATTGTTAAGTAATTAATTCTCAAAAAATAATATAAAAAATATAAAAAAGTTCCAACAAAGTTGGAACTTTTTTGTTATATTAAAGTATGAAGAAACGCAAAGTTATAAAGGAAAACGATGCCAAACTTAAAATGGTCAATTTCTTAAGCCAGCAGTTTAATTTAGACCAAGAAATCATAAATATTTTAGTTGATATTTTTAAACTTAAAAAGTACAAAAAGAAAGAGCTAATAATCAGTGATACTGAAAATATAGATAAAGTATGTTATATCGTAGATGGCTTAGTACGTATTTATTATCACAGAGAAAATAAAGAAATTACGAATTGGTTTATTGAAGAAAATGGCGTTTTTATGCCTGTTTATCATATTCTAACTGGCAATCCTAATAATAACAATTACGAAGCATTAAAAACAACTATCGTTTTAGAAACTTCTTACAGCAAATTAGAAAAAATATATGCTTTTCATCCTCAATTGCAATTATTGGGTAGAAAAATGATTGAAAGTTATTATGCTATGTTTTTAGCTCATTCGCACAATGTTTTATTTTTATCTGCAGAAGAAAGATATATGAGTTTTATTGAAAAAAAATCAGATTTATTAAATATAGTTGCTTTAAAACATATTGCTTCTTATTTAGGAATTTCACAAGAAACCTTGAGTAGAATTAGAGCAAAAAAAATGATTGAATAAGATGCTAAAATCATATTACATTCTAATATCATTTATTATCATTACTGCTTGTACTAATTTATCTTCTAAAGAAAATTTTAAAGTTATGCCTACTGACAACAAAACACCTCTCCTTTCTGAACAAGAATGGAAAGCAAAACTTAGTGATGAAGAATATTATATTTTAAGAGAAAAAGGAACAGAAAAGCCATTTACAGGCAAATTCTTAATGCATAAAGAAAATGGATATTATACCTGCAAAGGTTGTGGTGAAAAACTATTTAAAAGTGATGCTAAATTCGATGCCCATTGTGGTTGGCCAAGTTTTGATGCCGAAATAGAAAAAGGAAAAATTACTTATACACAAGATAATTCTCATGGCATGCAACGTGTAGAAATCACTTGCAGTAAATGTGGCAGTCATTTAGGACATGTTTTTAATGATGGTCCAACAAAAACTGGACTTCGGTATTGTGTCAATTCTGTTTCTTTAGAATTTGAGCCTGAAATTACAAAAACATCAGATACTATGACCATTGGTGGTGGTTGTTTTTGGTGTACAGAAGCTGTTTATAGTAGAATTAATGGCGTACTAAAAGTAGAATCTGGATATGCAGGCGGACATTCAAAAAATCCAACTTATAAAGAAGTTTGCACAGGCAATACAGGTCATGCAGAAGTAATTCAATTAACCTTTAATCCATCTGAAATAAGCTATTTAGAGTTATTAAAAGTTTTCTTTGCAACCCACGACCCTACTACATTAAACAGACAAGGCAACGATGTTGGCACACAATATAGAAGTGTAATTTTCTATCATAATGAAACGCAAAAGAAACTTGCAACTGAAGTTATTTCCGAATTAGCTTTAAATCAAATTTACAAACAACCAATAGTTACTGAAATTGTTCCTATTTCTAATTTCTATAAAGCAGAAGATTACCATCAGAATTATTTTGAAGAAAATAGCACTTCCAACCCTTACTGTGAAATTGTCATTCAACCAAAAGTGGAGAAATTTGAAAAGCTATTTAAGAATTTATTGAAAGACAAATAAGCATTAAAAAAAAAGCTGTCCTAAATATTTTGAACAGCCTTTTTTTATTATTTTGATAATGTTCTAAAACATTATCCATCTGCTTTAATTTACGACTTTGTCATTCAATGTATCTTGATCATTTAATTGAATATACTTTTTATTCTTTCTTAAACGCATATTCAAAAACTCAACCGATAAACCAAAGGCCATTGCAGTATAAATATAACCTTTATTAATATGTTGATGAAACCCTTCTGCAATTAAGATAATACCAATAGCCACTAAGAAAGCCAATGCTAAAATTTGAAGTGTAGGATTTTTGTCAATATATTCAGCTACAGGATTCGCAAAAATCATCATAATAACCATTGAAATTATTACGGCAAAAATCATTATCCAAACATTACTCACTAAACCAATTGCCGTTAAAATAGAATCAATAGAAAACACCGCATCAATCAATAATATTTGAACGATAACAGTACCAAATGAAGCTACTGCTTTACTAGCAGTACTTTTTTGGTTAGCAACAATTTCTTGCTCAATGGAATCTTCTAATTTATGATGTATTTCAGAAATACTTTTTGCAATTAAGAAGAATCCACCTAACAATAAAATTAAATCTTTGACACTAATACCAATTGGTTGGTCATTATCTTCAATAAATGGCAAATAAAATAAAGGATTGGTCAATTTTATAATATAAGTAATACCAAATAATAAGCCTATTCTAAAAAACAATGCCAAAAGCAACCCTATTTGTCTCGCTTTTGGTTGTTGGGCTTTTGGTAATTTAGCCGAAACTATTGAAATAAAAATAATATTATCAATTCCTAAGACAATTTCAAGAAATGCTAAAGTTAGTAAAGATATAATAACTGAAGGATCTAATAAATTTGGAAATACATCAACTAATAGCATTTTTTATTTTTTTTGCAAAAATAAATTTTATAACTTATAAAAAAATAGCTAACATTTTAATTTAAGAAATAATAACTTATTTCATTTTATTAGCTAATTGACCACAAGCTGCATCAATATCTTTTCCTCTACTTCTACGAATGTTGGCTATAACTCTTTGTGAACTTAGGTATTTACTAAAAGACTCTTGTTTTTCTACAGATGAACGATGCAAGTCCACACCTTCTACTGTATTGTACTCAATCAAATTTACTTTTACATTAGGTATTTGTTTGCAAAGTGCCACTAAGTTTTTAGCATCTTCAATACTATCATTAACATCTCTCATCAAAATATACTCAAAAGTAATTTCACTTTTCGTTTTACTTTCAAAATAGATAAGTGCCTCCATTAAAGACGCTATATTGTTTTGTTCATTAATGGGCATAATAGCATTTCGTTTTTCATCATCTGCGGCGTGTAGTGAAAGTGCCAAATTAAAACGAACACCATCATCAGCCATTTTTTTTATCATTTTGGAGATACCAGCTGTCGAAACTGTAATGCGTTTGGCTGCCATATTCAAACCATCTTCTGATGTAATCTTATTGATTGCTTCCATGACATTGCTGTAATTTAATAGTGGCTCTCCCATTCCCATAAATACAATATTCGTCAAATTCCTACCTAAACTTTCTTGTGCCTGACGATTAATAAAAACGACTTGGTCGTAAATTTCATCTGCTTCGAGATTTCGTTCTCTTTTTAAAAATCCTGTAGCACAAAATTTACAAGCCAAACTACAACCAACTTGAGAGGAAACACAAGCTGTTGCTCTATCTGTACTTGGTATCAAAACACCTTCTACAAAATGTTTATCATGCAATTGGAAAGCAGATTTTATAGTACCATCATTTGAATGTTGTGCAGAATATAATGTTATAGGAAGTATTGTAAATTTTTCTGCTAATTTTTCTCTAAAAGGCTTAGACAAATTTGTCATTGACTCAAAATCAGTTGCCGATTTCTTCCAAAGCCATTCATAAATTTGTTTTGCACGAAATTTAGGTTCGTCCAAATCTTTCATCGCAGCCTGTAATTCTTCTAAAGAAAGTTGTCTAATATTTTGCAAAGCATTTGCCATAATCCGATGCAAAGATAATGGAAAGTTTTTGGAGCAATTAGTGTATTACATTAAATTTAGTAATACTAAAATTTGTGTCATCGCTTATTTTAATAAAATATGTACCATTTGACCATTTACTACAATCAATTTGGTGTACTTGATTGCTATTGCTATCAATAGTTAAAACTTGTTTTCCGTTTATATCTAATATATTAATTTCAATATTATTTTGAAACTCAGAAGTAGCAATATCTATTGTCAATAAATTACGAACAGGATTAGGAAATATTTTAATACTTTCTTTCATTTTAAATTGATGATTAGCTGAAATTACTTCAGTTTCATTCAATGTATGTGGACTAAAAAACTTCCACATTTCTACTGAATAATCGATATCATTATTTTCTTGATTTAATAAAATATGTTCTGCATTATTTACTTTAAACAATTCAACTGGTTGTTTGCAATTCTGATATACATAATGCTCAACAGTCAAGCCATCGTTTTTTACATTTGGTATATCAGTACGAAGTGGCGATTGATTGGAACATTGATTATTTTTCTTCCAAACAGACAACATATCTTCGACATTTAAGCCAAACAAAGTAATATAATATCCAACATTCAAATCACTTGTTCCGTGAAAATGTAAAATAGGCAGAAATCTGCCAGGATTGCAATGTGTAATTTTATTACCTATTGTTCCTGCAATTGAAGCAATAGCTGCAAATTTTTCATTCGATTCACACGCCATACGCTGAACCATAAATCCACCATTTGAAAATCCAAAAAGATACGTTCTATTTTTGTCGATTGGATAGTTGGCTTGAATTGAATCGGTAACTGCGTTGATAAAACCTTTATCATCAATTCCAGCACTCGGATATTGACCAAGTGTACCAGCTCCTGCATTCCAACCTCTTCCTAAGAAAAATTTATCATAACCTTGTGGAAAAACCAAAATAATATCTGCGGTATCCGCAATTTTACAAAAATTATAAAAAGCAGCTGAGAAATCCGTCATGTTACTACCCAAACCATGAACTCCAACAACTAACTTATACACCTTTGTTTCATCATAATTATCTGGAAGATAAACACGATATTCTCTTGTTAGATTATTATGTTTGAAAGATTTATTTAACCATTCTGCATAAGTCAAATTGACTATAAAAATACAAAATAATAAGAATAACTTTTTTAGCATAGTGTTACTTTTTATATTCATCTGAGGCGATATAACTTACTCATCAATATAAAGCTATAAATAATTTTATAAATATTTCTAATTAATTATAAACAAAATGTGCAATTTCTTGTTATTTAAGATATGAGTTTATTAGAAAAAATAGACAATCCTGAGGAGAAATTAAAAATAGAACTTTTAAAGCAGGTATCTACTGACACAAATGATACTACTGAAATATCATCAATACCAACACCGTTAATGCCAGAACTTGAAGAGTTAGTAGCAAAAAATCCAAATAGATTAATTGGTTGCGGTGGATAGATTATAAAGTTAATCCTCCTAAAAGTTGGAATAAAAACTGAAATACTTGTATTGTTACGTAAATTGAAGCTGCTAAAACCAAAAAAAATGCAATCATTATCGGAATTAAGTAAGGCAAAATACTGCCTTTATGCTTTCCTTCCTCAAAATGTTCCACAGCTAATACCATATTTCGTTTATTAGCCTTATAATAAAAATCGAAAAAAGTACCCAAAACAGGAATTGCACCGACTAAAGCATCAATGCTTACATTCCATATCATTTTACCCATTACTTTTGAACTTGCTCCATTTTTATACATTGCAAACATTAAGTATATACCAATTGCATAACCAACTGCAGCTCCTCCATAAGGAATTAAATTCAACAATGGATCTATACCAAATCTAAAATTAGTACCAGGAATACGAAATTGAGCATCCATTAACTTGACAAAGCCTTGGAGTTTTTTTAACTCTTCTGGTATTGGGCGTTTGTCAGATATTATTTCCATTAGAATTTATTTTACCGTAATCATCGGCAAACTAATTAAATGCTCTTCTTCATTAGAAATTGCCATTAAACCAATGCCAGCCATTCCACCAGAAGCTTGTGCAATCTCTTTAGCAAATGATTTTAAAGATTTTACCAATACTGTTGTAAATAATGGATCTACTTTAGCTAAAATATCATTTAATCCAGCTAATACATCAGAAAGCTCTTGCGTTCTTTGCTCTTTATCTTTATATTGATTACTAAAATCAAATAATCTTTGGTCATAATTTTTATCTACTGCTTCATAATATGGTTGTAGTAATGCGTCATTGCTTTCTTTTCTTACAATTACAGAGCTTAATCCTGCTGCAATTTCTTTATCATCCATATTTCCATCAGCTGTTCCAATCAATAGTGTAATAATTGCGGGAGCATCTAATAATAATTGTACTTCTTCTTCTGTTAAATGATTAAATTGAGGAATTGCCATTTTAAATATTATTTTTTGCAAAAATACATTATAAAGTTAAATATAGTAATAAATTTAGCTTTATTTTGGGATTTAATTTTATTTCACATTAAGGAAATGGTTTTCAAAGTAAAAGATATAGCCGATTTAGAAATTGTAGTACAAGAATTATTACAATTTACTGAAAAATATACAATTTTTTGTTTTTTTGGAGAAGTTGGTGCTGGAAAAACGACACTCATTACTCAATTCTGCAAAGCATTAGGTATAGAAGATAAAGTTAGCTCTCCCACCTATTCCATAGTTCAAGAATATAAATATGGCAATCAAAAATTATTTCATATAGACTTATACCGATTAAACAGCGAAGAAGAAGCTTTTGATATTGGCTTAGAAGATTATTTATATAGCAACAATATTTGTTTAATTGAGTGGCCAAATGATTTTTTAAATCTAATACCAAAGCAATATGTAAAAATTAAATTAGAAAATATTGATGGCGAGAGAAATATCAGTATTGAAGCTTAATGATTAAATTTTTAAGAATATATTTCAACTTTCAAAGCTGGTGAGATGCAGTTAAAAAGAAAAATCGACAACACAATAAAATTGAGTTGCCGATTTAACTAGGTAACAGAATTTTTTATCCCACTAAATTGTACAGATAATAAGGGTTAGTTCGTTCATTTGAAAATAACTTCATTTGAAAACTTTGCCCAAATTACATTATTGTCTCTATGTTGACCTAATTCGAAAGTGTAATATTGTGGCTTGAAAAAAGTAGTATTAGAAAT
>CAYYMF010000060.1:0-12704 GCA_964472755.1 uncultured Chitinophagales bacterium | reverse complement strand
AACAGTATTACAATATTAATTACTATGCGATTAATACAGGCTCTTGGTGCTTGTGTTGGTATGGTTGCATCAAATGCTATCATTAGTGATGTGTATGAAAAAAATGAAAGAGCGAAAGCCTTTTCTTATATTATATTAGTAATGGGATTAGCTCCTTTGATTGCACCAAGTTTAGGTAGTTTTTTTGTTGCTCATTTTACGTGGTATTATATTTTTTATTTCTTATTTATTTTCTCATTTTCAGTAATTCTTTTAATTTACTTTTTTTTACCTGAAACTAGTATTTATAAACATTCTAATCAATTAAGGATTAAAAAAATTTCTAAAGAATATTTTGAAGTACTAAAAAATCCTATATTTTTAAAATATACCTTAGCAAGTAGCATAGTAATGTCTATTTTATTTGCTTATATATCCTCAGCTCCTTTTTTATTTATGACTTTATATAAATTGGACAACTCTACTTTTTCAATTTTATTTGCTGTAAATGCGGCTGGTTTTATTGCAGGTAGTTATTGCAACGGTGTTTTAACCAAATATATTCCTTATATCAAAATTGCTAAAATAGCTTCAATAATATTATCATTAATCGCTTTAGCTTCAACAATTTCTTATTATATAAATCCTCAAATTCCTTATAAAATATTAACCAGTGGAATATTTTTTATTCTCGTTTTAATAGGATTTATCAATCCAAATGCAACTGCTGGTTCTTTAGTGCCATTTACAAATAATATTGGAATAGCTTCTGCATTAGGCGGTTCTTTTAGAATGGGGATTGGTGCAATTGTAGCTGCTTTTATCGGAAGTTTTCAAGGAAATACCGCAATTATTTTATTTGCTATCATTTTTATTTTGTCAATTGCTACGGCTTCACTTCTTTGGATAAAAACAAAGAAATTCATTCAATAATGAAGTAAGTTACAAATAATAAAATTCAATAGAAGTGGATTAAGCTTCTACAATTTTTATGTCTTAAAGCTTACAGCTACCAACAAACATTAAGTATCTCATCTAAAATTTGTAATTTTGTGTACTATTTTAGTTATGAGTAATTTAATCGACAAATACAATATACCTGGACCACGTTATACTTCTTATCCAACTGTTCCATATTGGGATAATAATACATTTTCGTTTAATAATTGGGAAAATTCAGTTTTAAAATCTTTTGAAGAAAGTAATGATTCTGAAGGTATTTCAATTTATATGCATCTTCCATTTTGTGAGCAATTATGTACCTTCTGTGCATGCCACAAACGAATAACAAAAAGACACGAAGTAGAAACACCTTATTTAGAAAGTGTTATAAAAGAGTGGAAACTTTATTTACAACTTTTCAATAAGAATAAAAAAACAACACCAAAGCTCAAAGAATTACATTTAGGTGGAGGAACACCAACATTTTTCTCTCCAGAAAATTTAAAGGTTTTATTAGATGCCCTATTTTCTACTGTGGAAATTGCTGAAAATCCTGAATTTTCATTTGAGGGACATCCTAACAATACAACTAAAAAACATTTAGAAGTTTTATATGATTTAGGATTCAGGCGTTGTAGTTTTGGTGTGCAAGACTATGATTTAAAAGTACAAAAAGCCATTAATAGAATTCAACCTTTTGAAAATGTTCAAAAAGTAACCGATTGGGCTAGAGCAATTGGATACAAAAGCATTTCACATGATTTAGTTTTTGGTTTACCACATCAAACTTGGGAATCGGTAGAGGCAACAATTCGTAAAACGATTGCATTAAAACCAGACCGATTAGCATTTTATTCTTACGCACACGTACCTTGGGTAAAAGGCGTTGGACAACGTGGATATGATGAAAATGACTTGCCAAGTGGAAAAACTAAACGAAAACTATATGAAAACGGCAAACAATTATTACAAGATTTAGGCTATATTGAAATTGGTATGGATCATTTTGCATTAGAACACGATGATTTGTATCAATCTTTAATTCAAAATAAATTACATCGAAATTTTATGGGTTATTCCTCTGGAAAAACACAATTAATGATTGGTTTGGGTATGAGTGCCATTTCAGATTCTTGGTATGGGTTTGCTCAAAACAATAAAACTGTTGAAGATTATCAAGCAATTGTTGAAAGTGGTCAAATTCCTGTAAACCATGGACATATTTTAACCGAAGAAGATTTAATTATCAGAAAACATATTTTGAATTTAATGTGTCAATTAGAAACAAACTTTAATGATAAAAACTGTTTTCCTGAATTGCCTGAAGTATTAGATAAATTAAAAGAAATGCAGAAAGATGGCTTAGTTGAAATTAATACTAAAACAGCAAAAATTACCGAAAAAGGAAGAGCATTTTCAAGAAACGTTGCAATGGCATTTGATTTAAGAATGATACGCAAACAACCAGAAACAAGAATATTTTCAATGACAATTTAATTTTTTATGAAAGAAGAATTTATTTACACTCCAATCAATATAAACCATGCTGAAAGTCGTTTTGAAATGATAGTAGATGGCTATATGGCATATATTGAATTTGAAATTCACAATGGAATTTATAGTTTAACGCACACCATTAGCCCAAAGGAAATTGGAGGCCGAGGCGTTGCAAGTTCATTAATTGAAAAAGTACTTATCCATCTAAAAGCAGAAAATCAGCTATTTATACCAATATGTCCAATGATTGTAGGTTTTGTTAAAAAACATCCTAGTTGGAAAGCATGGATTCCGAAAGATTATCATCAAATATTAGAGCAAGAATAAAATAAAAATTTATATTTTTTATATATTTGAAAAATACACTCATAATTTCCTTTATTTAAAATTATATGGACTTTTCCTTTGCTAAGTATTCTATTTTAAAATTGAAAAACAAACTTTAATACAATTAATTATATTAAATTAGTCAAATCTAATTCACATAAAATGCAAGAAAGCACTCAAGATTATCATATTATAGAAAAGTTTCGTGAAATGATTCTCAAAAGATATGAATATGCTGATTTAAAAACCAGATTTGAACTATCAGACTCTATTACAGAAGATGTAGTTGCAGAGGTAAAAAATTATTTTTTAACGACTATATATCCACCAGCACAAGAAAGAAAAGAGTTAGAAGATGCATTTCGGGATTTGGCAGCTTATGTAAAACAACCACGAAAAATTTGGAATTTATTTGGCGATATGGCAAGAGCTATTTTCAAATTTGGAAGACATTTTATGACTGCATTAAAAGCTGGAATGGATTCTTTAGATTCATTCATGGGTGCAAAAGATTTTGAAGCTGCGATGACAGAAATAGCTAATAAAAATGGCATAAAACCTCCAATATCTGATGATGATTATGAAGATGCCATGTATCAATTAGATAGAGTAAAAATTGAAAACTTTATTATAGATGTAAAAAGTTTATTTGGTGCGATGATGAACACTACTTTACTAAAGAAAACTTTAGATATTTTAGATCATGTTACGCACACTATGGAAAGTAAACCACATATTTTCCCACAAAAAGAAGTAGATGGTATAAAATTAGGCAAAAGTTTATTAGAGCGTGGTTATAATATTTTTTCAAAATATGATGAGCCAACCAAACAAGCTATCGTTGATTTTATATATAAAAATGAAATGTGGTATATCGATTCCGTTTATAAGAAAAAGGAAAATAGATAAAAATTTATCCTTGAATACAAATGTAATTTACTCTAATATATCGTAAATTACATTTGTTTTTAATCTTTAATTTATAAAGAAAACGTCTAACAGAAATTCGGTTTCAATTCTCTACTATGGTCAGTATCGTAGAAATTATTGATATAGTGTATGGCTTCTTCTACATCATCAGTTAACAAAAATAAATTCAAATCTTCTTCATTGATATTGTGATATTGCTCTAAAAGTGTATGCTTTATCCATTGTAATAAACCTCCCCAATAATCAGAACCAAATAAAACAATAGGAACTCTATCAATTTTTTTAGTTTGTACCAAAGTTAATACTTCAAATAATTCATCTAAAGTACCAAAGCCTCCCGGTAAATACACAAAGCCTTGGGCATACTTTACAAACACAACTTTTCTTACAAAGAAATAATGATGTGTAATTATTTTATCAAAATCAATATACTCATTGTGTCCTTGTTCATGTGGCAGTTCAATATTTAATCCAACAGATTTTCCTTCTTTATTTCTTGCACCTTTATTCCCTGCTTCCATAATTCCAGGTCCTCCACCTGTTATCACACCATATCCTTCTTCCACTAATCTTTCGGCAATAGTTATTGACTTTTGATAAAAGAGATTATCAGGTTTAGTACGAGCCGAGCCAAATATTGAAATACATGGGCCAATTTTGTCCATTTTCTCATAAGCATCAACAAACTCACTCATAATTCGGAACATGCTCCAAGAATTTGATGCATTTACTTGTGTCCAACTTCTTTGGTAATAAGGTTTTTTCTTTTTAAAATCTTCTAATGACATAATAGTATATTATTTAATAAATATTTTAATCTAAATTATAAAACTTTAGTAAACTTTCCCATTTTTTCTATAGCTCTATTCGCTTCGGGAACAATTCCTGCTAAAAACTGAAAAACATGCATTTGTTTTTCATAAATTTCAAAATCAACATGCACTCCAGCATCGTGCATTTTTTTGGCTAATCGTGTGGAATCATCTAACAATACTTCAAAACTACCTACTTGAATTAAAGTAGGTGGAAAATTCTCAAATGCTAAAAATAAAGGTGATATTAGAGGGTTAGTTGCACTATCCTTATTAATATATTTATTGGCAAATAATTCTATTAAATTTGGAGCAATCAAGGCATCATCCTGCACTTTTGTTTGAATACTTTCTCCACTCATAGTTAAATCTGTCCATGGCGAAAGTAATAATAAGCCTTTAGGTATCTGCAAACCTAATTTTAAAATTTGATGGGTAAGAACCAATGACAAACCACCTCCTGCAGAGTCTCCACTTACAATAATTTCTTGATAGCCATCAGTTAACAATTGTTTATAAACGGCAACCGCATCTTCTACAGCTGCTGGGAATGGATTTTCTGGAGCCATTCTGTAATTTATAGCTATTGTTTTATATTGCGTTTCTCTTGCTATTCTTGCAATCAATGCTCGATGTGAATGATACGAACCCACACAATATCCTCCACCGTGTAAATATAAAATAATTCTCTTTTTATCTAATTTTTTAGGAATAAACCAAGCGACATCCAAATCAACATATTTAGTTTCTTCCATTTTTACAAATCTAGGAAACTTAATGATATTAGAAATTCGTTCAAAATTAACTCTATGTGTATTGGTTTCTGTTTTATGAATAAATAGAACTTCTCTAAACGCTCTGATGATTCCCTGGGCAACTAAACTCTGTACACTTCGCATCAATATTTTTTTATTAAATGCTAATCTAATATATATCATTCATAAATAAAAACAAATATTTACTTTTCTTTTGTAAGATGATGTGGAAATGGACATTTTGAAATGATTTTCTCAGGACCAATCTCTTCCATTTTATAGCCATCTTTATAATGATGCCACTTTGCCATTGTACTTCTAAAAAAAGGCGGTCTGTTGGGAATTAAATTTTCTAAAAAACTTCTTGTTTTCAATGCATTTCTAACAAAATCTTTAATCTGTTTTGGTGGTTCAGTACGATTAAAAGCTTTAAGTAAATGCGGCTCCATTAGTGCATGTAAAAATGGACGAAATATTTCAAACATACTTTCAGGGACATACCAACTTAAAAACATATTTTCAGTAGCATTCGCCAAAAGTACATTTTGCTCACTATATTTAAAATTTTCTCGTTCATAATCAATATGAAATTGTTCTAGTTTTTCATAAGTATCTGGAATATTTTGTATGCCCATTGCTGCACCAATTTCTAACCAAACATGATAAAGTGCTAACTCTTCATTTCGTGTTACTTTTCGATAGGCAAATTCATTAATCCAACGTTTGCTATCAAATACAAAAGTTGTAAGCACATAAATATAATCTTCATTGGAAATATTAAATTGGGCATGTATCCAATTCATTCGCTCTAAAGCTGCCTTTCCCTTTTCATCTTTTAAACCATGTTCAATTATCAAACTCAATAAAATATCAGTATCATCATAACGCTTCGCAGTATTTTTTTCCAATTCTCTCGTTTGATGTAAAATTTTGGAAATTGATGGTACAGCATAGGTTTTATACAATGCTAATTCTAATGCTCGTTGAGCATCCCAAGGAAATTCATAAAACAAAGCTAATCGTACAATTTCCCAATGATCCTTTTCAGGATTCAAGGATTTAATCTTATGTAATATTTTATTTTCAAACATAGTCAGTTATTTCTTGTACAAAAGACAATAAACTCAAAAGACTATATAAATGTAAAACATTATTTTCAATTCATTTAAAATAAATGAATTATCAGAACATTGACAAAGCATTTCTCTATACGATAAATATTATTTACTATTTTTTCTTTGTTGCAGCTTTTTTAGCTGGTGCTTTCTTTGGTTTTTTTTCAAATGCTCCCGGTACTTGAGCTTCTATCATTTTCTTTAAATCTTCTAATGACAAACTCGCAGCCTCTTCAGATGTATATTTCTTACCAGTCAATTTAAGCATCTTTTTATTAAAACGTAAAAAGGGACCCCATCTTCCATTTTCAACAGAAATTTTCTCTTCAGGGAATTCCAAAATAAAACGATTGGCTTCTTTATCAATTTTTTTAAGAATTAATTCTTCACATTCCTTTTCGTTGATAGTATCGAAATTATAGGCTCTCGGAATATTGATAAACATATCATTCCATTTAATAAATGGTCCAAAACGACCTTTACCTTTTGTTATTGGTTTATTGTCATAAAATGCAATAGGAGCATCTTCTACTTTCTTATTTTTAATAATTTCGATAGCTCTTTCGAGGCTAACATTTATCGGGTCTTCCCCTTTTGGTAAAGCAACAAATTGTTCCCCAAATTTTACATAAGGACCAAAACGACCATTGTTTACGGAAACTTCTTGTTCTTCAAAAATTCCTAATGACAAAGGTAATTTAAACAAATCTAAAGCTTCTTCCAGACTAATCGTTTCAATACTTTGACCTGATTTTAATTTAGCATACCTTGGTTTTTCTTCATCTTCAGCACTTCCAATTTGAACCATAGGTCCAAATCTTCCTAATCTTGCTGTAATTAACTTGCCAGATTCTGGTTCGATACCCAACTCTCGTTCTCCAGTTACAAAAGTATTGCTTTCTGCTGAAGCCTCAATATCTTTATGAAAAGGCTCATAAAACTGTTGAATAATTTTACTCCATTCTTTATTGCCTTCTGCTATTAAGTCAAAATCCTTTTCCATATCGGCAGTAAATGAATAATCCATAATTTTTGGAAAATTATCTAACAAATAATCTGTTACCAAAATACCTATATCTGTTGGAATAAGTTTTCCTTTTTGAGAACCAACATTTTCAGAAAGTGTTTCTTTTGAAATATTGCCTTTAGATAATTCTAATTTTTGATATGCACGAGGTTGTCCTTCTTGTTCTCCACGAATTACGTATTCACGATTTTGAATCGTTGAAATTGTAGGTGCATAAGTGGAAGGGCGACCTATCCCTAATTCTTCCAATTTTTTAATTAAACTTGCTTCTGTAAATCTTGCTGGAGCTTGTGAAAAACGTTCTCTAGCTTCAATTTTAGTATAATCTAATATCTGATTGATATTCAATATCGGAAGCATACCTGCTTCATCTTCTTCTTCATCATCTGTACTTTCAATATAAACCTTTAAAAAACCCTCAAATTTCAACACTTCTCCTTCTGCAATAAACAATTCTTTTCTATTAGAGATGTCTATTTTTGCAACTGTTTTCTCCAAACGGGCATTACTCATTTGCGAAGCAATCGTTCTTTTCCATATCAATTGGTATAGCTTTTCTTCATCTCGATTACTTCCTTCCGAAGTATTTTCAATATAAGTTGGTCTAATTGCTTCGTGCGCTTCCTGTGCAGAGGCATTTTTGGTTGCGTATTGTTTTCTGTTAGAATAATCTTTTCCAAATTCTTTATTAATATAAGCTTGAATAGAATTCAAAGCCAAATCTGACAAACTTGGCGAATCCGTTCTCATATAAGTAATCTTTCCCGCTTCATATAGTTTTTGAGCAACTTGCATGGTTCTCGATACTGAAAAACCTAACTTTCTTGATGCTTCTTGTTGTAATGTAGATGTTGTAAATGGTGCAGCAGGAACTTTTTGGGTTGGTTTGGTTTGTATATCTTTTACAGTAAAAATTGCTTGTTTACAATCTTCTAAAAACTGCTCCGCTTTTTTAATTTCACTATATTTTTCAGACAACTCTGCTTTAAAAACTTTCTTATCAGAGATAAAATAAGCGACTACCTTATAAAAAGATTCCGTATCAAATTTATTAATTTCCCTTTCTCTTTCTACAACTAACCTAACTGCAACAGATTGCACACGTCCAGCAGACAATGTTCTTCTGCCTAATTTTTTCCATAAAACTGGTGATAATTCAAATCCTACTACCCTATCTAAAACACGTCTTGCTTGTTGGGCATAAAATAAATTTGTATCTAAAGTACGTGGATTTTCTACCGCTTTTTTAATTGCAGGTGCAGTAATCTCATTAAAAACAATACGCTTCGTGGTATCTTTATTCAAATTCAATACTTCACACAAATGCCAAGATATAGCTTCTCCCTCACGATCCTCATCCGTTGCCAACCATACTTCTGAGTCTTTTGCTAATTTTTGTAATTCTTTGACAACCTTTTCTTTGTCTTCTGAAATAACATAATGTGGCTGAAAATTATTGGCAATATCAATCCCCATATCTTTTTTTGCCAAATCTCTAATATGTCCAAAACACGATTTTACTGTAAAATCTTTACCTAAGATTTTCTCTATCGTTTTAGCTTTCGCTGGCGACTCAACAATTAGCAAGTTTTTTGTCATAATCCAAATCCAATTTTAATAAAAGTCTATCTTATTTCTTCAAAAAACTGGAGAAATATAGAAAATTTGGCACAAAGTAAAGCAATTTTAATTTGTAATTATAAATTTTTCAGAAAATATAAAATAAATAATAAATATTAATATATAATATTTATACTTCAACAGAATTTTCAGTCGCCACTTTTTTCATAAATCGACCGGCATCAGTCATGGTTCTTTCTCCAGTTTCGAAATTCACACGTACTAAGCCAAATCTATATTTTAATCCGATATTCCATTCGTGATTATCAATAGTACTCCAATGGAAATAGCCTTTTATTTTAATACCTTCTTGTTGTGCTTGATGTACCCACGATAAATATTCTTTTATACTTTCAATTCTAAATTGTGGGTCTTCTGTGCATACACCACTTTCTGTAATAATAATTGGTCTGCCATTCTGTTTATAGTAACGATGAAAAACCTCATAAAATCCTTTGGGGTCATATTCCCACATCATATCGTGGCGTCTGCCTAATTTAGCGAATACACCTGGATTATTGATATTATCAATAGGCAATGGTCTAAATGGCATTTTTGCATAATAACTCAATCCTTGAAAATCAACTTTCTGAAAATGTTTATGACAATAATCCATAAACCACCAATCAAATAATTTAGCTAAAAGATGACCCGGAAAAATTTCACCAACAAATTTTACGGTATTATGTGAAATTCCAACTTGAGCATTTGGAATTTTTTTGTGTATATAATCATAAACTTCATTATGTGCTTTTTCCATAGCTTTCAACACACGTCTGGCTTTGAATAATTGTCCTTTATAAAAAGGCGGAAACTGTCCCAAAATATATCCATTACTTACATATACATTCGGTTCATTAAATGTATTCCAAGTATCTACCAAATGTCCAAATGTATCAACAGATTTCTTTGCAAAATCCACCCACATTTTATAATTATCACCTTTCTCCCAACTGCCCGCTTCTACAAACCATTTTGGATGTGTAAAATGATGTAAAACTAACATGATATGCATGCCTCTATTTTTCAACTCTTGCATAAAGTTTAAATACTTTTCTACTTCGACTTTATCAAATTCTGCAAAAGGTGCTTTTTGTAATTTACTCCAATCGTGACTCATTCTATAGCCATTACTTACCTGACATATTAATTCTAAATCTTCCTCTCTATGAGAATCATGCATACTACAGTTATCAAAAATGCTACCATCAACACTTTTAAAACCCTTCCAATCGTGTTCTCCTGCTTTCTCAATTTGGTAAGCTGCTGTTGATGAACCCCAAATAAAATTCTCTGGAAATTGTAATTTCGTCATTATTGTAATTAATTTTGATTTAAACGCTAATATATAAATTCTGGTTCGTATTTTTACGCATCAGGAGATGAATTTGAAGGACTATACATATAGAGGTCGGATTTCTATTACCAATACTAAAAATATAATGTGTGTCAGAATACCGATGAACCGAAATTTGGTGTATATTTCTATACTTATTATAACTACAATTTTATGGTGTTTTGGGCTTTTTATGCTTACTGGCTTATTTCTTAAACTAAATAATTTTTACTACAAGCTTTCTTTGTTTTTTGTTTTTTTAGTTTGGAATAGTATTGGATTAGCAGGCGTCTCCTTCTTTATGTGGATTTTTTTTGGGCGTGAACGAATTGTTATAAATAAAGACTACTTTATTACTGAAAAACCTTTGATTTTTTTCTTTCGCCGAAACATTTATAACATAAATGATGTTTCTAAAATTAGAATAGACAAAGAAACTTTTAAAATCAATAGAAATGGTACTTGGTTGGAAGACCAACGTATAGTTTTAAAATTTGACGCACCTAATAAACAAGTCGTATTTGCAAGAAATATTTCAGCATCAGATGCTGAATATATTTTACTCCATCTTGCCAAATGCAAATATTTAAAAACTGAACAATTTGCAACGGTGATGTAAATACTTAATTTATATTTATACATAAATAATAATATTTGGCACTTTGTTTGTATTTTTATAAACGTGCGTAAATTTATCATTTTTATATTTATATTTTACAGCTTAACTAGTGTAGCACAAACACCTGAAAAAGCACTAAAATATTACAATTCAGCAATAGAATTTAGCCAAACAGCACAATTTCCTGAAGCAATTGGCGAACTAAAAAAGGCTATTCAAGTTTATCCTGAATATTTAGATGCTAAAATATTTTTGGGAGAAATCTATTTTAGTGCAAAAAAATATACGGATTGCATTGCAATACTTGAAAATGCCAAAGAAAATATAAAAACACTTTATCCAAGTATATACCAAACTAAAATGTATTGGCTTTTGGCTGATGCTTATTTATTAGATAAAAATTATGAAAAATGTATTTTAAATGCACAATTATATATTAATCAAAGTAAAAAAACTGAATATGGAATTCAAAAAGCCAATAGATTAATAGCTACAGCCAAATTTTCGAAACAAGCTATTGCTAATCCTGTAAATTTTCAACCTACCAATATTGGCGAAAATATCAATTCTTCATTTGATGATTATTTTCCTGTACTCACACCCGATGCTAAACAATTATTTTTTACTCGAAAAATAAATGGACAAGAAGATATTTATTTTTCGGATAAGATTAATAATACTTGGACTAAAGCTCAATTGCTAGATGACAAAGTAAATACACCAAATTACAACGAAGGTTCGCAGAGCATTTCAGCAAATGGGAATTTATTATTTTTTACGACCTGCAATCGTCCTAATGTTTTTGGTAGTTGTGATATTTTTTATACCTATTTTGATGGCAAAAATTGGATGCAAGCTAATGGAATCAACAAGCCCATTAACACAACTTCTTGGGACGCACAACCGTCTTATTCTGCAGATGGAAGAGTTTTATATTTCAGTAGCGACCGACCAAATGGTGTTGGTGGCAAAGATATTTGGGTATCTTATTTAGATGATCAATTAAAATGGAGTGAACCTAACAACTTAGGCGATCAAATCAATACGCCTTATGATGAACAAACACCTTTTATTCATCCTGACGGCAAAACATTATATTTCATTTCAAATGGACACATTGGAATGGGAATGAATGATATTTTCATGTCCAAATTGGAAAATGGCATTTGGAGCAAGCCCGTAAATTTAGGCTATCCCATCAATACTGAAAAAGATGAAATGGGTTTATTTGTATCAACCGATGGCAGTAAAGCCTATTTTGCTAGTAGCAGAACCGAAGGGTTGGGTAAATTAGATATTTATGAGTTCGATTTGCCACAAGCTTTTAAACCACAAGCGACCACTTATGTAAAAGTATTTGTAAAAAATGCTTCAAATAATAATCCATTATTTAGCCAATATTCTATTATTGATATCAACACAAATGAACTTGTAAATAAAGGCAATACCAATAGTGCAGGAAATTTTACTGTTTGCTTAACTGCCAATCGTGATTATGCTTTAATTGTACAAAAAGATGGCTTTTTACTGCAAACAGAAAACTTTTCTTTTAAAGAAGGTACTATATTTCAACCCTATACTTTAGATATATTTTTACAAGCGATTGAAAAAAACAGTCAGGTCGTACTAAACAATATTTTTTATGAATCTAATAGTGCTGCGATCAATCCAAAATCTTATGCAGAATTAGATAAACTTTTTGAGTTCCTAACAAAAAATCAGCAAATAAAAGTGGAAATTGGAGG
>CAYYMF010000059.1:0-12881 GCA_964472755.1 uncultured Chitinophagales bacterium | reverse complement strand
AAGCCCCTAACATTGATTCGTGTTAGGGGCTTTCTTCTATACGTCATAATGTTGGTGGCAGGTTTTATATTTTACTCAATAATTCTTGTTTTTTAGTTTCAAATTCTGTTTCCGTAATAATTCCACTGTCAAATAAGTCTTTTAGTTTTTTAAGTTGTTCCAATGGATCGTTTGCTTGAATGGGTTGACTAATTGTTTTAGGTTGGTTAATTCTTTCCCTTATGTATTGAGATAGTTCATCGCCTCCTTGTAAAATATTTATACTTGTCATATTCCCACTACAAATTAATTTGATTTTAGATTTGGCAATTCCACGTTCAAATGAAATTGAGGTTATTTTATCAAAAGGAAAATCTTCCATTGACATTTTTGTACTTGTGGGACTTGAATTTACGTCTAAAACAATTACTCGATTGTCGGTAACTACGATAAATCCGTTACTCAAAGTACTTGCTCCGTCACTTAAAAAGCCTTGTTCTATTTTATCTATTTTTTCATTATCTGTTAAAATATATGGTAGTTCAAATGCTTCTGGCATTTTTAAGAGTTTAGGATTGACAGAATTTATAAATTGACGAACTTCTTTTACTCGATTATAATTAATTCCGTTTAAAAACTCTTCTGTTGAATATTTAGATATATTATTACAGAAAGATGAGCTTCTTTTTGCTAAACTTTGGTTACAACTAACGCAAATTCTATCTCCGTTTTTTGTTTTCCCAAAACCGAACATTGGAGTGTTCAACATTCCCAACTTTTTCTCACAAACTATGCAATTACTCATTATTTAAGGATTATTTTGTTGTTATTTTCAATGTCCAAGTGTCAATTTTACTTTTATCAAGTTTTACAGATGTAGAAAAAATATCGTTAGAACTTTCAAAATCTTTTTCAACATCTATTGATTCCATAAGTCCTTTTGGAATTTCAAGTGAAAGACTTTTAAATGTTGCTGTTGTCAAATCTTTGAATTTTGTCAGTGCTTGTTTTTTCTCACTCTTATTGTTTATGTTTAAGGTAAGTTTAGCCGTCTGAATGTAGCTTTCATCTTCACTTTCCAAGTAATAGGCAATGTTATTTTGTGTAGTTCCACCACCAAATTGAAAATAATTTGTGATGCTGAAAAAACCACCCATTTGGTCACTTTTCCACTCTCCTAAATTCCCAATTCCATTTTCAGATAGAATTTGTCTTGTTTTATCAATGTTGTTAAAAATGTCAAGTTTTGCTACCGATGAAGTGGTAATAGTTTCTGTTTCATTGCTTGTTTGTGTCGAACCGTTTCCGCAACTTGTCATAAAAATTGAACCCGCTAACATTAATAAGCTAATTGTTTTTACTTTCATTATTTTGTTTTTAATTGTTAAGAAATTAAGCGGTGTTTTTGTTAAACTTGCCACCAACGGTTTTGCGGCTTGACGCAGGCAGGGCATTTTAGCACTATTGTTGATGCGAGAACCGAACTTCAAATATAGCACAAAAGTTCAAACGGAGCAATTTACCCCTGCTTGCGTTCAAACCGCTTGTTGCCTGCTGGCCATCACTTTAGGTTCATTGTTACTATTAATGTTCACTGAAATTTTTATTTTTTAGGGAGGGGTTTTCTTTCAGCGATGGAAAAGCAAGCTCTTTTGCAATTTTTGGCTTGTGCGTTGGCATGTGCGAAATTGCAAATGTGCTTGCTTTAGCTTGGGCTTATTCGTTAGTGTCTTTTTTATCTATTGCTTTTTTCTTCTTTTCAGGGAGATAGTTTTCATTTGAAACTACTTTTTGACCTGTTTTACTTTCTAATTCTTTTCTTGCATTTCCTGCAACTGCTCCACCTTGTTTAGCTGCTTTTTTATTTTCTATAAACCCTTTTGGATTTTGAGTTTTCACAATAGCAGTAGTTGATGCTTCGCCTAACATTGAAAAAATTAATTCAAGGTCAGTCATATGGTCACGTAAATTTTGACTTTTTAGTCCTTTTACTTTTTTATATTCCGATGGTGTGAGACCAAATGTTGCTTTAGAAATTTCTGCGGTCAGGATTGCGTATTCCATTTGTTCTTTTACACCTCTGTTTTTCCATTCGTCTGTTAATTCCTCTCGAATGGCAATGCTTCGCATTCTCTTTTCAATCCAATCGTCTGAATAACCTTTGAGTTTGTACAATTCTCTAGTTCTTTGAGTAGCCAATTCAGGATTTTCAATTTCATCCAAACGATCGGCACCTACTTGTGCCAGCCAGAGTTTAAAAGGTTCAGCTTTTGGAGAGGGAATAGACTGAATAATTCGTAAAAGTCCTTTGCTGTCGGAAGCTTGTATCTTTCTTTTTTTGCCATCTGCCGCAATCATTTCAACTGGGGTACAAATTGTACCCCAGTTGGATTTTAGCTGTTCATCACGGCTCAACATTCTTTTTATATATTGCTTTACATCAGCACTATTCGTTAATACTTCCACCACATCTTGAACAGAGAAATACCATTTTTCTTCTGCTTCATTCCAAGTGGAACGGATTTTTCTACTTTCAAATAATTTAATACTGCTCATAAAGCAAATTTAAACAAAATTTACCGAGTTAGGTTTTGTTTAAACTATACAGTTATGCTATCTCTTCTTTCTTTTCTGGAAACATCAAAGATGCAATAACTGAAATTACTAAAACGCCACCTACAATCCCTAAAGACACAGGAGAAGAAATATGTACCCAAGGAGAAATAATCATTTTAACCCCAATAAAGGATAAAATAAATGCCAATCCATAAGGTAATTTACTGAACATATAAATAAAGTTTGACAGCAAGAAATACAAAGAACGCAATCCTAAAATAGCGAAAATATTAGATGTGTAAAGAATAAACGGATCTTTTGAAATGGCAAAAATTGCCGGAATACTATCTACTGCAAACAACACATCTGTAAATTCAATTACAGCAACCACAACTAATAAAGGTGTAGCCATTTTAATTCCGTTTTGAACTGTAAAGAATTTATCGCCATCATAATTATCGCTTATTTTGTATAGTTTCTTTACCAATTTTGCTCCTGCTGTATTACTGAAATCTTCTTCCTCGTCATCATCGCCACCACCCCAAGATTTAATTCCTGCATACACTAAGAACAAACCAAATAAAGTCATCACAACATTAATCTGAACAGATTTACCAAATAGTTCAAATGCCGGTAAATAAGTTAAATTGATAATTTCAACACCTGCAAAGATGAATACAGCTCTCATTATCAATGCTCCAATAATTCCATAAAACAGAACTTTATGATGTAATTCTCTTGGAACTTTGAAGAAAGAGAAAACGAGAATAAACACAAAAAGATTATCAACCGATAATGCTTTTTCAATCCAATACGCTGCTTGGAATTGCGTAAATTTTTCAATTGCTAAAGCGTGTCCACCTGCATCTTGATTAAAAATGTAATAAACTACTCCTGAAAAAACCATTGAGAGTGAAATCCATATAATTGACCAAATGGTTGCTTCTTTGGAGGAAATAATATGCGTCTTCTTGTTGAAAACACCAAGGTCTAACAGTAACATAAATACGACTGTAATACCAAATCCGATAATTAACCCCGGATGTAATTGTAAGATACTTTCTTGTTCCATACTTTTTTTAAAAATTTGTGATTATTGATTTGCGATTGAAATTATTACTACTCTTCCTCCATCTTCTTTTGAAAGCAAGAGCTTCTTACCATCAGTAATTTCAACCATAGAACCGATGGGTATTTGCTTATCTTCTGTAACATCTTTCATAGATGTCAATTTTTCATTAACGAAAATCCATTTGCCATTGTGGAAAGAGAAATAACCCAATCTTGCTTTGTCAGCATCTGTTAATCTTTCGTTTCTAATTACATTTCTGTTAGCGTGCCATTGGTGCAAAGTGGAATTATTATAAATCACCAATCTTTGATTTTCAGGCTTCCAAACATTCGGTTTGAATTGATAAAAGAAATCTAAAACCGGAATGGAATGACTGTATTTTGTTCCACAAAAAGGACAATTAGTGTTTTTTGTATTGTTGTAAATAAACCATTTTTGGTCGCATTTAGCATTGCTACATTGCAGTTTTAAATCATTGGTTTTTATCAATGCTTGTTCCCACGCATCAGCAGTTGGACGATTGTTTGGATTGTGTAATCCTGTAACGAAAGCTTGGTCAAATAATTCTTTCAAATATGGTCCCGTAATCGTATAAGGCGTTTTGTTCAAATCAGTCCAAGGCTTGAATTTCTCTAAATTATCGCCATATTCTCTTTTAAAATTTCTATTGCTTTCATCTGTCGGATGTTCTATAAACAAAGCCTTTTCGCCCATTAATAAATCTTCTTCTTTTTCGGTTTCCATTTGTCCGAAATAATTCCCACCTCTTAAAGGATGACGATAGAGTAAATACATATAAATCAAAACCGCCAAAGCGTGTAAATCTGTTAATCTATTCGGGAGTTTTCTGTTAGGATCAGTTTTATTTAAGTGTTTTGTAGCTAAAACTTCAGGAGCAATAAAATCAGCCGTACCAATTACATCAGGAGGAAAAAGTCCGGGAACAACTAAGCCATCAATATCGATAATTGCTGCGGTTTTACTAACAGGGTCAATCAGCACATTTTTATAGGATAAATCGGAATGAGCCAAACCGGCAGAATGTAATCGTTTTACACCTCTTGCAATATTTACACATACCTGAAAATAGCTTAACCAATTTCCTAATTCGGCTTCATCTAATTTGGATTTTGATTGATTGGCTCTGAATTTTGCACTAGCAAACCATTTACCTTCTTTTTCTTTACCTTTTAATAAATCGTTGGTTGCATATCCTTTTTTGAAGAAAAAATTACGATTGTAACACGGAACAACTATACCGACTTTATTATCCAACTCGACCACATCGGTTGGCCAACTGTAAAGTTCTTTGTAAAAGTCTCCACTTGTTTTATCTTTCAAAAAGAATGCTTCAAAATATTGGGTAACAATCTTTTTCAATCGCTCTTTGGAGTTAAAATCTTGTGTGTCTCGATAAAAAGCAACTACATAAGATTTATCCGGACTGAAAAACACATCTTTCATTCCGCCACGCATCGGCTCTCCATTATCTACAAATTGATACGATTTACCGGAATTTATTATTGAACTAACTGTTTTTGTACTCATATTAATAGATTATGGCTAAGGTTCTGTCATCGTGATTTCCGGCACTCCAAAAGTCCATCCAGTTTGAAAGTTGCTTGGCTATTTCTTCGTTGTTTTTATCGAAATCTACTTTGCAATTATCTTCGTTATTGCCTTTTAAATCTTCTAAAAACTCCACCCATTTTTCGTGTTTTTCTAAATTGGCTTCCACAACAAATTTTGCATCGTAAATGCCGTCTGTCATTAAAAACAAATAAGAAAAATCAGGTACAATTTTCATATTAAACCTTGTTGCCATTGGATGTTCTTTGGAATGGAAAATATCGGCTTGGGTAACAAACCTTGTTCCTCCACCAAACTCGCCTACATCTAACCAATTGAGCAAGCTAGTTTCCGTTTGTTCTTCATTCATCAATGCAATAGGGCAATCGCCAACACCAAATGTTAGAACCACATACCCAAAATCATATTTTTTGAACAATGAAAAAATAAGAGTAGAATGGTAATAATCTATCGGAAATTTTGCTTTTGGATTATCGAATAATTCAGGATTAGATTTAAAAGTTTCTTCGGAATGTTCTTTGATTTTTGTGTGAACGAATGCTACCGCTTTGTACAAATTTTGCTTAGACAGAATCTCCAATTCTTTTAAAATATTTTCATCCTTTGAAGAACTGTATTCACTGATTTTGGTTTCAAATTCCTTTGATTTTTCAAGATCATTATTACTTGTGAAATACTCTACAACAGCATTACAAGCTAATTGAGAGCCTTTTCTTGATAGAGAATAACTTCCTGCACCATCGGATACAGCTACAACTGACCAACCTGTCTCTTCAAAATGTTTGAATGCAAAATCATCATCTCGGAATGACCCTACATTTTTATGTGAACGACCTCTTCTTGAAGAAACTACAATGTTTTTCTCTCCTAATTTATCGGCAACAGAAACATCATCTTCTTTCCAAAAAATATTTTCTTTATCGCTTGGTATATCTTTCCATAAAGATTTTGGATCTGGATTTACGACCAACGAAATGTATTTTTCATTGGGTGGAGTAGTTTCTGTTTCTCCAACAATTCTAAACGAAAGTTTGATTTTTACATCTCCACTTTGTGTAGGTATTCCCTCAATCGTATCTGTTTCTTTATTGAAATTCAAACCCAATTCTTCCAATCCGTCAAATTGCTCAAAGATTAAATCAGTAAGATTTAGTTTTTCAAAATCAATTTTAGCTGCATAATTCTTACCAATTGTCGCATTTGGAATGACGATTTGTTGGGCAATAATATCGGCTATTCTATTTTTTAGTTTCCATTTATCCATAATCAGATTTTGGGTTTCTATTATTGTGTTTACTGCTTCTATACATTCGGTAGTTTTCGTAAATTCATCAAATAAAGATTGACGATTGTTGGCTACTACAATGTTTTTAGCAGAAAATAAAGTTTGTATATAAGGTTTTGCTTTTTCCATTGTTATATTTTAACCCTGTGTTCTGTTTACATCAAAACCGCCTTCTCCAAATCTATATTGAGCTTGAGTTCCACACCAAGGGCAAGTGCTTATTTCTTCATCGCCAATACAATGTAATTTTCCACAACTACAAGCCGCAAAGGCAAATTGATTTCCACAACAAGGGCAAGTAGGTGCACCGATGAGTTCTTCGGTATTAATTTTAAAATTGTTGTTTGAATTGTCGGAAAGTTCAAAATAGGAATTATCGACTTGAAAAGCTCCGACTAAACGATATTCTCTTGTGCCAACTCCTTCAATTCCAAAACTATTTTCGGAAATTCTCTTTTTGTATTTCATCAAATAAGGACGGTTGGTATTTTGACATTTTGCCGCCAAAACCACAAAATTTTCATCTACAAACGATTTAGGCTTTTCAATTTTAGATAAGTCTATTTTCGAAAGAGTATCTCCGTCTAATTTTTCCAATTCAAAACCAGATTTATTTTCCTCTACACTTACGCTGCTTGTTTTTATAGAGTCAGTAACCCATTTAAAAAACTGTTTGTAAGCATCAACATCAGTATTTTTAAAGTGCAATACATTTTCAGTTAGTTCACTCAATAATTTAGTATCAGTTGCTTCGCCAAACGAAACAGCCACCATATTAGCAGTTCTTGCCCAGTTTTGGTTCCATTCGGCAATTGCTGCTTTCGTATCATCAGTTGGAACACCATCAGTAAACAAGAAAACAATCGGTTTCCAATCGCCTTTTTGTTCGGCTGTGGTTTTCACGATATTCTTTCTCAAATCATACATCAAATGACCAAGACCATTACTTAATGAAGTGCCACTCCCAATTGGAAATTTGGGTGGGTAAAAACTAATAATTTCTTGTAACGGAACTAAGGTTTTAGCTTGTCCTGCAAAAACAATTATAGAAATCCAAACGGTTTCAATAGCGTTTGGGTCGGTTTTTAATGCCTGAATAATAGTAGCTAATCCTTCTTCTACTTGTTGGATAGGTTCGCCAACCATAGACTCGGAAATGTCTATTAGGAAATAAATGGGTAATCTTCTCATAAGTTTAAAGGGTATTTAAAATGATTAAGAATAGAATTAGTAAAACAATTTGGGTCATATCCACCGCTAATCCTTGTCCTACTTGAAAAGGTTTTATAAATTTCTTTAGAAAATTCAAAACAGGAGAAAGTACATTATTGAAAAAATTGAAAATTCCTTTATACCGACTGTTCAACTTGTCTTTATAAGGCAGAAGTTTAGAGTAGAGAAAAAGCCCTACAATAAAAATGTTTACTATGTATGGAATGATTGACCTCATATTACCAAATGTACTTCCGATGGTGGTGGAGGCATTGTTACCATATCTGTTGTTCCCATACTTTTGTTGCCTTGTTCGATGGTGTCCGAAACCCATTTGAAGAATTGTTTTAGCGTAGTGCTGTCGGCAGTTGCTAAATGAACAACAGTATCTGTAAGTTCTTTTAGTTTGCTGTCGTCTGCTAAATTTCCTGCTGCACAAGCTACGATTGCCCCAAAATTCAAAGATTTTATTTTGGGTAACATCTCCTTATAAAGCATTGGGTCGGATGGTTTGCCATCGGTAAATAAAAAAAGTAGCGGTCGCCAATCTCCCTTTTGAGTAGGTGTACCTTTTCTTATTTCGCTGTTTACTTTATTGTACAACACTTCCAAAGCTTTCCCAGTAAAAGTGGGTCCACTTTGTGGACATACAATTTCTGGAAGTTGAAAAGAGGGTAATTCTGTTAAAGGAACGATTTCTTGTACTTCTCTATCAAATGTGATGACACTAATCCAAAGTGTTTCCGATGCTTGTGCATCAGAACGCAAAGAATTAATCATTCCGCTCATAGCATTGTTAAGTGCCTGAATGGGTTCGCCATTCATAGAGCCAGAAGTGTCCAATAAAAAATAAACAGGTAATCTTCTCATTCTATTTTAATAAGTCTTCAAGGTTAGCCGGAAACGATTTTGCTTTTTGTTTTAAATTCAACAATAAGTTCTTTTCTATTCCGTCAATTTGACCATCACCATTGATTTTTTCAAACAACCAACTGGCTTCAAGAGCATCTATTTCGCCAGGTGTGTTTTCGTCTTCTAATAAATAGCTGGAAATAGCTTCTATAAACAATGTTTCCCAAGAGCCGTCATTTGCTTTTCCCGATACTGCATTGTTTAATTCAAATAGAAAATCTGCTTCATCTTTATCTATTTTTCCATCCGCATATAAAACTTCTTTCAGTTCTTTAACTTCGTTGGCATCAATAATTCCATCTGCCAATAATTCATTTTTTAATTGCTCTAAACTTTTCATATTTTTTTATTTAATGTTATTTTTTACCTGATAATGCTTTGAATAAAATAGATAAAATGGAAGCTCCAATTTTTCTTTCAACACCTTGTCGAGAGGTCGGAACACCAGTATTTCGGGCGAAATTTTGTTTTGCCTTTGTAATTCCTAATGCTCTTTTCCAAGAAAAAGAAAATCCGTATTTACCCATTTTACAAAATTTAATTACACCACAATATTTAATTCAGATGGAGGAGGAGGTAGTTCATTTAAACCTGTAACCTCTTTGCCAGAGTCTTCAACTTTTGTAGAAGAAACTCCGATAGAAGCAGTTACCCAAGCAAAAAATTTAGAAATACTTTGACTGTCGGCTGTTGCCAATTCCACAACATTTTCTGTAATTTGTTTTAGTACATTGGTATCTGCACCGCTACCTGCTGCACAAGCCACGGTAAAAGCTACTTTCTTTTTTCTAAATTCAGCTAAGCCACTTTGCCAATCATCGGTAGGAATACCATCGGTCATAATGAAAACCAAAGGTTTCCAATCTCCTTTAGTTTCAGCAGTTGTTTTGGCTACTTCATTATCAATACAGTTACTCACCACTTTTAAAACATCTCCCAAAGCTGTTGTTCCGGTTGCTTGGATGTCTAACATTTGAAAACTCGCTAAATCGGTTAGCGGAATAATCTGCCTTGCTGAGCTATCAAATGTAATCACACTAATAAATGCCGTTTCAATGGCTTGTGGGTTTTGGCGTAATGAACTTATCATTACTTGCACTCCGTTTTTAACAGCTTCAATAGGTTCACCCATCATGGAACCGGAAGTGTCTAATAGTAAATAAACTGGTAATCTTCTCATATTATAAATAGTTTTGTTGTACTGTTTTAATAGTTTCTTCTAATTTTCTGTCTTTGGTTGGTTCGCCAATAGCATTGAATTTCCATTCTCCATTTCTTTTGTAAAACACGCCCATTACCATAGAAACATGTCCTGCAAAGCCTTCTCCCTTAGCAATATTGTAGGTTGCAAAAATTTCATTTACTCTTGTAGGTGTTCCTTCATAAATACGGATAGACGCAAATGGGATTGTTCCGAAATCGTGACCTCTGAAACTGTTTAATACAAAAGCAACATGTTCTACATTGCTGGAAAGTTTTGAAAAATCCACTGTGATAATTTCATTATCCAAACCATCATCGCCATCCATATCGCCAGTTAAATCATCGCCACTGTGCTTGATAGAGCCGTCTTTTGATTTTAAACTTCCGAAGTAGATAACATCTATTGCATTTTTAAAATTATCGTACAAAACGCAACTGGCATCTAAATCCACCGCTTCTTTTTTTACTCCACCGAGCCAGCCTTTTTTCTCGATAGCTCCCCAATTCACGCCAACACAAATATTTTGTAGCGTTGAACCATTGTCTTTTTTAAGGTTGATTTTTTGACCTTTTACTAAATTAATTGCCATTGCGTATTAGTTATATTTGTTAAGATAATCTTCCAAGCCACCTTTCATCCCGAAACCAACCGCTTCAAATTTCCACTCGCCATTTCTTTTATAAATTCTACCAAATTCAACAGCTGTTTCAATAGAGAAATCTTCATCTAATTCAAACATCAAAATAACTTCTTGGGTATTGGTATCAAATATTCTGATAAAAGCATTTCTTACTTGTCCGAAATTTTGATTTCTTGCAGCAGCTTCGTGTATGGTAACAACAATGCAAATTTCAGATGCAGCATTGTCTATTTTAGATAAATCTACTTTTATGCTTTCATCATCGCCATCACCATCGCCAGTAAGATTATCACCAGTATGCTCTACTGCTCCATCCGGACTTTTTAAATTGTTGTAGAATACAAAATGTGCATCTGAAAGCAGTTTTTTGTTTTCTCCTAAAATAAAAACAGAAGCATCTAAATCAAAAGCTGTCCCTGTTGAAGATGAATTAGTATCCCAGCCTAATCCTACTGTAAATTTTGGAGCGTTGATTGTTTCTCTTTGCCCCTTTTGTAAATTAATTGCCATAATGAATATTTATTATTGGTAAGTATAATTTTTTAAAATATCAATGAAATTATCGGTATTGTGAGGTTCTCCAAGAGCACGGAATTTCCATTCGCCATTGTGTCTATACACTTCTGAAAATACCATTGAACATTTGCCATTCATCGTTGCATCGCCCGATAAATTAAATTTTGCAATCTCTTTTCCTTTTGCATCAACAGCCCTAATAAAAGCGTTTTCAACCATTCCAAAATGCTGGTTGTTTTGACGACCTTGGTAAATAGATACCACGAAAAGGATTTTTTGATACTTTTCAGAAAGTGAATTTAGCTTTACAATAATTTGCTCATCATCGCCATCTCCTGCACCAGTACGATTATCGCCAGTCAACCAAATATGACCACTTGGATGTTTCATAGAATTGAAGAAAATCACATCTCCTTCGTACAATCCCATTTGTCTGCCGTTGTTAGTTTGCACGGTTCTTCCAAGATTAGCTACTTTACCGCTACTATCTAATAGAAAAGCGATTGCATCTAAATCGTATTCCTCTTCTTTTCCTCCTAAAAGTTTTCCAAAAAAGCCACTTTGTTTCTGACGAACATCCCAACCCAAACCGATGGTTACTTGTGAGAGGTCGTAAACGCTTTCTCCTCTGTCGTTTTTGCGTAGGTCAATCGTTTGACCCTTTTGTAAATTGATTGCCATATTGAAATTTTATTTGATGATTTGACCTTTGTAATATTTAGAAAGGAAGAAAGCTAAATCTTCTTTATAGCCAATTCCAGAAGCTTCAAATTTCCATTGTCCATTTCTTTTATAAAGTCTTCCAAATTCAACGGCAGTTTCAATAGAAAAATCTTCACCTAATTCGTATTTGGCTACTTCTTGTCCGTTGCTATCATCTACAATACGGATATAGGAGTTACGAACTTGACCGTAATTTTGTTTTCGGTCGGCAGCTTCGTGAATGGTTACTACAAATAAAATTTCATTGATACGAGCATCAACTTTTGATAAATCAACTTCTATACTTTCGTCATCTCCATCAGCACTATTTCCACCAGTTGGATCATCACCAGTATGATGTAATGCTCCATCTGGAGAGTCGGTGTTTCCATAAAATACGAAGAAATTTTCGGCAGGAATTAAACGGTTTCCGTCAATCATAAATGCCGAAGCATCTAAATCGAAGTCGTGTCCGGTGCCTTCGTTGGGATCCCATCCTAAGCCGATGGTCATTTTGTTAAGTCCGATGTCAATTTTTTGACCTTTCTGTAAGTTGATTGCCATATATAAATAAATGTTTACGGTTATTAATTTGATTTGTACAAAAAAATCAGCGTAGGCTAATTCCCATTACTCGTACCAGTAGCCCGACCAAAGGCTGTAACACAAAGTAAAAAGGAACGCCCACGCTTTACCGTAGGCGTTTCCACTTTCACTTCCCTGTGTTACTTGAAAAATTGGTCGTATTTCTGGTACAGGAAATTCTTAAAGCGAAACGCTATATTTTATATGTCTTTAATTCTCTTTTTAGTTCATTTAATTTTGTTTAAGTGGTAAAGATACTAAATATTTTGGTAATATAATTTTATTTATAAGTGTTTTTCGGTTACTCATTTCATTAGTTTTTTTCTACGCTTGAAAAGTATAAATAAAAAATGAATTGGGTTTACGGTTTCCCGTAAGAAATCAGTATTTTTCAGAGCGTTGGCAGAAAATGGCTCTTTTGGTTTTTTGAAGCGTTGGCTTCTGCATTGGCAAAAACCAAATGTGCCATTTTAGCGATGGCAATTTTGTCTTTAATTGTGCGTTGGCAAAAAATAAAAATTTCATCATTCTCACTGTTTTTGTTTTGGTCTGTTCGCTTCTTGGCTTGCAGGCAACTCTTTTATATATTCAGTCAAAACTTCCCTTTAGCCAATATTTTCGTTCTAAA
>CAYYMF010000058.1:0-12907 GCA_964472755.1 uncultured Chitinophagales bacterium | reverse complement strand
TTTATATTTTATTGGTATTTTCACTTTCATAACGAATCCTATTGCATAATTCGGGTTGAGTTTATTAAGCTGTCTGCTTTTATTTTTGCAAAATTTCTTTAAATAAAAATCCCGACCAAATAGTCGGGATTTTATTATAATATTTTATATTTTAATTAATAATAAGTCAATCTTTGAACACCGCCAATATATTTAGCTAATCTTACTACTTGTCTAGTATAGCCATATTCATTATCATACCAAACATACAATACTATAGATTTGTTATTTGGAGATATTAAAGTAGCATTTGAATCTACAATTGATGCATGTGAATTGCCTATACAATCAGAAGAAACCAATTCTTGAGAAGTAGAAAAATCTATTTGTTCAACTAAATCTCCAAAAGACCCTGCATCTCTTAATAATTGATTCACTTCTTCCACAGAACTTGCTTCTTTTGATAAATTCAAATTTAAAATGGCTAAAGAAACATCAGGTGTAGGTACACGAACTGCATTTCCTGTAAATTTGCCTGCCATTTCTGGTATTACCTTTGTAATGGCACTTGCAGCTCCAGTTTCCGTAATAACCATATTCATTGGAGCTGAACGACCTCTTCTATATTTTTTATGATAATTATCCAATAAGTTTTGGTCATTCGTATAAGAGTGTACTGTTTCCACGTGCCCACTTTCTATGCCATAATGATCTTTGATGACTTTAATCACAGGAGAAATGGCATTTGTTGTACAAGATGCTGCCGTAAAGATATTTTTATCATCTCTATTGTATGCTAAATGATTAACACCATAAACAATATTAGGCAAACTTCCTTTTCCAGGAGCTGTCAATAAAACTTTAGAAATACCGTTTGCTTGTAAGTGTGATGCTAATTTTTCTTCATCTCTGAAAATTCCTGAATTGTCAATCAATAAAGCATCTTGGATACCATATTGAGTATAATCAATCTCTGCAGGATTGTTAGCCGCAATCATGTGGATAGTATTTCCATTTGCAATCAATGCTTTGTTTGCATAATCTTCAGTGATAACTCCTCTGAATTTTCCATGAACAGAATCTTTTCTTAATAATGAAGAACGTTTTTTGATTTCATCATCAGAATTTCCTCTTGTAACGATTGCTTTTAAAACTAATTGATCACCTTTTCCATATTGTTGGATTAATTCTCTTGCTACTAAACGACCTATTCTACCAAAACCGAAAAGTACAACGTGTTTAGGTTTTAAACTTTTCTTGTCTTGACCAATATAAGCTTCTAATTTTTTTGCAACAAATACATCAATAGAATCGAAGTTGGCTTTTTCTTCCAACCATTCTTTACCTAATGTAGATAAATCAATTCTTGTTGGAGCAAGATTAAGTTTTTCAATGCTCTGAGCGATAGCTAAGAAATCATCAACAGTAATTGGTAAGTTTAAATAAACTCTTGTAAATTCAGCATTATTCAAAATTTCTGTGAATCGTGCGTCTGCAATGTTTCTTCTGAAAATCGTTAATTCAATGTTTTTTTCTAACCAAAGTTTGCCTGCAATATTAATTAATTCAATGGCATTTTTTTCTTTGTTTACCCAGTTTGTTGTCATGATTTTAAAGTTGTATATTAATTTTTAGAGGTTTAGATAAAAATTAGTTTCCAAGATAGTTTTTCAACAACTTACTCTTAGAAGTTGCTCTTAATTTATTTATTGCTTTATCTTTAATTTGTCTTACTCTTTCTCTAGTTAGTGCAAATTTCTCACCTATATCTTCTAATGAAAGTGGATGTTCCATTCCTATTCCAAAATAGTAAATCAAAACATCTTTTTGTCTGTCTGTAAGTGTACTTAAAGAACGGTCAATTTCTTTTCTCAAAGAGTCCAAATACTCCACGGAATAATCTGTACTTGGAACACTTGTATTTTCCAAAACATCTAAAAGCGAATTTTCTTCACCTTCTTGAAAAGGAGCATCTACCGATACGTGTCTAGCCGCCACACCCAAAGTTGTTTCGACTTCTTCTCTCGTAATTTCTAACATTTCTGCTAATTCTTCAGCAGATGGTTCACGTTCAAACTCTTGTTCTAAATTTGAAAATGCTTTATTTATCTTATTTAATGAACCTACTTTATTTAATGGCAAACGAACAATTCTAGATTGCTCAGCCAAAGCTTGTAAAATAGATTGACGAATCCACCAAACTGCATAAGAAATAAATTTAAAACCTCTTGTTTCATCAAATCTTTGAGCCGCTTTAATCAAACCTAAATTTCCTTCATTGATTAAGTCGCTCAAAGTCAAACCTTGATTTTGATATTGTTTGGCCACTGAAACCACAAACCTTAAATTTGCTTTAGTCAATTTTTCTAAGGCTATTTGGTCGCCAGCTTTAATTCTTTGTGCTAACTCTACTTCCTCTTCAGGTGTTAGCAACTCCACTTTCCCAATTTCTTGTAAGTACTTTTCTAAAGATTGACTTTCTCTGTTGGTAATGGATTTGGTAATTTTTAATTGACGCATATCGAAAAAATCTGTTTTTTTTGTGAAGACTGCGAATTTAATTAAAATCTTTCTATATTTCAAGAATTTAACATTATTAAAACGTAAGAAATTAAGTATTTTAGCACTTCAATTTTGTTATGTTAAAGAAATTAGACAAAGTAGTCATCCGTTCCTATATTTTACCATTGGTAATCACTTACTTACTAACCACTTTTATATTTGTCATGCAATTTTTGTGGAAATATATTGACGATATTGTTGGCAAAGGTTTAGAATTAAGTTTGATAGCAAAATTAGTCGTTTTATTTGCAATCATTATACTTCCGATGGCATTGCCTTTGGCTGTTTTATTGGCATCAACTATGGTAATTGGTAATTTAGCAGAAAGTAATGAGCTTACAGCTTACAAAGCCTCGGGCATTTCCTTAATTCGTGTAATGTATGGTTTAATTTTTTCAGCTATTTTAATGGCAATTTTTGCATTTTATTTTTCAAATAGAATCTCTCCTTATGTCAATTTGAAATTTTATACATTGTTGTATGACATACGAAAACAGAAACCAGCATTGGACATTACAGAAGGTGTTTTTTATCGTGGTATAAGTAATTTTGCTATTAAAGTAAAAAAGAAAGACAAAGACAATAAAACATTGTATGACATTATTGTATATGATCATACCAACTCGGATAATAATAATATTGTAACTGCAAAAAAAGGAGAAGTTTTATTAAGTAACACAGGTCAATATTTAATTTTAAATCTATATGATGGAAGTCAATATCAATTTAAACCAAACATCAATAAACAAGATAATTCTTTGAAAGAAATGACAAAGTTATCTTTTAAAAAATGGCGAAAAATATTTGATTTGAAAGAATTTAAAATGGAGCGAACAGATGAAAGTTTGTTCAAATCCAATTATGCAATGTACAATTCTGCCCAATTGAGATTATTAAGCGATTCTGTTCAAATGGAGCTAAACAAATCAGAAAGCAATATAAATCAGACTATTAAAAATAATTTTGTTCCTTTTAAGCAAGATGATATAAACCTAAGTGAAAATGATATAATGCTTAAAAATATAAGTATCAATTTAGATAGTATTTATGCAAGAAATATTGATGTCCGAGGTACAACTATGGCATTAGGTTTAGTAAATGGCGTAATAGCCAATATTGAGAACTCCAGAGATGATATTAAATGGAAGCTTAGTGATATGGCTCAATATCAAATAGAATTGTATCGAAAATTCAGTTTGTCATTTGCATGTATTGTCTTGATGTTAATTGGTGCTGTAATGGGTGCAATTGTACGAAAAGGTGGTTTTGGAGTTCCTGTATTAATTGCGGTTTTATATTTTGTTGCCTTTCACTTTTTTAATGTGATAGGGGAAAAATTAGCCAAAAATGAAGTATTGCCAGTTGCAATTGGCATGTGGCTTTCTGCTATCGTATTATTTCCTATTGCATTATTTTTAACCTATAAAGCTATGAATGACTCTGTAATTTTCAGAATTGAAAGTATTCAAAAGACATTTCATATATTAAAGAAAAAACTACCTAAAGCAAAATGATTATTTTTAATATACTCTTATTATTTTCACTTTTTGCTTTAGTTTATAGCTATTTCTTATATCCATTGCTATTAAAAATAATATCAAGTTTTAATTTAGACAAACAATCAATATCTATTGATAATCATATAGATATAAAATACAAAGATATAAATATTATTATTCCAGTACATAATGAAGAAAGTATAATTGGCTCGAAACTAAAATCTATCGTAAATCAAAATTATCCAAAGGAGAAAATAAAAATTTATATTGGCTTAGATGCTTGTACTGATAATTCAATTAAAGAGATTGAATATATTGATAGTCAATTAAATATAATTAAATTTGAAAGTAAAACTAGAATAGGAAAACCTAAGCTTTTAAATCATTTATTTGAACTAATTCAAGATGAAGAATCTATAATTTTAGTAACAGATGCTGATATTCTTTTAGAAACTAATACTTTAATTGATATATCAAAATCATTTGATAATGAATTAAATATACTTACAGATTTAAAGTTAATAAATAAGAACATCGAAGCAATAGAGGAAAATTTATATTTAGATTTGGAAAACACTATTAAGTCATGTGAGTCTAAACACTTTCATATCTTCCAAGGTGTTTCTGGTGCATGTTATGCCATCAAACGAAAATACTTCAAGCCAATTCCTGAAAACTTTCTAGTAGATGATTTTTATATTTCAATACAGGCTTTGATGCAACAACCATTTGCTACTTTTTTAGAAAATAGCTTTGTTTATGAAAATCGTCCAAAAGATATGTCATTAGAATTTAAAAGGAAAATTAGAATTGCTACTGGAAATTTTCAAAACTTATATTTTTTTGGCACAAAACTCTTAAATCCAATTTCTGCAATAGGCTTTACTTTTATTTCGCACAAATTATTCAGGTGGCTTACGCCTTTTTTTATGTTGTATATTTCTATCTATTTACTCATAAATTATACATTTATTATTTTAGCCTTAACACTCATTTTGCTATCTATTGTTTTCTTTTTAAGTATTTTTGAAGTTAAGAAATTCGTTAGAATTCCATTCTATTTTATAGCAATGCAAATTGCCGTTTTGATTGGGTTTTATCGCTTTCTAAAAGGTGTAAAAACAAATATTTGGCAACCTACAAACAGAATTTAATATGTTAGATACAATCGAATCCGCATTAGAGGATATAAAAAAAGGAAAATTAATTATTGTTGTTGATGATGAAGACCGCGAAAATGAAGGCGATTTTGTTACCGCAGCAAGAAATGTAACGCCAGAAATTATCAATTTCATGGCAACTCACGGTCGAGGCTTAATCTGTGCTCCTATTATTGAAGATGAATGTGATAGATTAGGTTTTGAGATGATGGTCAATAGTAATTCATCTCATTTTGATACACCTTTTACGGTTTCTATTGATTTAATTGGCAATGGTTGTACTACTGGAATTTCAACTGCTGATAGAGCTAAAACCATACAAGCATTGGTTGACCCAAATAGTAAACCATCAGATTTTGGAAAACCAGGACACATTTTTCCTTTAAAAGCAAAAAAAGAAGGCGTTTTAAGACGAACAGGTCATACCGAAGCAACAATAGATTTAGCAAGATTGGCAGGATTTGAACCAGCTGGTGTGTTGGTAGAAATTATGAATGAGGACGGCACTATGGCTAGAACACCTGAATTATTAGAAATTGCAAAACGTTTTGATTTAAAAATTATTTCTATAAAAGACTTGGTTGAATATCGTTTAAAACACGAAAAACAAATTGAACGTGTTGTAGAAGTGAATATGCCTACAAAATATGGAGATTTTAAATTGACGGCATACAAAGATATTCAAACTGGTGAGGAACATTTTGCATTAACAAAAGGCACTTGGGAAAAAGATGAGCCTGTTTTAGTTAGAGTACACTCTTCTTGTATTACTGGAGATATTTTAGGTTCATTGAGATGTGATTGTGGTGACCAATTACACGGTGCGATGGAAATGGTTCAAGAAGCAGGAAAAGGCGTTATCTTGTATATGATGCAAGAAGGAAGAGGTATTGGATTTTTTAATAAATTGAGAGCTTATAAATTGCAAGAAGAAGGCATGGATACCGTTGATGCTAATTTAGCTTTAGGTTTCAAAGCTGACCAACGTGATTTTGGTATTGGTGCTCAAATTTTAAGAGATTTGAATATTTCTAAATTAAAATTAATTACTAATAACCCAAAAAAGCGTGCTGCTCTTGGTGGTTACGGTTTAGAAATTGTAGAAAATATTCCCATCAAAATCGCACCAAATAAACATAACAAAAAGTATTTAGATACCAAACGTGATAAAATGGGACACGAACTTAGGTAACTAGACAAATAGTAAAGCATTAGAAAAAACATTTTGAGGAACAAAGTTTGCTTAATTGATAAAAACAGATAAACACTTATTACTTTATACTTAAAATTTAAAAAATGAGTAAAATTTTAATGTTAGATAATTATGATTCGTTTACATACAATATTGTACATTATGTAGAATCATTTGATTTTAAAGTTGATGTGTTTAGAAATGATAAAATTGGCATTGAAGCTATCAATCAATATGACAAAATAATTTTATCTCCAGGTCCTGGAATTCCTGAAGAAGCAGGTATTTTATTAGATGTTATAAAAACTTATGCTCCAACGAAGTGTATTTTAGGTATTTGTTTAGGACATCAAGCGATTGGACAAGTTTTTGGTGCAGAGCTGTATAATGTAGGACAAGTTATACATGGAAAAACGAGAAATACTATCATCAAAGAGCAAGATATAATTTTTGAAGGCTTGGGTACTAATTTTGAAAGTGGTCGTTACCATTCATGGGCAATTAGAAATGTCCAACCGCCTTTACAAGTAACTGCAATAGATGATGATGGCATTGTACAAGCCATTAAACATCAAGAATATAATGTAAGAGGTGTTCAATTTCATCCTGAAAGTGTGATGACACCCAACGGAAAAAAAATCATTGAAAATTGGTTGTTTAAATGCTAATTTATATCTTTATCAATCCTATGTATTGGGGCATTAGCTCAGCTGGCTAGAGTGCTTGACTGGCAGTCAAGAGGTCATCGGTTCGACTCCGATATGCTCCACATTAAGAATCAAACTATTATAAGAGAAGCATAACTTTTAGAATAATGCTTGTTGCAAGATTTACATAAAGTATTTACCAACTTTAAGTATTAAAATTTATTGGATTCACTCAGAAGTCTACTTTTAGTTTGCCAAATGATTTGGGCAAATGAAAAGCAGGAATTGCTCCAGATACTATCTGTTGCCAAGAAATAAAATCACAATTATCTTTAGTAGACACCCAATCAGGACATGAAGGTAAATTCCGTGTGTGAATATGGAAAAAATTAATTCTATACAATCCTTCTGAATGACGACCAATAACATTCCAAGGAATGAAAACGCTCCCATTCCAAGCTCCTTCTTCCTTTTTCACTTGATATTCAAAGCCATTTTCGGCAGGCTGAAATGTGCTTTCTAAACGATGGTTTTTTCCATCCATTAATGGATTTAAAATACGCCCTATCCATAATGCATTATTAGGATTAATTTCTACTTCTAAATAACGGCTACTTCCCTCCCACCCTTCATTAATAAATATTTCAAAAACTTCTTGTTCATACAGAGGAGAATTATGTTCATATTTTGTATTAAAGCAGTATAGAGATTGTCAAAACATTGAAATATTACGATTAAGTGTTTTTGGTTTGCCATTAATTTAAAATGAGTTCTAAAATCTGATGGCATACCGTCTGTTACTTGATAAAAACTATCGGTATAAGTAAAAATGTCTTGTGGTGATTTTAAAATATCATATTTTATTAATTTTTCCACACTGAAAACTTAATAACAGACGGTCAATCTATATTAGTCATCGTAAAAATATAAATACTTTTATACATATACCTTTTTATTGCGGATTATAAGCCTTTTTTCGCACCAACTTGCACTCCATAACTGTATCACAGAGGAATCAATATCGAATGTGAAATTATTAAACTTAAAATTATCAAATACCAAAGAATAAAAATGATTGCCTACTTTCGGGTTAGTGACCAGATTTTATTTATTAAAAAAAAGGTAAAATCGAAAACAAAGTTTACCTCTGTAATTCAAATATTACATTAAAAATCTTATCTATTAATTTAACTTACTTCTTTCTAAAAAATACATTAATCGGGACACCTGTTAAATTAAAATGTTCTCTTAATTTATTTTCTAAAAAATTTCTATATGATTCTTTTACTTGCTCTGGATAATTACAGAAAAATGCAAAAGTTGGAACTTTAGTTGGCAATTGTGTAATGTATTTAATTCTGATATAATCACCACGATAAGATGGCGGTGGTGTTTTTTCGATTTCAGGTAATAAAATATCATTTAATTTATGTGTTGGAATTCTTACACTTCGATTTTCATTTACCTGAATTAATACTTCTACTAATTTATGAATACGTTGTTTTTCCTGAGCTGAAATAAATAGAATTGGAACATCTCTAAATGGAGCAATTTTATCTTTAATTTTCTTTTCAAATTCTTTTAAAGTATTTGTATCTTTTTCTATTTTATCCCATTTATTGACAGCAATTACCAAACCCTTTTTCTTGTTTTCTATAAGCTTGATAATTTTCAAATCTTGAGCTTCTATATTACACTCTGCATCAATCAATAATAAACATACATCAGCCTCATCAATGGCTTTAATGGCACGCATCACAGAATAAAATTCCAAATCTTCGTGTACTTTATTTTTCTTACGAATACCAGCCGTATCTATCAATAAAAATTCCTTTCCGAATAAATTATATTTTGTATGAATACTGTCTCTTGTTGTTCCGGCAATTTCAGTAACGATGTTTCGCTCATCTCCTACCAAAGCATTTAATAAGGTAGATTTTCCAGCATTTGGTTGTCCAACAATCGCAATTTTTGGCAAATCAGCATAAGGATCATCATGAATATCATCATCTGGAATTTCTGCTGTAATTGCATCTAACAATTCGCCAGTTCCACTGCCCGACATGGAAGAAACCATAAAAACATCTTCAAAACCTAAACCATAAAATTCATTCGCCAATAAATATCTATCGCTATTATCTACTTTATTGACACAAACTAAAACTTTCTTTTTGCTCTTTCTGAGTTCACGTGTCATCGCCTCATCTAAATCGGTGATACTTGTTGTAACATCGGTCATAAAAACAATAAGATTTGCTTCTTCTATCGCAATTTTCACTTGTTGTTTGATGGCTTTTTCAAAAATATCATCTGTTTTGGGAACAAAACCGCCAGTGTCCACTACGTTAAATATTTTTCCATTCCACTCTGTTGTTCCATATTGTCTATCACGCGTAACGCCACTCACGTCATCTGTAATTGCTTTTCGATAACCTACTAGTCTATTAAATAATGTAGATTTTCCCACATTGGGTCTTCCTACAATTGCTACTGTATAACTCACGTTGCAAAGATAGTTAAAATACTATATTGTTGTATGATACAGTAATTTAGATTGCTTTGTTATTATGTTATTAAACGATTTTTATAAACAAACTGATTAAACTATTTTTATTAAAAGAGCAATTCAAAAAAAATGTATTTTAGGATTACAAATCAACAAATTTTATAAAAAAGTATCAATTTATCCCAAATATTACAGATATACAAACTAAAACAATTACACCAATTGCTCTTTATTTTCAGCTAATAAGATTTGATATAATTCTAAACTTTTTTCATTCATCTTAAATGATGTCCAATATTTAATCGCTTTAATATATTTTTCTTTAGGGCATTTTTGTATAAATTCCAGCCATAACAAACCGATGGTTAAATCTCCAATGTAAAATGCTATATCTCTAGCACAACCTTCCAATGCATTTTTATCTGTAATATTTTTTGTAAAATGCAATAAAACATTCAATTTATCGGAAATAATCTGTTTATATTCCACCAAATCTTCATGCTTAATAGAATCTAATAATGTTGTAGCGAATGTTCTAAATGCCGATAAGCCATTTTCTTTTTCCATTGCCCTAAGCATATCTAAAGAAAGTACATTTGTTGTTCCTTCCCATATACTTAAAGTTTGAACATTTCTGAGCATTACAGGAATATTTGTATCTTCCAAATAACCCAAGCCACCAAACATTTCCACATGTTCAGAAGCTGCCGCAATTGATGCTTTTGCTGTATATAATTTTGCAATTGGTGTTAAAACACGCAAAACGGCTTCTTCATTTTCGGTAGAAGCTTTACAATCTTCTTTACCTAATAGTTGTGTTAAGAAAAGTGCCAATAAAGTATTGCTTTGATAAGCAATTTCTAAATCCATCAAACTCTTTTTATATAAAATATGTTGATTGATTTTTTTTCCAAAGGCTTCTCGTATATATCCATAAGCTTCAGAAAGTGCAAATGCACGTCGCATATAAGAAACTGCAGATACCGTATTGTATATTCTTGTTACATTAAATAAAGTAGAAATCGTTCTTACACCTTTCCCCTGTTCGCCCACCATTCTAGCTTTTGCACCAGTTAAAACCAATTGAGCCGTAGGCAAAGCTTTTGTCCCTAATTTATCTTTCAAGGCTTCGACTTCAATACCATTTAAACTGCCATCTTCATTTCTAATAGGTAAATAAAATAAAGAAAGTGGTGCACGTTTACCATCTTGTGGTTGTTCAGTAGATGCTAGAGTGAAAGCCATATCCGCAGTAATTGCAGACGTAAACCATTTATGTCCTTTAAGTTCATAGCCATCATTCGTTTTATGTGCAATCGTCATAGAACGAGCAACATCAGAGCCGCCAGTTCGTTCTGTCATCCATTGTCCGCTAGTTAAAAATGCTTTTGGATTTCTAGAAACAATACCTTTTAGAGGTTTATCTTTTAGAAAATCATCTCCATAAAATTCAATCAATCTTGCAGCACCATCTGTCATGGCAAGTGGACAAGTATAAATTGCTGAAGAAGGTGTATATAAATAGAGTTTTACAAATTGATATAATCTTGAATAAATACCAAATTTTCGTTCGTAGCCAATGGCTACTAAACCTTCTTCGGCTGCAATATCTTCTAATTTTTGCCATTCAGGAGCTACTATAATTTCATCTACTCTATCGCCATATGCATTAAAGGAAATTAATTTAGGTGGATTGTTTTCACAAGCATTGGCATATCCCACTAATTCTGTGGCGACACGCTGTCCAAATTGCTCCAAATCTGGTTGTATTGATTTTAGTATATCTTTCGGCAAATTAATTGCTAAATAATCTTGCAAAAATTCATCGTTAGTATATTCATTTTCCAATTTTGGTGTTGATTGATAAAAATTGGAGTATGGTGTATGTTGCTCTTTCATGATATTAAATTTGTAAAATATAATTCTAAGGTAACTAGATTTTCAATCAAAAACAAACAGATAAACTCTAAATTATATTTAGGATTTGATAATATATTTTATTATTTTAGCTAAAACTTTTATCCATGTTGTCAAAGAAGACAAAATATGCCATAAATGCCCTAGTACATTTAGCCAAAGAACCACCAAAACAACCTGTCTTAATTAGTGATATTTCTGAAAAACAACACATTCCTAAAAAATTTTTAGAAGCCATTTTATTAGATATGAAAAATGCAGGCTTAGTAAATTCTAAGAAAGGAAAAGGCGGTGGTTATTATCTTTTAAAAGAACCTAATGATATAAATTTAGCAGAAATTATTCGTTTGTTTGATGGTGCTATTGGAATGTTACCTTGTGTAACGCACAAATATTATGAAAAATGTGATGAGTGTGAAGATGAAGTAACTTGCGGAATCCGCCATACTTTTTTATCTATTAGAAATGAAACTGTGGAATTGTTAAAGCAAAGTACATTGGCACAAATTGTTGAAACAGAAACTTCATTAAAAACACATGATTAACAAGGATATCTTATTTTTTTTAGCACAATTATCAAAAAATAACAATAAAGAATGGTTTGATAAGAACCGAAAAGACTATCAAAATCTCAGAACGGAATTTCTAGTATTTATTCAACAATGGATTACAGAATTAAGTCATTTTGATGCTGAAATTGAAAATATAGAAGCAAAGAATTGTATATTCCGAATCAATAGAGATATTCGATTTTCTAATAATAAGCAACCATATAAAACTAATTTTGGGGCATATATTTCAAAAGGCGGTAAGAAAAGTAATTATGGTGGCTATTATCTACACCTTGAACCTAATAATTGTTTTTTTGGAGCAGGAATTTATGATACTGAACCAACAGAACTGGCAAAAATAAGACAAGAAATCGATTATAATTTCATGGAATTTAAAACCATTATAGAAAACCAACAATTTCAAAAAACATTTGATACTTTAAACACCGAAAATAAACTTAAAAAAGCTCCAAAAGGTTATGATGAAAGCAACGAAGCCATTGAGTATTTAAAATTGAAAAACTTCATTATTGGTACAAAAATCGATGACAAAATAATTTGTAGTCCTAATTTCATTCAATATCTAGTGGACTTATCCAAACAATCAATTCCATTTATTCAATTTTTAAACCAAGCTTTAGATTGATTATTTGCAGCTAATTAAACTAGGATAAAAACTTTCGCTTTATATACTTTTGGTAAATTTATTTTATAAAGTTTTCATACAAGAAGAAACATTCAAATAGAAATACACTAAATAGAAATCTCTATTTTTGAATTAATTTTATTGTAAATTTCTAAAAAATGAAATTTGAAATTTGAAAATCGAAAACAAAAAATACTTCCATTCCATAAATTTTTATTTAGACTTGGAAGATATTGTTTATTTGCGTT
>CAYYMF010000057.1:0-12972 GCA_964472755.1 uncultured Chitinophagales bacterium | reverse complement strand
AAACTTTAGATATTTAAAATATGAAAAAACTATATTATACTATATGGGTAGATATTATTATTCAAGCCCGAAAGCAACCTAATAATAAGCATAATTGGAAATTTTTGTGTCAACTTTTTATGAGTTTATGTATGGGTATGAATATATCCTTTATTTTAGCCCCAATAGATAGATACTTTACTTTTTTTGATTATAATGTTCCCATAGATTTATTTCCAGGTAATAGAATAGATGATATGTTGCGGTTCTTTGTAATGTTTATGTTACCTCCCTTGATATTAAATTACTTTCTAATTTTTTACAAGGATAGATATAAGAATTTAATAGAACAATATGAATTTCATAATGGGCAATATTTTCTATGGTATATGATAATATCATTAGGAACTCCATTTTTATATATGCTTATATTTATGTAAACATTTATAGGTTTGGTTGAATAATTTTAACATACGGCAAAGCCCCGTCTTTGTTGGTTTCAACCAACAATATAAAATAAATAAAAAAACAGTATATTTGAAATAGCAATTACACTATGTACCAAAATTACAACAGTTTCGGATATAAGCGTCTATTATATGGCTTTACTTCAAGTGTCATTTATTAATTGATTGGTCGTTTAATATTTACATTTTTTCCTATATTTGGTAAATTACTTGCTTTCTTATATTTATAATTTATGTTTTTAGAACTACTTCAATCAAAACAAATTAACTACCCATCTGGCTCGGCTTTAGAATATTATAATGATGAATTTTTTGTGGTAGGTGATGACGCCAATTATGTCTTGTGTTTGAATAAAACATTTAACGAAACAAGAAAAATAAATTTGTTTGAATTTGACGGCATACGCATTCCAAAAGTGGATAAGCCTGATTTAGAATGTGCAACTATCCTAAATGATATACTATATATTTTTGGCTCTGGATCAAAAATGCCACAGCGTGGTTATGTATTTACTGTAAATCTTAAAGATAATAGCGTAAAAAAAAAATCAATGCATTCATTTTTTAGTAAGATTGAAAGTCAAAAAATAATTCAAGAAATAAATATTGAAGGTTTAGCAAATTATAAAGATAAATTATTGTTTTTTAATCGTGGGAATACACAAGAATCTAATCATTTAATCATCACATCAGTAGGAATTTTTGAAAATTCAAATACAAATAATCTAAGTATTATTCCTATAGAAACTGGTCAATTAAATGGTGTGAATTTAGGCATTTCAGATGCTTGTATTGATGAGCAAAATGATCTACTTTTTGTCACCGCATCGGCAGAGGATACTAACAATGCCTATGATGACGGCACAATTTTAGGTAGTGTAATTGGTATAGTTCCAAATTTTTCAACTCAACTAAAAGAACCCTGTATAAAAATAAATCAAGTGATAAAATTAGGCGAAGAGCACACGATATTTTCAGCACAAAAAATTGAAGCAATTTGTATTACGGCACAATCTGAAAACAAATATCATCTTTCTTTAGTTGCAGATAACGATGATGGCAAATCTGTATTATTTGATATTAAATTGACGATTTAGCAAATTCCTATCCATTTAAAATACTCTTCAATAATTTCTTCAAACTTTTCTCCGATTTCTCTATTGTTTTTGTTTTGATAGCATAATAGGATTTTGTACCTATATTTTCAACTTTTAAAATTTGATTGTTTTTCAAAATTCTTAAATGCTCAGAAATTGTCGATTGAGCTAGTGGAATAACAGCAATCATTTCCTGCACCATCATTTTTTTATTTTGTGCTATTAATTGGAGGATTTCAACACGAATTGGATTAGAAAGTGCTTTGCAAAAGTTGCTAATTAATTCCGCTTGTTCGTTTTTATTTTCCTCCATTTTGAAAATATTTAAGACTTTTTAGAATCTGCAAATCCGAATACTTTTTTCATTAAATCTGAAACTCTTGCCAAAGGATTTGCACGAATTTTATTTTCTTCTTTCTCTACCATTTTAAAAATCCCATCTAATGCTTTTTCTGTTACAAACCCAGTTAAATCAGCATTTACTGGCTTTACTAATGGCACTTTATTATAAACTGTTATCGCTTCACCCCACAATTTTGTAGCGTTTACTTGGTCTAATGAATTAGAAATAATTGGTCTGAATTTTTCTGTAAGCATAGGAGTGGTTGTTTTTTTAAGATAAGCTGTCGCAGTTCCATCTCCACCTAACAAAATATTCATAGCATCTTTAATCGTCATTTGTTTTACGGCATTCAAAAAAACATCAATTGCTACACCCGATGCTTTTTCCGCGGCACGATTCAAAGAAGTAGTAACATTATCTACTTGTTTTTGCATACCTAATTTTTGCATTACATCAAGTATTGGTTTTGCTTGATCTGGCCATGGAATTTTTACTAAATCATTACCCAAAAATCCATCTTGTTTTGATAACAAGCCCATTCCAACTTTTAATCCTTGTCCTAATGCATCTTGTAATCCACCTGCGGCTTCGCTTTCTGTAATTGAATCATTCGTGCCTAATATTGAACCAATTGCATCTTGAACTTGTTGGGTTGTACAGCCAAACATTAAAAACGAACTCAACAAAATAATGTATATTTTTTTCATACTTAAACTTTTTAACCCTAAATTTATTAATAAATAATATGCCAAAATAATAAAAAATCTATGAAAGCAGAAATTTTAACTATTGGAGACGAACTATTAATTGGAAATACCATTAATACCAATGCCGCTTGGATTGCTCAAAAATTAAACCTAATTGGAATTGATGTTCTACATCACCTTACGTTATCTGATGAGAAAATAGACATCATTAATAGTATAGAAAATGCTTTGAATACAGTTGATATTATTGTAATAACAGGTGGTTTAGGTCCAACAAATGATGATATAACCAAGTACGTATTAACAGATTATTTTGGTGGAAAGTTGGTTTTTAATGAAGCAGCCTTTCAGAATATTGAACGACTATTTGCCCATAGAAAAAAATGGATAAATGAAGCCACTAAAAAAGTAGCTTATTTGCCTGACAATTGTATTCCTATCCAAAATAAAATGGGAACTGCGGCTGGAATGATTTTTACCAAAAACAACAAAACTATTGTTTCAATGCCTGGCGTTCCTTATGAAATGAAAGCGATGATGTCAGACGATTTTATTCCTTATCTTCAAAAAAAATATGAACTGCCAACAATTTTACACAAGCATATTTTAACTGCTGGTGTTGGCGAAACTGATATTGCAGAAAAATTAGAAAGCTTTGAAAATAACATTTCAAAGTATTTAAAATTAGCCTATTTGCCAAGTATAGGATGTGTAAAATTAAGGTTGACGGCAAAAGGAAGTACAACAGAAAAATTACAAAAAATTATTAATGACGCCACTGAGGAAATTCAAACTAAATTAAAAGATTGGATCTATGGTTATAATGATGAAACATTAGAATCTGTTATAGGAACAATGCTCAAAGCAAGAAATTTAACGCTCGGTACAGCAGAAAGTTGCTCAGGAGGAATGGTTGCTCACAAAATTACCTCAGTTGCGGGAAGTTCTGCTTATTTTAAAGGCAGCATTATTAGTTATGCTAATGAAGTAAAGGAAAATTTATTAGGCGTACAAAAGACAACTTTAGCAAAATATGGAGCAGTAAGTGAAGAAACTGTTTTTGAGATGCTAAAAGGTTGCCTTAAACAATTAAACACAGATATAGCAATAGCTGTATCTGGTATTGCTGGACCAGATGGTGGCACTAAGGAAAAACCTGTTGGTACTGTATTCATTGGCATAGCCAATAAAGAAAAGCAACTTATCAAAAAATTTACATTTTATAAAAATAGAGCCATAAATATTGAGTTAAGCAGTGTCTTTGCATTGGTGCAACTTAGAAAGTTTTTGGGGAGTTTGTAATGAGTGCTAAGATTTCTACTTATCTTATTATCCAAAGTATTTTTTCCGTAATTTTGTCTTATGATAAATATTGCGGAATTAAATACTTTACTTGAAACGCCTAAAAAAATTGTAATTACAACACACCAAAAACCTGATGGCGACGCAATGGGTTCATCATTGGCATTGTATAATTATTTAGCACCCAAAGGTCATTTTGTTCGAGTGGTTACACCAACAGATTTTCCTACTTATTTTAATTGGATGCCAAACTGCGATGAAGTTTGGAATTATGAAGATAATCCAACTTTAAGTAATGCATTAGTATATGATGCTGATATCATTTTCTGCTTAGATTTTAATGATTTAAGTAGAATTGACCCTTTCAATAAAGCATTTGAACAGACGCAAGCCAAAATCGTTTTAATTGATCATCATTTATATCCAAAGGATTTTGCACAATTTATTTTGCACGATGTAAAAGCTTGTTCAACTTGTGAATTGGTATTTAGATTTTTAGAGTTATTAGAACCAGCATATAAATGTTCAAAAGAAGTTGCCACTTGTATTTATACAGGAATTTTGACAGATACTGGCAGTTTTTCTAATGGTGCAACCAACAAAAAAGCATTTGAAATAACTGCACAATTATTAGATGCAGGATTAAATATTATTGAAGTACAAGAAAATTTGAACCAAAACGGAAGAGAAGAGAAACTTAGATTTATAGGCAATGCCTTAAATCGTAAAATGACGATAAGAGAAGATTTAGGCATTGGATATATTATTGTGGATAGAAAAGATGCCTATACCTATAATTTACAAAATGGCGATACCGAAGGGTTGGTCAATTATCCATTGAGTATAGAAAAAGTTAAAGTCGCTATTTTAATTAAACAAGAAGCTAAAATTATAAAATTATCTTTCCGTTCTAAAGGAGAAATTTCAGTCGAAAAGATATGTCGTGAAAATTTTGAAGGTGGTGGACACCGAAATGCTTCAGGTGGGAAATCTTTTCTTTCGTTACCAGAAACTATTGATAAAATTATAGCTGTATTTCAAAAGGAAAAGATAGTATAAATAGAAAACTTAAAGAAATTTATAATTAGATTATGTCAACATTAATTGACCTAATTAATATGCTTTATAAATCTAATTAACGTTTATATTAAAAATCAATATTTTACAAGCTATCTAATCAATTTTGAACTCAATCAAAAATAAAAGGATATCATATCTTGTTCTAAAATCTTCTATTACATATTAATTCTAAAAAAAGACTTGACAAATATCCGTTCTTTTATTAATTTTCTGGATAATTATTTTATTTCTGTGGATAACGTAAGATAAACTAAAAAGAAGACAATCCTCTAAGAACTAAAAAGCTCAAATTAACATTTACGAAAGTCTATGATAGGAATCTTTACATCTAAAATAAATACGAACAGAATTTCTATATCTTATACATTGAGTTCTATACGGAGTATTATTTTATTTTTCATTTTACAAATATTTGTTTTAACAATCAATGCCCAATGCCCAAATGGAGCATTACCTTTTACAAATAATATTACAACGATAAATAATGGTCAAGTATATTGTGCCTCTTCAAATGTTACTGGAGTTGGAAATTTAACAATAAAGCCAGGAGGAACGTTAATTGTTACCAAAGGTATTACAGTAAATGCGACAGGCACATTTACTATTGATGGAGAATTAATATTGCAAGATGAGGCAGCTGTCGATTTAACTGATTCTATTTCATTAGGATTTACAACTAATAATGATGCTTATATCAAACTTGGGAAGTTTGCACATATTTCTATGACTGGTTCTTTAAACCAATACGATGTAACCCAAAATAGGGTTTACCCAACTAAAAAGGCACAAATTGAAATGAATGATTGGAGTACGGTTGAAGTTTGTGGAACCTATACACATTCTTCAACAAGGTATTATGCAGTGAAGTATGTTGGAATAACACCAGCTAGAGCTTATTTTTAGTAAAAGCTGCGACAAGTAGTGGTGGTGCAGCCTCAAAAATTTCTAATGAAAGTCAAATTGTATGGATTGCAATGAGTAGCGTAGCAAATCTTACAAAAGGCAGTGCATCTTATTGTGGTCCAAATGCAAAACCAACTACCTGTCCTGCTTTATGGCCTTCAAAATTAACTAATAGTACTTCAGAATGTTTTAAAGCAGCTGCTATTACAAATAGCTCTTTAAGTAATACAACTTGCAATACAGAAATCCCTTGGGTTAATGGAAGTAATTTTAATAATATTAGTGCTAGAATTGTAGATGATGAATTTTGAATTCTACCGCCTTGCTTAGGAGGTATTAGTAATCTGAATAGATTAATTGATGCAGATTTGAATAACTTTTCCCAAATTGATATTACTGGTATCGGTTGTAATGGAACGATTGGCGTAAAAGATGATGATGTCGCTGAAATTTATCCAGCTGGAGCATGGGCTGGTTTTAATATTGGAACTGGTGGTTTATTACCAGGAACTACAATTGCTTCATCTGTTAAGATAACAACATGGTTAAATGGCACATTACAGGAAACCTTTGATGCTGGAGCAGCATTAGCTAGACTTAGCTTAGGGTTAAATATTGGAAACAGATATACTGCAGGTTTTACAACCACAAAAGATTTTAATGAATTAAGGATTACTTATAATACTTTAGTTGGAATTTTCTTCTCTGCAAAAGTATATTATCCTGTTTTAATGAAATTCTGTGAAGGACCTGCATTAGATTGTAATACACCAACATCTTTAGTTCAAAGTGATTATCCAGTTTTGATTAGTAAATCTGGTGTTACTGGGTTAACCTTAGGTTCAGTAAATGATGTTGAAAATTTAATCGATTCAGATAATACAAATTCTGCTACGATTATAATGCCAGTTGGAGTACTGGCAACAGGCTATATTTCTGTAAAAAATCAATTAACCACTTATCCAGCTGGATATTTTGCTGGATTTGATATTGAAAATTCCAATTTAGCAACTGTTGAACTAGGTGCAAATAGTCAAATTAGTACTTATTTGAATGGCGTTTTACAAGAAACTAGTACCGCAGCAAATACATTTTTAGCAGCACCCATTTTAAGTAGTTCAAGTAGATACATAGTAGGGTTTAAAACCGCTTTACCTTTTAATGAAATAAGATTCACAGTTAATCAACCCACCCGTAGGTATAAGTTTTGGTATAACGAATGTATATGCCGCAATAGTCAAAAAGTATTGTGCTGGACCTACATTAAATTGTAATACAGAAACTAGCATATATAGTCCTGATTTCCCATTGGATGTTAATTATACAAGAACAGGTATAGATGGTGTGGCATGTGTAGGTTGCAGTGTAAATAATGCAGCAAAAGTATTAGACACTGATATAACAAATTGTGCTACAATAAATATCCCAATAAATGCTATTGGTGCAGCTGGATTATCAGTAAAAAATGGATTTGAAGAATATCCGGCCAATACCTTTGTAGGATTTGATATTTCAAACAACAACCTCCTGAATTTTAATTTTCTTGGAAGTTTATCTATTCAATTGTATAAAAATAATATTCTTGTTCAGACGGGAACTGGCTTTTCTCAATTATTAAACGCTAATTCTAGTTTATTGACAGGAAGTAATAGAGGCATTATTGGAATCGTATCAAATGTAGCATTTGACGAAGCTAGAATTTTAATTGGGAATATTGTTCGCTTACAATTAGGCAATACAAATGTTTATAGAATGGTGTTACAGAGAGGATGTCCTGGTATCTTAACTTGCCTTACTTCAGCAGAATTAATAAGTCCTAATTATTCTATAGTAATTGAGAATTCTAGAACTGGATTAAATAGTGGTGTGGCATGTGTCGCTTGTGAAGTTGCAGATGCGAATAAATCTACAAATGCTAATTTAACAGATTATGCTAGAATAAATTTAAGTGGTGGTGTATTAGGCACAAATGGTTCTATATCAGTCAGAGATTTAAGTATTGTCTATCCAAAAGGAACGATTGCAGGATTTGAGGTTCGAGATCCGAATCCATTAATACAAGGAGGAATATTAAGTAGTACAACAATCAGCACATATCTAAATGGAACGTTACAAGAAACCAATAGTGGTGACGCTCAACTATTAGATTTTAATGCACTTCTTCCTTGGATAGGTATTGCTTCTCAAAAGCGAGCATTAGGTTTCCCAACAACAAAACCTTTTAACGAAATTAGAGTAACCTATACAACTATACTAGGACAAGCTTTTGCTTATCTAGATGTTTACAACGCATTTATAGATGCCAGAAGTGCTTATGATGATGGCAGTGGATTTGCTTGTAGGACACTAATCCAAGCAATAAATGACACTAGTAATACTTATTCTATAATTTCTGTTAACGGTTTTGCGATACCTAATGACAAGGGAAATGGTAAAAAAATAAAATCAGCTCGATATTTAGATAATAGTTTAACTTGGATTGATGCTCAACCATTAACAGATACTTTTAATGTTTATGATTTGAATGGAGTATATGCTGGAAAATTCACAATAGACTCTAATGGAAATTATAATTTTAAATCAGTTTTTGATTATGCTGGTTCTGTGCCTATTGATTATACTTTAAAAGACCAGTGGGGGATTTACAAGTAATGCTAGAATTATTCTAAATGTTGCTTATTACAATCCATTACCTATAGAATTACTTTCATTTGATGGGTATTATATAGATAATAAAAATGTGCTAAAATGGACTACCGCTTCCGAAGTAAATACCTCTCATTTTGAAATAGAGAAAAGTTTAGACGGAATAGAATGGACTAAGCAAGGCAACAAAACTGCAGTAGGAGGGAAATATGCTCAAACAAATTATAGCTTTGATGATGAAATGCCTTCTGTTGGTAATAATTACTATAGATTAAAATCAATTGATTTTGATGGCTCATCTAATTATAGTTCCATTATAAAAATTAAAGTCGATAAACCCATAGATGAAAGTACAATAAAAATATTCCCGAATCCAACAACGGCACTTTAAATCTTTGGTTAAATGCACATCAAAGCCAAAATGGTTCTATTAAAATAACAGATATTTTAGGCAACCAGATTCAAGTTTTGCAGAAAAAAATACAAATCGGATTTAATCAATTTATTTCTGACCTTCATTATCTATCTTCTGGAACTTATATCATAAGCTTTCTTGATAATCAGGGAAACAAACAATATTCTAAATTCATAAAGGAATAATAGATTTAATAAAAACTAAGCCTATTTATTTTCTTCTAGCCACCAATGAATTAGAATCAGAACCCAAATTCTATTATATAGATAATCTTCATTTTTCAAAAATCTATCTTTCAGACTTTTTACTTTAGAATAATGCACCAGATTGAATTGTTCAATTATAGTTTTGTTCAAATATTTATCAATCAGAAAATTCCAATCTTTTTTTAACCAACGCACTAAAGGAATAGCAAAGCCTTGTTTGGGTCTGTCGAAAATAGACTTCGGAACATAATCATACAGAACTTCTTTAAGGATATATTTTTGGGTTTTATCTTTTATTTTAAATGATGCAGGAATCTTAAAAGCAAGATCAACTAGGGTATTATCTAAAATTGGCACACGAACTTCTAGTGCATATTGCATACTTGCCCTATCCATTTTTACTAATAAATCATCTTTCAAATAATGATTAATATCCCAAATCGGCTGCTGGTCCATAGACCATTTTTTATCTTCATTTGGATTGAATGCATCAAAATTAAAATCAGGTTGAACAAGTAAGTCTTTTAGTTCATTCTCCGAAAACAGGTATTGCTCTTGAGAAAAAATATGGCTTCTAATATGTTGCTTATTATTATAATTAAAGAGTGTCCCTGCTCTTTTTATTCTACCATCATCACTGCGTTGGGTTGTTGCATAAATTAATTTTCTAAAAGCAGAGAAATAGAATTTATTCAAACGCTCCGACCAAATATGAGCGCCATAGCCATAAAACAACTCATCGCCGCCATCGCCAGAAAGTGCAACACTTACATGCTGTTTTGCTAATTTAGACACCAACATAGATGGGAATGCTGAAGAATCTGCATAAGGCTCATCATAGACATCAATAATCGCATGCAATTGCTCTAAAACATCTTTTTCCTTTACTAAAAAAGGATGGTGATTAGTTTGTAGATGTTCAGAAACTTGCTTTGCATATTGGCTTTCATCAAATTTATTATAATCAAAACCTATACTAAACGTATTAATTTTATCCTTTTTAATTTTGGAAGCAATGGCAGTAACTAAGCTCGAATCAATGCCTCCACTTAAAAAAGTCCCGATAGAAACATCAGCAATTAGCTGCTTTTCAACGCTTTCAAATAATAAATCATTTAATTGTCTTTTAGCAATATCAAAATCGGTAATTTTTTCTTGTTGGATACTTTCATTGAGGTTCCAATAAGGAATAAATTCTATTTTATTTTGGAAATGATTGATATCTATTTCTGCATAATGCGCAGTTGGGAATTTTTGTATTTTTTGATAAATGGTATTGGGTTGAGTAATAAATCCTAAATGTAAAAATTCAGGAATAACTTGTTTATTGATACTAAAATCTAATCCATTTATTTTGGTAATAGCTTTAAGTTCTGATGCAAAAACAAAATTTTGTTCGTCTTGATAAAAAAATAGTGGTTTGATGCCCAATCTATCTCTACACAAAAATATTTTTTTAGTTTGTTTATCATAAATAGCAAAGGCAAACATGCCATTCAGTTGATGAAAAACTTTTATACCAATTCTTGCAAAAGCTTCTATAATAATTTCTGTATCTGAATTGGTTTTTGCTTGTATTTGATATTTTTTTTTTATTTCATTAAAATTGTATAATTCGCCATTATAAATAATAATATATCGTCCACAACTTGAAGTAAAAGGCTGATTGGCAGCAGCACTTAAATCTAAAATACTTAAACGCCGATGAGCCAAAGCAACAGTATTTTCATCGTTGTAAAAAAAACCTTGAGCATCTGGTCCACGATGTTGTATGGCATTAGTTGCAATTTGTAAACTTTGTTTATCAATAGATTTTTTGCTAATATATCCAAGGATGCCACACATTGAATTAGATATTATTTAAATAAATTAAACTATACTTTATTACTTTTTTATATTCTTTAAGTCTTACAAATGTAGAAATTAATTGATATGACATCTTTTTTGAAAATTTTTTTTCAAGATATTTTGGTAAAAGTTTATTTTTTATTGTTTCTATATAAAAAAACTCTTGCATACGTAATAAACTTTCAGATTTATGATGTGATAAACTTTTCTGATTAATACGATAGAATAAGTTTGCAGTTTCTAAAGAGAGAATTGTACCTTTTAGGTGTTTTCCAACTTGAAATAGAAAATGTCTATCCTCTGCACTTTTTAGATTTTTTGCAAATTTAATATTGTATTTTTCTAAATCACATTTTCTATAGATGTAGGTAGAGGGGCAGGCAGAAACATTAGGATGAAAAATAGCTATTTCTTCTTGTATATTTTGATAAGTACCTCTTTTATTAGGAATGTTTTCTATGATTTTATCATTTTCATCAATATGTCGAATATGGAAAGTACAAAAACTATAATCTCTATTATTTTCTAAAAAATCTATAGCACTTGAAAAGTAGTTTTCACTGATGACATCATCAGAATCTAAAAATAAAATATATTGTCCTTTGGATTTTTGATAACCAATATTTCTAGTATCTGAAACTCCAGAGTTTGCTTTATCAATTACAGCTATTCTTGAATCCGTATAACTTTGTATAAAACTTAATGAATTATCGGTTGAACCATCATTTATAACAAGGATTTCAAAGTTTTGGTAAGTTTGTTTTAAAACAGAATTTATAGTTTGCTTTATAAATCGTTCTGCATTATAACAAGGTATGACTACAGATACCAAAGCTTGTGTTTTAATCATAGACTCAAATATAAGTTTTCCAATGCAATTATTTTATTTTCAATAGAAAATTCATTAGCTGTCTTTTTTCCATTAGAGACTAAATACTCACAAAGTTGTTCATCTGAAAGTAATGTTTTTATAGCTTGAAATATTGCTTCAGTATTTTGATGTGGAACAACTAAGGCATTTTCTTTGTCTATTATAATTTCATTCGCAATTCCAGAAAGTGTAAAGACAGATGGTATCCCAACCAATAATGCTTCAATATAAATTTGTCCAAATGCCTCCGACTCAGTATCTACTGGAACGTGAACAAAAACATCGAAACACTTAAATAAGGCAGCATTATCTTGTTCAAATAATATTTCAGTATAAGAATCTTTAGGGAAATCATTCAGTAATTGATGAATCTCAGCCTTATAATCACCATGTGCATTGGCCAAAACAAGGTGTAAATCTGGATGCTCTGCGAGTAATTTCTTAAATGCAGGAATAATATCTTGAATGCCTTTCCAAAATGTATATCTTGAAATTACTCCAATTATCTTTTTATTCTCAGGAATATGATTTCTCTGTTTAACCTGCTTAACTCTTTCATCAGAAATATTTTTAAAGCTATCAAAGGGAAAGCCGTGATAAATCAATGTTGTTTTCTCTGCTGGGATATTCTCTTTATGTATTAAAATATCAGATACCATCTTTGTAATAGAAACAATATGTGTAGATTTTGAGTTTATCCATTGATCATATTTTACACCACTTGGAGCAAATTTATGATGATAATTTGAATAATGCCTTGTATAAATTCTATGTTTTATTCTTGCCAACCAAGCCGCTGTAATTCCAATCAATCCGCCTTCAAACAATTGTGCGTGAACAATATCAGGTTTTATTTTTTGGATAAGTCTATATGTTTTAAATATTGCTTTGGGTACATCTTTTTTAGATTGATAATAAATATGTTGGAATGGAATTTGATGTTGCTTACAAAATTTATTGAGTGCAGTATCTTCTTTGGTGTGAAGTGAAATAATTTCTAACTGAAATTGAGTTTTATCTAATCTTTCTATTAGCCATTCAAATTCGTTGGCTTTGTCGATTTGGGAAAGTATGTAAAGGATTTTTTTCATTAAAAAGCTATATTAAA
>CAYYMF010000056.1:0-14137 GCA_964472755.1 uncultured Chitinophagales bacterium | reverse complement strand
GAATTCTGAAAATATATTCATAATCTTTCCTTGAATGTATAAAAGTTTCTATATGTTCTTTTGTATAATTTCGAATATCTCGCATTACAGAGTCTTGTCGCATTCCATAAGCGACGGTAAATTCGCTATTTACAATATTTATTTTTTTTTGAAATCTACAGGCAGTAATTCAAAACTTAATAAAGGTTTATCTAAATTTTGTGCTTCACTATTTAAAGTAGTCATACATAAAGCAAATACTATAATATTCAGCAATATGCAGTAATTATTATGGAAGAGTCTTTTTTGCATCCGATATTTTACTTCAAATTATATGCCATCTGTATTTTTAGAAAATCGACTTAGCATATTCACTTAATTCTAACCAACGCATTTCTTTTTCATCAAGTAAATCAATTATTTCTTGTAAGCGACTTGAAATTTTTTGAATTTCATTATGGTCTATCTTTCCAGAACTTAATTGGGAAGTTAATGTGTTCTTTTCTTCACTAAGTATGGAAATATCTTTTTCTAACTGAATAAATTCTTGTTGCTCTTTAAAACTTAATTTCTTTTTAGTTGAATCTACGATTGTTTTTGTAGCTTGGATGGTAGGTTTTGCTTGAAGCTCTTTTTCTATTTTAAGTTGTTCTTTTAAATCCTCTCTATATTCTTTATAGTTTCCTAAAAAAGTTTTAATCTTTCCATTTCCTTCAAAAACAAAAAGCCAATCGGTTAGTTTATCTAAAAAATATCTATCGTGAGAGACAATAATCAAGCAACCTTTATAATCCAATAAAAAATCTTCCAAAACATTTAAAGTCAAAATATCTAAATCATTTGTAGGCTCATCGAGGATTAAAAAATTAGGATTTTTTATTAGGATAGTCAATAAATATAATCTTCTTCTTTCGCCACCACTTAAAGTGGAAACGTAATTATATTGTTGTTCTGGTGCAAATAAAAATCGCTCTAAAAGTTGTGAAGCAGAAAGTTGTCCACCTGCCACTGGAATATATTCTGCAATATCTTTAATCACTTCAATAACACGCTTATTTTCTTTTAAATGCATGCCGTTTTGATTGTAATAGCCGAAAACTATTGTTTCGCCAAGAACTATATTGCCATCATCAGGTTTTTCATTGCCAATGATAATATTTAATAAAGTAGATTTCCCACAACCATTCCTCCCGACAATACCAACTCTTTCACCCCTTTGGAATTTATAAGAAAACTTATCTAATAAAACTTTCTGTCCGTATTTTTTAGAAATATTATGTAGTTCAACGATTTTGCCACCCAAACGGTTCATTTTTATTTCAATTTCTACTTTCTTCTCTTGAGCTTTTTGTGTGGCTGCTTTCTTTACATTTTCAAAATTGTCCTCTCTCGATTTAGCTTTGATTGTACGAGCTTTAGGTTGGCGTCGCATCCATTCCAATTCTTTTTTATAAATATTTTGAGCCTTCTCTACATTCACACGTTGATGTTCTTCTCTAATTTCTTTATTTTCTAAATATTTACTATAATTTCCTTTGTGTTTGTATAACTGCATATCTTCCATTTCAAGAATATCAGTACAAATATTCTCTAGGAAATACCTATCGTGCGTAATCATCAAAACAGTTATATTATCTCTCGATAAATACCCTTCCAGCCATTCAATCATATCTAAATCTAAGTGGTTGGTAGGTTCATCAAGAACTAGTAAATCAGGTTGTTGTAACAAAAGTATTGCCAAGGCTAATCGTTTAATTTGCCCACCTGAAAATGTGCCTACCTTTTGTTCTAGATTATCAATTAAAAATCGAGAAAGTATTTGTTTTATTTGTTGCTCATAATCCCAAGCTTGCAATTTTTCCATTTCTTCCATAGCTTCATTTAAGTTACTATGTCCTGCTAATGCTTTCTCATAATTCAAACATACTTTTAGCAGCTCATTGTCGGAGCTTAAAATTGTTTCATATACAGTTTTGTCTTTATCAAAGATTGGATCTTGCACTAAAAAGCCTACTTTAATGTCTTTATGAAATTTTATTTCACCACTTTCAGGCGGTTCTAATCCTTGAAGAATTTTAATAAGAGAAGATTTACCAGAACCATTTTTTGCAATCAATGCAATCTTTTGACCTTTGTCAATAAAAAAAGTAATATCTGTAAATAATAGACGCTCACCATAGTATTTACTGAGGTTCTGGACAGAGAGATAGTTCATAAAAAACGTTGAAACTTAATATTTTTTAATAGATGACAAAGATAAATAAGAATTGTGAAATATAAGATTTCTAAACAATATACTTACTTATAATTAATAATAAAGAGTCATTTATTGATTTATTATTTCATATTGATTAAAAAAACATTAACAAAAATTAGCATTATTAAAAACTTATTGTATATTGCAACAGATAAATACAAATTATTATGAACAAATTAACAAAAAACTTACTGGGATTAATGATGTTGCTGGTCAGTTTTGTTACCTATGCACAAACCGTCATAAGTGGCAAGGTATCTGATGAAGCAAAAGAGCCTGTAATTGGTGCAAATATTAGCATCAAAGGGACATCTGAAGGAACGATTACTGATATTGATGGTAATTTTGAATTATCAACAGAGCAATCAACTCCATTTACTATTGTTGTTACAATGGTAGGAATGGAAAATGTTGAAAAAGAAATTACAGGAAGTACATCTGGCTTAGACATTGGAATGAAAGAAGAACACAATATTTTAAATACTGTGGTTGTTTCTGCATCAAGAGTGGAAGAAAAAATATTAGAATCTCCAGTTACCATTGAAAAGATGGATCAAAAAATGGTCAAACAATCTTCTTCAAATGATTATTATGATGATTTATCTAAATTAAAAGGTGTTCAGGTTATTAATGGATCAATGAACTTGACTTCGGTAAATACAAGAGGATTTGGGGGCATTTCAAATACTCGTTTTGTTCAGTTAATGGATGGAATGGATAATGCAGCACCATTATTAAATTTCCCTACTGGAAATATCGTTGGTATTGGTGAGTTAGACGTTCAGAATGTTGAATTAGTGCCAGGTGCAGCTTCTGCATTATATGGACCAAATGCTTTCAATGGTATCTTATTAATGAATTCAAAAAACCCTTTTGATTCTCCAGGTTTCTCAGCACAAGTAAAAGGTGGCTTTGCAAGTGCTAGTAATGGCTATGGTACAAAACCATTAGGAAGTGTTGCTATGCGTGTTGGTCATGTATGGAAAAGAAAAGGGCAAGACTACGTGGCTATTAAATTTAATGCAAATGCATTCCAAGGTACAGATTGGTATGCAAACGATATGTCCACAAGAGATGACAATGGTCCAATTGGTGCCCCAAATTATGATGGTATGAATGTATATGGAGATGAAACACCTATTCAAGTTCCTTATGGTGGAATTAGAGGCAACTTAATTGCGAGTACTTCAGGTTCATTACAAAACAATCCTGCTTTTGTTAGTGCAGTTACAGCTGGTGTTACGGCACAAGTTACCGCAGCTGTAACTCAGCAAGTAAATGCAAACAGACCAGCAATTGAAGCTGGTGTAACAGCAGTAGTAAGACAAAATGCTTATGATCAAGCAATTGCTAATGGTGCTGATGCCGCAACAGCAAATATGATGGCGGATACATATATTTCCTCACAAGCAGGAATCACAATGATTCAAACTCAAACCAATCTTAAAATACAACAGTTAATTCAACAAAATGTAGATGCTGTGTTACCTGGACAAATTGCAACTAATTTACCTATTCAGGCTACTAATACTGCAACTTCTAAAATTGATTCTATAAGTTCTTTATTGAATTTAGATGTTAGAAGAACTGGTTTAGGCGAACATAAGTTATATGATGCAATTAATGATAAAAATAAGGCAACATCATTCAAGGGTGATGTAGGTATTTACTATAGACCATTTAAAGACAAGTCTTATGAGTTTTCTTACAATTATAGAATAGGCTTTGGTAATTCAGTTTATCAAGGTACTGATAGATATGCACTAAGAAACTTTACCCAACAATTCCATAAAGCAGAAATTAAAGGAAAGGATTTCTTTATTCGTTCTTATTTGTCTCAAACTAATGCTGGAAAATCATACAACTTGACAGCTTTAGGTTCATACACTAATGAAGGAATAAGTGGTACGAAAGCAGTATGGGCACCAACATATATTGCAAATTATGCAGGTGTATTAATTCAAAATAGCATTTTAACTTCAGCTGCAAATACATTGGCAAATGCTGAAACATTGGTAGCACAAGCTCACCAAATTGCGAGAGCAGCTGCTGATAAACCTTGGAATGATTTAACGCCAGAACAACAACAAGCTTTAATTAATAAAGTTAGAAATGGTTTATTCCAACAAGGTGGGGCCGGCTTTATTGATCATTCTCGTTTGTTCCATACAGAAGGAATGGTAGATTTATCTCGATGGACAAATAAGATTGTAGATATTCAGATTGGTGGAAATCATAGAATGTATAGTTTATTTACGAATGGTACTGTATTTAATGAAGATCCAGATGGAACAGGTCATTTTAAAAGAATAAATATTCAAGAATATGGTGCATTCTTGCAATTAAAAAGAAAATTATTCAAAGATGCATTAACATTACAAGGATCAATTCGTTTCGATAAAAATCAAAACTTTAAAGGGATTTGGTCGCCACGTATTGCTGCTGTGTTATCAGTAGGTAAAGACAAAATGCATAATATTCGTATGTCTTATCAAACTGGTTTCAGAAATCCAGATACTCAAGCACAATATATTTATTTCCCTGTTGCATCTATCTTATTAGGAGGAACAGAAGCAAATGCTGGAAGATACGGCATCTATAATGGTGGTGCATGGACTATGGATTCTTATAAAGCTAGACAACAAGCTTTATTGTCTGGTAAATCACTTGCTTATGCTGATTCATTATTGGTTACTTCAGATATTGGATATGTAAAACCTGAAAGATTACAGGCTATTGAGTTAGGTTATAAAGCTATGTTTGCTAAGAAATTTATGATTGATATTAATGGTTATTTTAATATTTATGATGATTTTATTGGACAAATATTTGTTGTAAATAAAGATACAGCATATCATAAAGGACAAGCAATTGCACCAGGAACTACTTGGTATCCATATACAAATGTGGCAAGTAAAGTTTATTCTTATGGAGCAGGTATCGGAGCTTCTTATGTATTACCAAAAAATATGTTGCTTAAAGCAAGTTATAACTGGATGGATTATACCATCTCTAAATCAAATGCAAGCGGTGGCTCTGATGAAGATTTAGGATTTAATGCAGCTAATCACCAATTTTATGTTGGAATTAGTGGAGATAAAGTATGGAAAGGTTTAGGTTTTTCAGTTGATTACAGATGGCAGTCTAAGATAAATTATTTATCAAGTTTTGCTAGTGGAATTGTTAAATCTAGAGGAATCTTAGATGCAAATATCTCTTATAATATTGATAAGATATATACACAAGTCAAAGTTGGAGCAACAAATATTGCAGGTCCAAATTATTTCAGTAATATAGGTGGTCCTCTTATTGGTAGAACTTTTTATGTTGGTTTAACTTTTGATCAAGGAAAACAATGGAGAGAAAATTCAAGAAGAATTGAAACAGAAGGAAATACTTCTTTCTAATTCATTAAGAAAAATAGTTAAAAAAGAAGGGCAACTCTTTAGAGTTGCCCTTCTTTTTTGTACCTTGCAGTGTATGTGTGGTATCGCTGGTAATTGCTCTTTTTCTAACTCAATTATTTCTGAAGCTATTTGGAATGAAATTGCCACATCTTTGAATAAACGTGGACCTGACCATCAATCAATTACTTCAATAAATAACACAACTTTAGTTCATGCTCGATTGTCCATTATAGATACAAGCTCGGTTTCGCATCAACCAATTTATGATAAAACTGGGAGATTTGCTATTGTTTTTAACGGTGAAATTTTTAATTTTCAATCTCTTAAAAATGATTTAGAAGATAAAGGCTATACATTTAATACACATTCGGATACGGAAGCTTTGTTATATGCTTTTATTCATTATAAAGAAAAATGTTTGGATTTGCTGAATGGATTTTTTGCATTTGCTGTTTATGATAAATTGGAAGATGAACTTTTTATTGCAAATGATAGGTATGCCGAGAAACCTCTTTATTATGCTTCAGATAAAGATGGATTTTATTTTGCATCTGAATTAAAAACTCTTTTGAAATTTCCTATTGACAAAACATTAGATTGGACAGCCGTTTCGCTCTATTTTCAATTGAATTATATTCCTAATAATTTGTCAATTTTTAAGCAAGTAAAAAAGTTAAATGCAGGACATTTTATTTATGTAAAAAATAAACAAATTAAAATTCAGCAGTGGTATTTTCTACCTTATAGTGCTGAAAAGGCTGAGGGAAACTTATTGTCTTATGCTCAACAGCAAGAAAAATTAAGAGCACTTTTAGATGATGCTGTACGTTTAAGATTAATAGCAGATGTCCCGTTGGGTGCATTTTTAAGTGGAGGAATAGACTCTTCGGTAATGGTTGCTCTGGCAAGTAAGCATTCGCCTCATTTGAATACTTTTTCCATAGGTTTTGCTGATAATGCTTATTTTGATGAAACAGAATATGCTAATCTGGTGGCTAATCATTTTAAAACCAATCATACGGTTTTTAAACTTAAAAATGATGACTTATTACAGAGCTTACAAGAACTTTTAGAATATACTGATGAACCATTCGCAGATTCTTCTGCGTTATTGGTAAATTTGTTATCCAAATATACTAAGCAACATGTTACAGTTGCTCTTTCTGGTGATGGTGGTGATGAATTATTTGCTGGTTATAATAAACATTATGGTGAATGGCAAAGTAGAAATGGCGGTTGGAAAGCGAATGTTATTCATCAACTATTGCCATTGTGGCAAAAATTACCGAAGTCAAGAAGTGGTGGTTTGGGTAATAAATTCAGGCAATTGGAGCGGTTTGCAACTGGTATGAATTTAAGTCCAGCTGAACGATATTGGCGTTGGTGTTGTTTTATGGATGATGATGAAGTAAACCTTTTGTTGAATGGGAAATCTGAAGCTGTATTAGAAAATATTATAAAAGTTCGACAGCAATTTACGCAATTTGTACACTCAGATGGTACGCTAAATGATTGTTTGAGGGCTGATGTTGCTTTGGTATTGGCTAATGATATGTTTGTAAAAGTAGATAGAATGAGTATGCGAAATTCTTTAGAAGTTAGAGCTCCTTTTTTAGATTATCGAGTGGTGGAGTATGCATTTACATTGCCAGTTTCTTCTAAAATTGATGCTCAATTAAAAAAGAAAATCATACAAGATACTTTTCGAGATGCGTTGCCAAAAGAATTGTATAATAGACCCAAAAAAGGTTTTGAAGTTCCATTATTACAATGGTTTAAAACAGATTTAAAAGATTATTTAGATAAAGAATTATTTGACGAGGATTTTATTAGAACGCAGAATATCTTTAATTTGGAATATATTAGAAGTATAAAACAACAATTATTTTCTAATAATCCAAATGATGTTCACGCAAAAATTTGGGCATTAATTGTCTTTCAGAATTTTTATAAAAAATACATACTCTAAAACTATATTTTTAGATACTTCAACCTAATGAAATCTTTAAATGAAATTTTATAATTGTTAGATTCATTAATAGCTTTTTGGATTTGTTGTTCTATTTCAGTTTTATATTTGCTATCATTTCTCACATAGAAAAATAGATTATAACTCGGCATTGATGCTAATGTGCCAATATAAGTATGATTTTTTTCTGCTTGAATAAAATCGTAAATTCTGCCCATTGTCGAAGTTTTTCCTTTTAAATTTTCTACTTGATTTGTGAAGTCAACTAGAATAACTAAGTCTGTTTTTATAGAATCAAAATAGGCTTTGTTGATATGTTGTTTGGAAAGATAAACATCTGCTAAACCTTGAGCATCATAAAATTTACAATCACCAATATATGGAATGACACCAGCATCGCCCAACAATACTTTCATGTCTTTATGCCCAAGTGTTTTTATAGCTTTACCTACTTTAATATGTCCTTTTTGCATTGCAAATGGAAACATTGCGTTGTTCTTAATAGATGAAATCTCAATAATATTATTACTGAATAAACCTTTTGCAGTAATCAATATAAGAAATATTGAAACAGCCACTATGCTCTGTTTTATCTTCTTATCTGATTTTAATTTATCAAAAATTACAATCAATCCAAAGACAATAATTGGATAGAAAATTTGATAACCAAATCGATTTGCATAATTCATTAATAGTGCAGAAGATCCATAAAATACATAGTATATTCCAAATGAAAGTAAAGCAGAATATCTAAATAGTTTGTGGTTTTGGGCAATGAAAAATATTGCAATGAAGCCTATTAAATATTGCCAAATTGTAAATGTGTTATATACATAACCCCAAATGCCTAAATTATTTCCAACTGATTTATGATAGAATGAAAGCGGTAATGGTAAATCAAAATATAAATATCTTAAAATAAAATAGATGACACCTATTCCACCAAAGAGCATTAAAGTTGGAAAATATATTTTCTCTTTTTTGATAAATGCGATGTACACAAATAAAAATGCTGAAAAAATAGCACCTTCAGGACGTGTGAGTGGTAATAATAAGGCAAAAAGCCAAAGTTTGGTTTGTATTTTTTGGGAGAAATTATTTTTATCTAATGTGGTAAAAATTTCTAATAACAACCAAAACCAAAATGTAGTTTCTAAGCCCGCATAAACATGAACGTGTGTTTGCCAATTTGCAACGTAAATTAAAATGACCAACCAAGCCCAATATTTTTGATGAATACTAAGATAAATTCTTCTAATAATCAATAGGAAAAAGAAGAATGTAATGATTTTAAAAACAATTTGTGGTTGTACTTTAATCAGTGGCGGAATGACAGAAAGCATCATGTAAGTAAAGCTCGTATAGGCCTCAATCAGTTGGTGGTCTGCATTCCAATTCCAAATTCCATAGTGAAATAAGTTGTATCCATATCTAAAACAGATGTATGCATCATCGACGGTCATTTGGACAAATAAAATAAAACCAGCAAGTATTGCTAAAATAATTAGGAATTTAAAGAGGATAGGACATTTATTTTGCATGATTTGGAAGTAAATCTTTTCTGTAAATAATATATTCTTTTCTATCAGGTAATTGTAATTTTACCCAACCTAAATTTTCGTAATTATTGATGAACTTAATCCAAGTTGTATCCTCTGAAAATCTTTTATCTTTTAATAAAACATCAGAAATATACATCATACCTATATCTTGTTCTTTCATCAATTGGTCGAATGGGCGGTCTTTTAAAAACTGAATATTAACTTTAAAATTTTTGCCCATGTAAACTGGCAAAATTTCACTGACTAAAAATGTTGTAGGTTTTACAATCTTTAAATCTCGAACAGCATAAATGTAGGGTAAATAAACAGGCGTATTATATTTGTGGTAGAAACTATTGTATCTAGGATAGCTTTTGATATTTGGCGTTGCAAAGATCATAGATAATAAAATTAAAGCATTTAATAGCTTCTGGTATTTGAAGGCAAAAGTATTGTTTTCAATAAATGGAATAAATAATAAATAAAACAAATAATAAATGAATGCTAATTGCAAAATGTAATAATGTTCTCTTGGATAAATAATGATAGATGCCACGACTGATGCACCTACTAAAATTATGATGCAGCATATAAAAATGAAATGCAGCTTAAACTTTTCGACAAAAACTTGTTTGTATTGTTCAAATCCCGTTTGATATAAAAGTGCCAAGAATACAGCAATTAATAAAAGCCATTTTATGCCAAAGTGAATTTTGGATAGGAATTTTGGAAAGAATAATTCTGTAGTAAAATCAAATATTTGGGTGATATAAGAATTGAAATTCTCCGTTATATGTCTTTGTAATTCCTTTGGATTGGCTTTATACATATCCGTTAATGTCTCGCTATTGCCAAATTTATTTTTAAAAATTTGTTCCCAATAGATAAAATCAGAAGCATCTTTTTTATGATTCCATTTTATAGTATTGAAGGTGTAATGTTGCCCCATGGCATAGTACATTCTGCCACCATAAAGAGGAGAATGCCAAGCTAATGTCATTAATGCAATACAAATAAAAAATCCTACTAAAAATATTTTTTCTCTTACAGTTAAAAGCTTATCTGTAATCTTATTTTTATATCGTTCATGTAAAAATGTACAGAAGGCTAAAGTAAATAATGCGATACTGCTCATAAAAAATTCAGGTCGCACAAATGCCATAAACAAAGCAAAACAAGCAGATAATAAGAATATTTTTGAAGTGCGTTGTGTGTATTTAGGAAGCCAACTAAAAAATATAAAAATTAAAAATAAAGAATAGTGAGAAACCCTTGGCCACCAATCAAAAGCAACTATGAAACTAGATAGAAATAATGCCCAAGCTAAATAAGCGGCAATAATAAATGGAAACTTCTTGAGTCGTAGAAATAAATACAAACCAACACTTGGCACCCACGATAGAGAAATAATTGCAAAATGATGCAGGTTGATATAGTCTTTGATGAAGCAATGAAAGAATTTATAAGTTAAAGTATATATCGGAGCAAATGAGCCAATCAATTGCCAAATTTTTAAATTCAATCTTTGCATATAGACGGTTTCATCTGCCATTGAAACATCTAAATAAAGTTTGAAATGATTAAAAAATAGGAAAAGTGTAATTAGAGAAAAGCCTAAAAACAATATATCTAAAAAATTCTTTTTGAAAAATTGCATCTTAACGAAAAACGGAACTAAGATACAATATTTTTAGTAATGAATAAACAATACAAATACTAATTATGCCTACTATTTGAGTTCTTCATACTCAATTGTTTCAGCATCATCAAATGTTGATTGTCCGTTGTTTGAATTGGACTGTTGGCTGTAATTGTTAGTTTCTACACGTTGTTTCTTAGGTGCGTTCGACAAAGGTGTTTGTTGTTTCTTTTTGCCAAATAATTCATTGACTATTTTGTAACCTAAGAGAAAGATAATAATATATTTTAATACCTTGAGCATAATACAAAAATAGAGGATAATGAATAATCTAAACGTTAAATTTAATAAAATAATTTTAGCTATTAAATTTAATAAATTTTTATATAAATTACTAGTAGTCAAATACTTATAAGTTTTATCTACATCTTTTTATTAGAATAACAAAAAATTGACGTTTAAAAATTGGTTATACTGAAATAATTTCTCAATTTCAGACTTTAGTAATTTCAAAAAATAAAGAAAATGAAAGTAGATGTAATTCTTGGTTTGCAATGGGGCGATGAAGGTAAAGGAAAAATCGTCGATTTTTTAGCAGACAAGTATGATGTGATTGCGAGATTTCAAGGTGGTCCAAATGCTGGTCATACTTTGGTAATTGATGGTAAAAAACATGTATTACATACCATTCCTTCTGGAATTTTTAGAGAAGGAAAAATTAATTTTATTGGAAATGGTGTCGTAATTGACCCAGTTACTTTATTAAAAGAAATTAGAACAATAGAAAAAGAAGGAATTGATGTCAGCAAAAGATTGATTATTGCCAAAAGAGCAAATATTATCCTACCTACACATAAAATTTTAGATGCAGCATCGGAAGCGTCAAAAGGCGATTCAAAAATTGGTTCTACTTTGAAAGGAATTGGACCAACCTATATGGATAAAACAGGCAGAAATGGTTTGCGAATGGGGGATATTTTAGAATCAGATTTTAAAGTAAAATATGAATTGCTAAAAAATAAACATTTGCAATTACTACAAATCTATGATTATAACTTTGAATTAAAACCTATGGAAGATGAATGGTTTGCAGCGATTGAAGAATTAAAAAAGTATCAACAAGAAGAGTCTGTTTATTTTATAAATAATCTTTTAAAAGATGGGAAAAGAATTTTAGCAGAAGGTGCACAAGGTTCTATGTTGGATATCGATTTCGGAACATACCCATTTGTAACATCTTCCAATACGATTACAGCAGCCGTTTGTACAGGTTTGGGTTTAGCACCAAGTACAATTGGAAAAGTAATAGGTATTACAAAAGCGTATTGTACAAGAGTTGGAAGTGGCCCATTCCCTACAGAATTAGATAATGAAGTAGGCGAAGAAATCAGAAAAGAAGGTGGCGAATTTGGTGCCACAACTGGTCGTCCAAGACGTTGCGGTTGGATAGATTTACCAGCTTTAAAATATACTTGCTTGATCAATGGCGTTACGGATTTAGTAATTACCAAAGCGGATGTTTTGGAAGCATTTTATGAATTTGGCGTTTGCACAAGTTATCAATATAATGGTAATACAATACAAGAATTGCCTTATGATATGATTAATGCTGATATTCAACCAAATTTTGAATATCGACCATCTTGGGAACATTTTTCATATACCGATAAATTGCCTGAAACCTTACAATCTTATGTAAATTTTATCGAAGAATATTTAGATACAAAAGTAAGTATGGTTTCAAACGGACCAGAACGTGAAGCAATAATCGAATTGTAAAACAAATACTGAAAGTGCATCAATTTTATACATTTTCAGTTGATAATATTGATATTTTTAAAGAAAAGGTACTTCAATTATCTAAATTAGTTGATGCTTTTTGTTATTTAGATGCCAATAATTACGCAGGCTATCCCTATTCAAATTTTGGTTCTTTTTTTGCAATAGATGCTATTCATACGATTACATTTTCGAGAGAAGATAAAAATATACTACAACAATTTGAAGTTTTTAAGAAAACACATCAATCGTGGCTTTTTGGCTTTTTAAGCTACGAATTAAAGAATGATATTGAATGTGGAACACTTTATTCTAATAATATTGACGGAATTGATAATCCTGTTTTGCATTTTTTTATACCAAAATATATAATCAAAATTGAAGATAAAAAAGTAGAATTGGGTGTGCTGAATGTTGCTGCAATTCAGGAATTTGAAACATTATTAAATCATAGAGTACATATAAAAAAAACAGATTCGGAAGTCAAGATAAAACATAGAATTACAAAAGACCAATATCTAGAAAATGTCCGACAAATTCAAGAGCAAATTGGAATTGGAAATGTGTATGAAATGAATTTTTGTCAAGAATTTTATGCTGAAAATACAAAGATAGATACATTGGAAACATTTCAAAAGCTCAATGAATTATCACAAGCACCATTCAGTTGTTATTTTAAAAACAATCAGAATTATTTGATGTGTGCAAGTCCTGAAAGGTTTCTGAAAAAATCAAATCAAAAATTGATTTCACAACCAATTAAAGGTACACGAAAGCGAAGTATAGATACGATTGAAGATAATGCCAATAAACAAGAATTATTGTCTAATGAAAAAGAGTTGAGTGAAAATGTTATGATAGTAGATTTGGTGCGTAATGATTTTTCAAAAATTGCAGAGAAAAATAGTGTAACCGTGGAAGAACTTTTTGGTTTATATTCTTTTAAGCAAGTACATCAATTAATTTCTACTATAAGTTGTCAAATTGGGAAAGAAAAAACTTTTAAAGATATTATTGAAGCGATGTTTCCGATGGGCAGCATGACAGGTGCTCCAAAGTTGGCAGCCATGCAATTAGCAGAAAATTATGAACAAACACAAAGAGGCTTATATTCTGGTGCTGTTGGATATATTACCCCAAAAGGAAATTTTGATTTTAATGTTGTAATCCGAAGTATTTTATACAATGCTACAAGGCAATATGTATCAATACAAACAGGAAGTGCCATTACGATTGAATCTGATGCGGAACAAGAATATGAAGAGTGTTTGGTAAAAGCAACAGCACTTTTTGAGGCTTTGAAATGATAATACTATTTTATTTAGTTACCTTATAAGTGAAAATTAAAAATTCTTTTATTTAGTTTTTTTCTAAAATAATCATCATTTTAAAGGATATTTTTAAAGTAGAAACCTTTTTATTTTTACATTATAATTTACTTAAATTAAAATTTTATGAAAGCTATAAAATATAATCGTAAGAGCATTTTTATTATCATCTCTTATTAAACCCATTTAAACTTTTAACAAGATTAAAGCAAAAGGTAAATAATGCCAATTTAACCAA
>CAYYMF010000055.1:8363-14563 GCA_964472755.1 uncultured Chitinophagales bacterium | reverse complement strand
ATACTGATAAAAAACAAAACCTATCAATTAAAGCTGGAGAAACAAAAGTATTGGACATTACATTGAATGAGGCTGTAAGCTTACTTGATGAAGTTGTGGTAACTACCAGTAAATTTGAGAGAAGAATTGGAGAAGAAACAGTATCTATTGATGTTATTAAGCCAGTAATGCTAGAAAAACAAAACCTTACAGATGCCGGAGATGCTATTAAACGTAGTCCTGGTGTAACTGTAGTTGATGGACAACCAAATATTCGTGGTGGTTCTGGATGGTCTTATGGTGCAGGCTCTAGAGTATTGCTACTAATGGATGATTTACCTGCATTACAACCAGAAGCAGGATTTGTATCTTGGGATCAATTTCCTGTAGAGAATATAGGACAAATAGAAGTTATTAAAGGAGCTGCATCTGCACTATATGGTTCTTCTGCTATGAATGGTATTATCAATATCAGAACGGCATATCCTACATCAAAACCATATTTTAAGTTTTCTGTATTTGGTGGTGTTACAGACAATCCAAATGAAAATGAAAGAATAGGACTTATTGATGATTTTGGAAATTTTACTGGAGAATTTTCAGAAACAAAAATCAATAAAAAATGGTGGGAACAAGATAGCATCACTTTTAAAGGCATTAATATTGGTGGCGTACTAAATGTACGAGATACAACTTTATTAAATGATTCAAGACAAAGACCTCATAACTATGGTTTTTCTTGGAACTATAGAGAAAAACTTCTTAAAAATAAAAAACTTGATTTTATTTTTGGTGGTCAATTTAATAAAAGCATTGGACATAATTGGGGCGCTACAGGAACAAGAGGCAGATTTAATGTAAATCTGAATTATAGAGTTAACGAAAAAATACAAATTGGTTTAAACACCAATATGTACACAGCCAAAAGCCAAACTTTCTTTTTATGGGGCGGCGGCGGAATAAGCAAATATATACCTGGAGCACTTACAGGAATGCCTACTGCATCTCGTTCCATTAGAGCCACTATTGATCCTTATTTTAGATTCGCTGATGCTAAGGGCAATTCTCATAAAATTTTGATGAGATATATGGGAACTGCTATTGACAATTCAAATAACCAAGACAATTCGTCTAACTTTGTTTATGGTCAATATCAATATCAAAGAAATATATCTAAAATAAAATTTGTTATAACCACAGGTTTAACAGGAAATTACACAATTTCTAACTCTCAATTATTTGGAGATACTACACATACAATGTTTAATCTTTCAGGATATGTACAATTAGACAAAAAATTCTGGAATAGGTTAAATGTTACTTATGGTTTTAGATTTGAAACATTCAAAATTGATGATGCAAAAGCAGAAACAAAACCAGTATCAAGAGTTGGTTTAAATTTAGAGGTAGCAAAATATACATTCCTTAGAGCTTCTTGGGGACAAGGTTATCGCTTCCCAACCATTGCAGAAAAATTTGTAAAAACAAACCTAAGCGATGATTTAGGTATTTATCCTAATAGACTACTTAGCTCAGAAATAGGTATGAGTGCAGAGTTTGGAATCAAGCAAGGTGTTAAATTAGGAAAAAATGTTAATGCCTATATTGATTTAGCCGCATTTTATCAGGAGTATAATGATATGATGGAATTTAATATTGGTTTCTTTGATGAAGGATTGGGTTTCTCTTCTGTAAATATTGGCAATACAAGAATTTTTGGTACAGAAGCAACGTTAATGGGAGAAGGAAAATTATTTAATAAATTTCCAATGACAATTGTAGCAGGATATACTTTTCTTATACCACAATATAAAGAATTTAATCAAGGTATAACTTCTGATTATACCGATTATAACGTTTTAAAATACAGATTTAGACATCAAGTACAATCTATGTGGGATATTAGTTTTGGTCCATTTGATTTTGGAGCATCACTTCAATACTTTAGCTTTATGGAAAACTTTGATGGAATCTTAAGTTCTGTATCGCCAAGTATACTTGAATATAGATATGGAAGATTAAAAGATAATTGGGAATCTAAAGATCCTAAAAAACAATATAAAGGAGATATCGTAATTGACTTAAGAGCAGGCATTAATTTTGGTAAGGATAAAAATTACAGATTTATGTTTACCGTTAAAAACGTTACCAACAGAGAATATACTTTAAGACCGTCATTGATAGAAGCTCCAAGAAACTATGGCTTTAGATTTGATGCGACATTCTAATATTTTTCATTTAGCTATTTTTAGTTAGTAAAATAGAGTATCCGTACTGAAAAGTGCGGATATTTTTATTTTATGTATTTGGTAATATTTTATTTGCATTTATTAACGTAGTTTTGCATCCAAATTGATTTAATAATGAATAGATATCTTTTTATTTTATTACTACATGTATGTACAGTACAAACAACTTTTGCTCAAAATATTATTAAAGGAAGTATTATAGATTCTAAGACGAAAGAAGCTATTATTGGTGCAAATGTTGATTGTGGTACAGTTTCAACTGTTTCAGATTTTGATGGAAATTTTGAAATAAATTTACCTGATGGCCAATACACTTTAAAAATAAATTATGTTAGTTATGCTAATTATCAAAAGGAAATTACACTCGGCAATAACCAAATCGTAGCATTAAATATTTCACTCGAAGAGGAAGCAAAGAATCTGTTAGGTCAAGATTTGGTCATTACAGGTTCACTATTTGAAAAAAGAGCCAGTGAAGAAGTGATTTCTATAGAAGTAGTTAAACCACAATTGATGCTGAATATGAATGCCCTTAGAATTGATGATGTAGCACGAAGAGTTTCAGGTTTAAATGTAGCAGACGGACAAGCAAATATTCGAGCAGGTAGTGGTTGGTCATATGGTGTTGGTTCCCGTGTAATGTTTATTGTAGATGGGCAACCGATGTTATCCCCTGACAGAGGCGATATAAAATGGACAATGTTACCTACAGAAGCTATCGGGCAATTAGAAGTTTTAAAAGGAGCCTCTTCAGTGCTTTATGGCTCTTCTGCCATGAATGGAACAATAAGTTTGCAAACGATAAAACCCACTAAAAAACCACTCACAAGATTTACGGCATTCCAATCTTTTATAGCACCTCCCAAAGATAAAGTAAAACAATGGTGGGACTTTCCAGTACCCTCTTTTGGTGGCACTTTTTTAAGAGCCCATAAACCAAGAGAAACTTTTGAATATTTTGTAAGTGGTAGTGCTTATTTGAATAATACTCAATTTCAAAATGGATTGGAGTATATGGCAAGAATTAATTATAGAACGAAATGGACGAATCCTAAGAATAGTAAAATGTCTTACGGATTAGCGGGTAGCTTTATGTATAATAGAGAATATGAGTTCTTTTTTTGGCAAAATGGCACAGACGGAGCATATAAAGCTGGTGCTGACAATGCTTTTAATAATATCAGATTCACAGTAGATCCATTTTTTACAATTTATGATAAAAAGAATAACAAACATGAAATTAAAACCAGAAGTTATTTTAACCGACCTTCTTTTGCTACCAAAACATTTTTAGAAACCATTGATTATAACTTCAATAAGAATTTTACAAAAATAGGATTAAATTTAATCGTAGGAGCAAATGAGCAAATGTTAGTCATAAACGTACCTGCATTTTTAGGTTCTGCCACAAAATTTGGAAATATTTTCGCAATGTATGCCCAATTAGATAAAAAATTTAAAGATAGAGTAACTTTATCAGGTGGACTAAGATGGGAAACTTATAAATACGAAAAAAATGTTGGGGTAATACCACCAATGGGGAGATTGGGCATGAATATACGCGTCGGAAAAGAAAGTTTTCTAAGATTTAATTTAGGGCAAGCATTCCGTTTTCCATCTTTTGCCGAAAGGTTTGTAGATGAAAAAGTGGGAGGCACCTCTGATGCTCCTATGCTTAAAATATTACCCAATGTCAATCTAAAACCTGAAAATGGCTGGACATCGGAAATTGGCTTTCAACAAATATTCAAAAGTAAGAACAATATATATTCTGGAATGTTTGATATGGCTATTTATTGGCAAGAATATAAAAACTTAGTCGACTTTGGAGGTGTAATTGATACAACTTCCAAGGCACTGATTAATTTAAGGGCAGAAAATATTAGCAGGGCAAGAATTGCAGGATTAGATATGTCTTTAAAGAACCAGTTTGTTTTTAGAAAACATGATTTATCTTTGAATTTAGGTTATACTTATGCATTACCATTAGAGCTTAATCCTGACATTTATCCTAATGGCAATGTTCCTAATATTGGAGAATATATAAAAAAGATATTTACTTTATTCGGCAAAAGAGTAACAGGTGCTGAAGCTTATACTATTTTAAAATATAGAAACAGACATTTAGCCACTTTTGATATAGAATATACTTATAATAAAAGAATTACAATAGGATTAAATGCAAGGTTTTATAGTAAGTTAGAGAATTACGATATTGTATTTCAGGCACTTCCAGGCATAAGTGATTATTATAAACAGTCTATAAATAATTTTATATTAAATGGTCATATTTTCTACACAATTCAAAATAAACACTCTTTTGGTTTTATTGTCAAAAATATGTTGAATAAAGAATATTGGTTGCGTGCAGGTAAATTAGAATCCCCAATGAATTTTACTGTGCAATATAGAATAGAGTTCTAAAAGTTTAGTTTACTTATTCTTATTTACGTTAATTATATTTAAAACTTTGAATAAGCACCATTTTTTATAAAAATGGTGCTTATTTTGTATTACAGATTTTATTATGCAAAAATACATTTTTTTACTTTTTTTATTTATTGGAATTTCTTTTCATTCCCAAGCCCAATTTTCAAAAAAGGATTCTGTTTTTATTCAAAGAATGGAAGATACGATTAAAGTATATGGCGATACAATGGTCAATAGTCAAACTGAAGAAAATAGATTTATTGCTAGCTATAGAATTGTAAAAAATCTTGTAAGTATTTTGAAAATTAAAAATTCTTATCAATATCAATTAGATTCTTTATTGCCGATGCAAATCCTTAACTCACCAGATAATAAGTTTAGAATTTTTACTTGGTTTGTCATTAATGATAACCAACAATATCGATATTTTGGTGCAATTCAGATGAACTCGGATACACTTTCACTTTTCCCTTTAGTTGATTATTCAGAATTTATTGAAAAACCAGAAGTTCAAACTGTCGATAATAATAATTGGTATGGAGCATTGTATTATCAAATAGTGCCAGTAAAACAAAAAAAGAAAACCTATTATATGCTATTAGGTTCAAATGGATTTACACTGGTTAGTAATAAAAAAGTGATGGATGTACTATGGTTTAGCGAAGATAACAAACCTAGATTTGGTGCGCCGTTGATTGAAAAAGACAATAAAACACTCAATCGATTTATTTTAGAATTTAGTAATGATACTTGGGCAGCATTGCGATATGTTCCTGAAGAAACTAAGATTATTTACGACCATGTTTTGCCGAATGACGAAGATTTAGTTGGCTTTTTCTCGCAATACCTACCTGATGGAACTTATGAAGGTTTTCAGTGGAAAAAAGGTAAATGGCACCATATTGATATGATAGAATATCAAAAAAGAGAAGATGGTGAAGCTCCTAATGTACAGAAAAAGGAAAAAATAGACTATAAAAATTTATATAAGAAAAAAGTGCAATAGTTTGTTTGCTTATTTATTTTCTTTTTCAATTGCCTCACTTATAGAGATTTCTTTATCAAGGTAAAATGGTGTGATATACGCTTTGGAATATCCTTGAGTAATAATTTTTTGTAGGTATTTTACAGCTTCCAAATAACTTTTATAATTTCCAATATAATAGATAGTTTGATTGGCTATTTTAGTAAAAGTAATTTGGCCAAATGAAGAAATATTTTCAAAGTTTTTAGCTCCAGGATCTACTAAAACAGTTGCTAATTTAATTTTGTAAATTAAAGCTGGAATTTTATCTGCCTTTACTTTCGGCATTTTAATAACTTTAGAAGTAGTATCTTTTTGAATCACTACTTTAAGTTTTTCAATCTTTATAGTATTCTTATTAGGCTTGACTTTAGGCGTTTTAATTATCTTAGCTGTAGTATCCTTTTGCTCCTTATATTTCTTATCACTTACTACTTGATTCTTACTACTAATTACTTTAGGTTTTTCAATCTTTATAGTATCCTTATTAGGCTTGACTTTAGGCGTTTTAATTGTCT
>CAYYMF010000055.1:0-8263 GCA_964472755.1 uncultured Chitinophagales bacterium | reverse complement strand
TAGCTGTAGTATCCTTTTGCTCCTTATCTTTCTTATCACTTACTACTTTTGTCTTATTACTAATTTCTTTAGGCTTTTCAATCTTTACAGTATCCTTAATAGGTTTGACTTTAGGCGTTTTAATTGTCTTAGCTGTAGTATCCTTTTGCTCCTTATCTTTCTTATCACTTACTACTTTTGTCTTGTTACTAATTTCTTTAGTTGGTTTGGCAGGAATTTCGGTAATAAATTTTTGTTGTTTTATGTTTTCCTCAATATATTTTTTATCCCATATTTTTGCTTCATTAGCTTTACCATTTTTGATTAAAATATTGGCATATTCTTTATAAACATCTAAATTGATATTAGGTATTTCTATAATTTTTTGATAGGCATTTTCTGCTTCAGAAAATTTTTCTAAGAAATAAAAGCAACGAGCTGAATTAATTTTTACATCTAAGATGTCAATACTTTTATCTATCTTATCATAATAAATTAAAGCTTCTTGATATTTCTTTTGTTCAAATAGTTGATTGGCTTTCTTCCAATATTTGTAGCCATTTTCAGCACCATTCAAAAAAACAAAATATATAACAAATATAAAAAATAAAAAAGGCTTCAAATTCATAAGTCTTCTAATCTATTTCGAGCATTAAAATTTTTCGATTTAATTGCTTAATACGTACTACAACATTTCCTATCCAATAGGCAATGACTATCCAACCAATACAAGCAGGATAAAAAACGGCTCTAAGTCTGCTATCTAAATCATAAGCATTAAATCCTGGATTTCCGCCATTGCCTGGGTGCAAAGAATCTGTCAATCTCGGTAGGATATTGATAAAAACCATAAACATTACAAAAGCAAATAAGTTATATACGGCACTAAATCGAGCTGTTTTTTCTTCATCATCAAACGAACTTCGGAGTATAAAATATGCAGCATAAACCAATAAAGCCGCAGCTGCACCATTTAATTTTGGTTCTGAAAATACCCACCAAGCACCCCAAGTTACTTTTGCCCAAACGGATCCTGTTGTTATTCCCAACAGTCCAAGTACAAAACCAACTTGTGCAAATGCACTTGCTTTTATATCATAAATGGTTTTGTTGGAGTTTAAATATTTAATGCTATACCACAAAGAAATAAACATCATCGCCATCATAGAGAACCACATCGGTACATGGAAAAATAAATTGCGTATAGACTGTTCTAAAATATCTAATTCTGGAATAGGTAATAAAAATCCTGCAACCAAACTATATATCAAAAATATACTCGCTACTATTTTCCACCAATTTTGCTTCATAATTTCCAAAAATTAATCTTTCCAAAGGTAAGGAAATAAGATGATAGCAAGTATTAAAATTGTAATATCTAATAGTACAGCAGCACTTAAAAAAATATAAATATCGTTAATAGTCGTGTAGAAATCAGCTAAGGCACTCAGTTTTGAAATAATTAAAATAAGTGGTAGAATAATTGGCAAGCCTAAAACTGCTAATAAAACCATGTTTTGTGTTTTAGCAGAGATGCCAGATAATAATGAAAATAATGCGGAAAATCCTAAAGATGCTAAAAATATCGTTAATGCAAAAATGCCAAGATAAGTAACTTGTTGTGAAAAGAATAATTGCATAAATAAAAATACAATGAAGGACATTAGGGTAATAAATATCGTATTGTAAATAATTTTAGATAAAATAATTTGGTGTGCAGAGGCTAGTTGTTTTAAATAATAAAAATGTTCATTGGCATCTTTTTGAAAAGTTCGTGCTGTAATTTGAATGACAGAAAATAAATTTATTACCCAAAAAAGTGCCAACCAAGTAATGAAGTTGATATCTCCATTAAATATCATATATATAAAAAAGATAGTTGCCAATGAATGTACCAACAAGCTACCTAAGGAAGCTTTAGAACGCCATTCCAATAAAAATTCCTTTTTTAACAAAATATAAATAATTTGCAAATCCATGCGATTGCAAAGATAATTCTATATATTTTCATATTTTAGCCTTGATGAAAAAAATATTAGTTGCCAATAGGGGAGAGATTGCGTTAAGAGTAATGCGTACTTGCAAAAAAATGGGAATTGCTACAGTTGCAGTATATTCTACAGCAGATAGAAAATCACCGCATGTACGTTTTGCAGATGAAGCTGTTTGTATTGGAGAACCAGCATCTAAGCAATCTTATTTGGATATCGATAAAATCATAAAAGTATGCAAACAACTCCATGTTGATGGTGTACATCCGGGTTATGGTTTTCTTTCTGAAAATGCTCAGTTTGCTAGAGCGTGTGAAGAAAATGGTATTATTTTTATAGGACCAAGTGTATTGGCAATAGAAGTGATGGGCAGTAAATTAGCAGCCAAACAAGCTGTTGGTAAATATAATGTACCATTAGTACCTGGAACAGACCAACCCATTACAGATATTGCAGAAGCCAAAAAATTAGCCGCCGAAATTGGATTCCCAATTTTGATTAAAGCCAGTGCAGGTGGTGGTGGAAAGGGTATGCGTGTGGTTGAAAATGAAGCAGAATTTGAAGAACAAATGAACTTAGCAGTTTCAGAAGCTGTTTCTGCATTTGGTGATGGTGCTGTTTTTATTGAAAAATTTGTTCATTCGCCAAGACATATTGAAATCCAAGTCTTAGGTGATAAACATGGTAATGTTGTTTATTTATTTGAACGAGAATGTTCTGTTCAACGCCGACATCAAAAGGTTGTGGAGGAAGCTCCATCAGCATTATTAACACCAGAAGTTCGTAAGAAAATGGGTGAAGCAGCAGTGAATGTTGCTAAAGCCGTAAATTATGTGGGTGCAGGTACCGTAGAATTTATCGCCAATAATAATTTAGATTTCTATTTCTTGGAAATGAATACTCGTTTGCAAGTAGAACATCCAGTTACAGAAATGATTACTGGAAAAGATTTAGTAAAAGAACAAATTCTAATTGCCGAAGGAAAACCACTTTCTTTTTCTCAAGAGGATTTAAAAATTAATGGACATTCGATAGAATTGCGTGTTTATGCTGAGGATCCAAACAATAATTTTCTACCTGATATCGGAACTTTGGAAACATATCAAGTTCCAACTGGTGATGGTGTGCGAGTTGATGATGGTTTTGATGAAGGAATGGAAATTCCAATTTATTATGACCCAATGATTGCTAAATTGATTGCACATGCAGAAAACCGAGATGCTGCAATTCAAAAATTATTAAATGCGATTGATGATTATAAGATTGAAGGAGTGAAAACAACGCTTGGTTTTGGAAGATTTGTATTAAACCACCCTGCCTTTATTTCAGGCGATTTTGATACAAAATTTGTTGAAAATTATTTTCATCCAACCAATATTAATCAGAAAGAATTGAAAATGGCAAGTATTATGGCTGCTAACTTATACGCTCAATTTACTAAGAAATAGGCTTATAATCTAAATGAAATGGCTACAAACATATACTGGCTTTTGGCGAAATTTACGTTTGTTGCATTTTATTTATAATTATATTAATCGACAAAAACTCAAACGTAATAAAGATTTATATAAAAGATTTGGTATAAAAAAATCTGTTTATTCATCTATATCTTCAAAAGATTTTATTGGCAAACCCAATCGATTGCCGTGGTTGGATTATCCTGTTACTCAGGAAAAATTAATGGAGCACCCTGTTTTTATGCAATTCGATAAATCTATCCAAACGGCTTTATTAGGTTGGCATAGAAATGGTTTTTTGGTATTGCCTTCTTTTTATAATGATAATACAATTGACAAAATTAATCAAGATATAGAATTGCTTCTGGAAACGGAAATGTTACAGTTTAATTATACCAAGAAAAAGGTAATGAATGCTTTTCAATATTCTGAAATTATACGTCAAACGATTCAAGATTCAAGACTAAAATCAATTTTAGAATTTATTTTAGATAATCCAGTATTTCCGTTTCAAACCATAAATTTTATTCAAGGTAGTGAACAAGCTCCGCATAGTGATGCTATTCACATGAGTACTTACCCACAAGGAAATTTAATTGCAGCTTGGATTGCTTTAGAAGATATTCAATTAGAAGCTGGAGCGATAGAATATTATCTAGGTTCTCATCAATTACCCTACTTAACCAATAAAGACATTGGAGCAAAAAATAATTTCCTTTTTCTAGATGCAAATGCAAATGCAAAACATGAAATTAAAACGGCTAAATTGATAAAAGACAATAATCTTAAACCTTCAATTCTAACTGCAAAGAAAGGAGATGTGTTAATTTGGCATAGCAATTTAATTCATGGCGGTTTACCTATTCAAAATCCAAAATTGACAAGAAAAAGTATGGTAACACATTATTTCACAAAAGATGTGATTTGTTACCACGAAATTAGTGAACGTCCTGCTTTAATTTTTTACCCAAATGCTCAAATATTTTAATTAGAATACTTTGTTAGATATCTTCTTTGCTAATCCTGAAAGATTAATTTTGTATAAACTACAGCTAATTACTTCAATATTATTAACTCTAATTCAAATTATGTCTTTTTTTCTCAGTTCCCAAAAGCATCTTGCTGTTGCTGTGATGTCAGCAGAAGCATCGTGTGCATTTTCGAAATTTGTTTGAAATAATTTATAATACAATTCTGATAATTTAGGCCATTTATAGCCGTCTTGACCTCTGATAGCACAGAAATCAATAGTTTTTTGCATGGTGCAAATTTTCCTTTTATCAACTATATAATTAGTCATATTCTTTCTTAAAAACTCAGCACCCATTATTTTTTCATCAAATGCCATATTGTGTGCAACTAGATATCTAGATTCTAAAATAATTTGATTAAAATCTTCTAATACGTGTTTTAAATTTTGCCCTTCTTGTATGGCTCTTTCTGTAGTGATGCCATGTACATTTGATGCTTCTTTAGGAATGGAAAAACCTTCGGGTTTGATGATATAATCTCCATTTGCTAATTTATTACCATCTTTATCACAATATATATAAGCCAATTGAACTAATCGTGGCCAGTTATCTAAATCTTCTAATGGTGCTTTCCAATTTTTTGGTAAACCAGTTGTTTCTGTGTCAAAAAATAAATACATTATCTTACGCCTTTTATAATTCCACGTTCTGAAAGACAAATATAATTAATAATATGATTTCTAATTTCTGTTTCCTTTATCTCAGTACTAATTTTTTCTATGGCTTGTTTGGTATTTAGTCCACTGCCAAATAGTATTCTGTAAATATCTTGAATGTGGTGAATATCATTTTGAGCAAATTGATGCCGTTTTAATCCAACCGTATTAATGCCAGCATATTGTGGAGGTGTGCCTATTACCATACAATAAGGCGGAACATCTTTCCCCAACATCGTGCCACCAGAGATAAAAGCATGTTTTCCAACTCTAACAAATTGATGTATGCCACTCATTCCACCAAAATAAACATGGTCATCGATAATTACATGCCCAGCTAGATTGGTAGAATTTGCTAAAATACAATTGTTGCCAACAATACAATCGTGAGCAATATGAACATAAGCCATAATCAAACAATAGTCGCCTACTTTTGTCGTTCCTAATGCAGCAGTTCCTCTATTGATGGTGGCACATTCTCGAATCGTAACATAATCTCCAATTTCAACAGTAGAATATTCGCCATTAAATTTTAAATCTTGTGGCTCTGCACCGATTACAGCTCCTGGAAAAATTTTACAATTATTGCCAATTCTAGTGCCTGAAAAAATGGTAACATTAGCACCTATCCAACAATTATCCCCAATTATCACATTGTCGTAAATCGTCGTAAAATTACTAATTACAGTATCCTTTCCAATTTGTGCATTTGGGTGTATGTCCTTCATTCCTACAAATATAATATAATTACTAAAGTCGTAAAATATATTAGAATGTATTTTGTGATTTTCTTTTAATCTACAATTATCTTTTTTGTTTGCATATTCTCGCCATTAATTACTTGCAATAGATATATACCTTTTGCTAATTGATTTTGCGAAAGAATAACTTTTCTTTTGCCTTCCAATATAACTTTTGAATCATGGAAAATCAATTTACCATCAGTTTGATATAAATTGAATATATATTCTTCTGTTTTATTAGTTTGAATATCTGCATGAATTTGATTATTACCTGCATAATAAACTTGAATGCCGTTTATAGTCTTACCACATTTAGTATATATAACTGGATGAATACTTTCTTTGCCATCTATATCTATTTCTTTTAATCTATAATATGCTCTGTCATTTGGCAATTCATCTATAAACTGATAATGTGATTCCGAAATAGAATTTCCAGCTGCCTGAATTGTTCCAATTGGATAAAAAGTAATAGCATCTAAAGATTTTTCAACAACGAAATTAGCAGTATTTCTTTCAGAAGCAGTAATCCAATTGAGTTGTGCTTTTTCATTTTCAATACATTTAGCAGTAAAAGATTTAAGTTCTATTGGAAGAGGATTTGCTTTAGAAATCGTTCCCAAAGTATATGGCGAATAATCTGTAACATAATTAGGTGAAATCACATAACCCCAATTTATACTTGCTCCTGACACATTACTTGAAGAAGCTGAGTTGTCCTCTGTATTCCAATCTGTACCATCAAAATGCACCACACGTAAATTATCCCAATCGGTAGAGCTTGTACTTACTTTACTATGTTTTCTCCAAAATAATTTCACTAAAGCATCGTCATTGGCTGATGGTGTTATCGAGGAGTTGATATTCCAATATTCTACCAAACTAACATGGTCTAATTGTGGTAAATTAGAAGGATCTAAAGTGTATGTTCCATAGCCAACACTCACATAATCGCCATTATACGTTTGTGCAGTAGCATTTTTTGGAGTTAATGCAAATGGTCCATATATTGTATCGCTACCAATAGGGAAAATCATTTCTGAAGTAGTATTAGAAAGATGACCCATTTTACCTTGTACATAACTACTATCATAACCCATATCTTGCAAACCACCAGCATTTATAGGAGATTTTATATCTGATATTGCCACAGCTGCTAAGGTCAATTTATTGGCATCACTCGAAACGATTGTTCCTTTTTGTAAGCCTAGAATACCATTTACTGTCGTACCACCGTTGTTGAGTGTAACCTTATTTTTGCCATAAGTTTTATAAACATACAATCCTGATACATTTGTAGGCAAACCATTACCGGATACCATATCGCCACTGCTTACAAAACCGTAGTTGGCACTAGTAGAAAACAGACGTGTTCCAGAGATTCTGATATTGCCATCGGTAACTGCAGTTCCTGATGTTTTAATACCATTGGCATTAGCATATAATAAACCCGCACCTGCATTGATATTAATAGCTTGAGATGTGCCAGTACCGTCATCAATAAAATCATTTTGATCCATTCGCAAAACTGCTGGTGCATTGACATTTAAGGTGCCTGTTAACAAGAAACTTGAACTAACATCAACATTACCAATTTTTCCTAATTGTGTAGTTGTTGGTTGAGTAGCAAATGTTTGTAAATTTGCTTGGTTAGCATTAATCTCTATGTTATAATAATTTATTTTTGGCTTTATACATGCAGTACAAGTATCATAATTACCTCTTAATTGTTGCTGTTCAGTGGCATAAGTATCATAAAATTCTACAACTCCACCAGTTAGTTGATAAGCAACATTTACGCCTTCTAATTCTGGATTTGGTGTATTTAATTTCTTGATTCGAATACGCCCACCATCCATTACTAATCCACCATGTCCTACAAAAGATGAGGCCTGTGCAGATTTGCTTCTACAATCAACAATAGCATTATTTGTAATATATAAAGAATTTCTAATGGTAACTTCACTCGTTAAGGCTTTAAAATCAGTATTCAATGTATTCGTGCCAGAATAAGTAATATTATAGTACAAATCATTCTGATTTGCATCAACTTCATTATTGCCTCTCAAAACTTGAAAGTAATTGTTAGAAGTATTTGCACCAAGTTCTATCGTACCACCATTTAAGGAATAAGGATAGCCAGAGGCGCCTAGTTTACCTTCCATTCTTGGAATAGGGTATTCATAAGCATTATCTGAATTTGATTCCCCTTTCATTATTTTATATAAAGTACCATCTTGCATATAGAGTGTTCCGCTTGAATTACCAAAATACGCATTCTCAGTTTCTAAGAGCTGTCCTTTGCGTATATCTAGTTTCCCACCAGTGTTACTTAATGTTGTTGTATTACTTATGCCATAAACACCATTTCCTGCTACATCATTTCCTGATAAAATAAGTTGTTTG
>CAYYMF010000054.1:0-14637 GCA_964472755.1 uncultured Chitinophagales bacterium | reverse complement strand
GCTTATGAAAATGTTGTAGGCTCAGAAACGCCTTTTGCCTAAAACATTCTTTTCTTTCTAAAAAATTGCTTGATTAATTCAGCAGCTTCAGTTTCTAGTATTCCACCTTCATAAATATCCTGACTTGTCCCCATTAAATTTAGTGCGGTCTTAAATAGTAAGCAATGATACCATAATGGAGTGGATCATGAATTGTAAATAATAGGGCAGGCATTCAGAGTTTCTAAAAGCGATTTACAAACTAGACCTATATTTCACTTTAAAGAAGAACCCAGTAAACTACATTTGCTGATTTGTTTTATTGCATTGGTCATATCAATACATATTGAATTAAATTCAGGTTATTCTATCAAAAAATTCATCCATAAATGTAAAATAGGATGCAAGGATAAATAATCTAATTACAGGAAAGAAAATCAGAATTAGGGCAAAACTAATCCCTGAATTAATCGAAATATTATCAAAATTTAATTTGTTGACCTAAAATGGATAAGTCAAGAGGTAATATCATCTTTCAAGGGTGGAAGAATAAACCCTTGTTTTATAAAAAAACGCCAACAATTTTGTTGACGTTTCTGAAAAAGATTTTTATTTTAAATATTTTACTATTTCAATCGTTCAATAATACCTGCAATACCTTGTCCACCGCCAATACAAGCACTTACCATACCGTATTTCTTATTTTGACGACGCATTTCATTGATTAATTGTATAGATAATTTTGCTCCTGAACAACCTAGTGGATGTCCTAATGCAATTGCTCCACCATTTGGGTTGATAATGTCTGGATTTAAACCTAATTCTTTGATAACAGCTAATGATTGAGCAGCAAATGCTTCATTTAATTCAATCATCTCAATATCACTTTGTTTCAATCCTGCCTGTTTTAATGCCTGTGGAATTGCAACAACTGGTCCAATGCCCATAATTCTTGGTTCGCAACCAACTACTGCACTCGTAACAATTCTAGCGATTGGCTCAATATTTAATTCTTTTACCATTCTATCGCTCATTACAATTACAAAAGCAGCACCATCAGAAGTTTGAGATGAATTACCAGCAGTTACAGAACCTTTAGCATTAAAAACGGCTTTTAGTTTGCCTAAACCTTCTACTGTAGTATCTTTTCTTGGTCCTTCATCAGTATCTACTGTATAATTTCTAGTTTTTCTTTTATTGTTGGCATCTAAATAGATTTCTTCAATATTTATAGGAACAATTTCATCTTTAAATTTACCTTCTTCAATTGCTTTAATTGCTTTTTGATGAGAATGAAAGGCAAAAGTATCTTGTTGTTCTCTACTGATGCCAAATTGTTTAGAAACAGCTTCTGCTGTTAAGCCCATAGAAGAATAATAATCCCAAGTATTCTTAGCAATTTCATAATTTAAAACAGTTCTCCAACCTGTCATTGGTAATAATGACATAGATTCTACTCCACCAGCAATGATACATTCTGCCATGCCTGCTTTGATTTTTGCAGTTGCCATAGCAATAGTTTCTAAGCCAGATGCACAGTATCTATTTACTGTAACTCCACCAATACTTAATGGAAGTCCTGCTCTAAGTACAACCATTCTTCCAATTTGCATTCCCTGTTCTGCTTCAGGAATTGCATTTCCACATATTAAATCATCGATTCTTGATGGATCTAATTGAGGAACTGATGCAACTAAATGTTTTACAACATCTGCTGCTAAATCATCGGGACGATAAAATCGAAACCCTCCTTTTTTTGCTTTGCCCACCGCACTGCGGTATCCGGCTACGATATATGCTTCCATTTTTTTTAGTATTTAGTAATGAGAGGTGAGATATGAGAACTCACTTCGCAACGTTATTTAATAATTTATCTTTTAGTTTAAAAATCATTTTTTGGATTTCATTTATTTCGGATGTTATAGTATTGAACTCTTTATCTGAAATAAAATTTAATCTTTTTGATAATTCAATTTGAGTATCTAATTCACATGACGAACCATAAGTAATAAATAAGAATTGTATAAATTCTTTATCAGTATTTCTGCCTGATCCTTTAGCGATGTTAGAAGGAATTGACACTGCAGATATTCTTAGTTGACTTATTAATGTATAGGTTTCTTCTTTAGGAAATTGTTCGGTTATTTTATAAATAAGAACCGATAAATCCATAGATTTTTGCCAAATTATCAATTTCCTAAACTCGTGTCTCATCTCTCAAATCTCATAATCTATTATCAATTACGCAAAGGTTTTCCTGTTTGCAACATGGCTTGGATTCTTTCTAGAGTTTTCTTTTCGCCACAAAGTGATAAGAATGCCTCTCTTTCTAAATCCAATAAATATTGTTCAGTTACTTGAGTAGGAGCTGATAAATCACCACCACACATTACATAAGCTATTTTTTTAGCAATCTTAGCGTCATGTTCAGAAATATATCCACCTGCCACAAATGATTCTACACCAACAGTTAAAGTGCCCAATCCTGTTTTTCCCAAAACTTGAATATCGTTTCTGTGAGCTGGTTGCATATAGCCTTTGTCAAAAAGATTGATGACTTCAGCTTTTGCTTCTGCAATTACTCTTTTTGAATTGATAACAACTCTGTCAGTGCCCTTACGCATTAAGTTTAAGCCATAAGTTTCAAAACCTGAAGTTGATGTTTTTGCCATAGCAACAGTCAGGAAATTATCTTGAAGTGTTGGTAAAATTGGGTCACCATTTTTTAAAGAATCTGATGTACGAAGTGCCATTTCTTTAGTTCCGCCACCACCAGGAATTAAACCAACACCAACTTCTACTAATCCCATATAAGTTTCAGCAGAAGCAACAACTGCATCAGAGTGTAAAGTAACTTCGCAACCACCACCTAAGGTCATTCCGTGAGGAGCTGAAACTACTGGAACACCTGAATATCTACAACGCATTGTAGTTTTTTGGAATTGACGTATAGCCATATCCAATTCATCGTATTCTTGTTCCATTGCCATCATCGCAATCATCATCAAGTTGGCACCTACTGAGAAGTTAGGAGCATCGTTTCCGATTACTAATCCTTTGTATCCGTTTTCAGCAATTTCAATAGATTTGTTGATAGCTTGTAATACATCTCCACCTAAAGAATTCATCTTAGATGTAAATTCTAAATTTAAAACACCATCACCTATATCGTGCAAAGTACCACCAGAATTTTTCCAAATTGGTTTGTTGCCTCTTAAATTATCTAAGATAATAAATGCTTCAGCACCTGGAATAGCTTTATATGTTTTAGATTGTTGGTCGTAGTATTTTTTAATACCATTTTCAGTTTTATAAAAAGAAGTATTGCCAGCTGTCAACATATCAGTTACCCAAGTTCCGATAGTTAAACCGTCAGCTTTTGCCAATTCAATACCTTTTTCAATGCCAACGATATCCCAATATTCAAAAGGACCGATTTGCCAAGCAAAACCAGCACGTAAAGCATCATCAACTGCATATAAAGTATCAGAAATTTCAGGAATACGGTTTGAAACATAAGCAAATAATCCAGCTAAAGAACGTTTTACTAATTCAGCACCTTTATCCTCTCCTTTGATGAATGCATTTACTTTGTCAGAAAGGCTTTCTGCTTTAGAAGCGGCATCTAATGAAGCGAATTTAGGTTTGATAACTGGTTCATATTGCAATGTATCTAAACGTAATGCAAATGAATTTCTATTTTCATCTTTATAATAATAACCTTTTTTAGTTTTGTTACCAAAGAATTTATTTTCTAACAAAAATTGAACATAAGCAGGCGTTTCAAAAGCACCAGCTTGTTCGTCATTCGGACAGTTTTCTTTGATACCTATCATTACTTTTGTACCAGTATCATTACCTACTAAATCACCTAATTTGAAAGTGCCCGTATTTGGACGACCAATAGCACCGCCAGTTAATTTATCAGTTTCTTCAATTTTTAAGCCCAATTCAGCGGTTAGTTGATAGATTTTTGCCATCGTATAAACGCCAACTCTATTTGCAATAAATGCAGGTGTATCTTTACATAAAACGGTTTCTTTTCCTAAGAATTTATCGCCATAATCCATAAAGAAATCAACAACACTTTGGTCGGTTAATGGCGTTGGAATTACTTCTAATAATCTTAAATATCTTGGTGGATTGAAGAAGTGTGTACCACAGAAATGTTTTTGAAAATCTTCACTTCTGCCTTCTGTCATTAAATGGATAGGAATACCAGAAGTATTAGAAGTTACTAATGAACCTTTTTTTCTGAAATTATCTACTTTTTCAAATACTTGCTTTTTGATGTCTAATCTTTCGATAACTACTTCGATAATCCAATCGCAGTCTTTAATTTTTTGCATATCATCATCAAAGTTTCCAAGTGTAACTCTTTTTGGAATATCTGCACTGTATGCTTGTGCAGGTTTAGATTTTAATGCAAAAGCAAAAGCATCATTGACGATTCTGTTGCGCATCTTTGGGTTAGCTTTTTCTTCTTCTTTCAAGTCAAAAGGAACGATATCTAACAATAGTACTTCGCAGCCTATGCCTGCTAAGTGCAATGCAATACCGGAACCCATAACTCCAGAACCAAGAACGGCTACTTTGTTAATTGCTCTGTTTGTTTTTGTTTCCATGTAATAAAAAATCGATTTAAAAATATATAATTAATGTTTGAAATCAGATAATGTAATGGCAGCAAATCTAGATTTTAAGCGTAGATAGGCATTTTTCATAAATCTGGTATCTTTAAAAATTCTACTCATCATTACAGCACCTTCAAATTCTGCAACTGTTTGTTCTGCCAAATTTTGAGCATCTTTTTCATTAGTAATTTTTCTGAATATATAGGCAACGGCATTAATCCATTCAGTATAAAAATCCTTAATTAAATTAGCAAATTCAGGAACTATTCTTGCAGTTTCTACACCAATATTTCCCATAATATTTCCATCAGACAAGAGTGTTTTTTCAGATTTTTGGAACATTTTCTCAATACGTTCTTGTGGCGATAATTCTTCATTATAAGCTAATGAAAATATTTTTTCTTTAAAATAAGTATGAGCGTAGTCGATAACAGCACTCATTAATGCTTCTTTGGAAGGGTAGTAATGATACAAGCTACCTTTCAATATTCCACAAGCATCAGCAATATCAGCCATTGATGTATTGTGATAGCTCTTTTCTCGAAACAGTTTGAATGACTGTTTTAGAATTTCCTCCGATGTAACTTTTTGTTTAGGCACGTATTAAAATAACACATAAAAATAATCAATGCATGCATTGTATCAAACGTTCGTTTGGCATAATAATAATTTGATAATAATATCTTTAGATAAATCAGTTATTTATAAGTATATGCTAAACCAATATTTATAATATAATAATGCACTATAATAAAACTTTGTGATTCTAGCAAATTTGTTTATTTTTACCACTCATTTTCTTTTGGAATAATATTCGCTAATGATTTTTTAGCTCGGTGTAATTGAATTTTTACGTTTGATAGTGAAATTTGTAATTGTTCAGCAATTTCTTCATAAGACAATTCTTTAAAATACCGCAACTCTAATATTTCCCTTTGATTTTTTTCCAATTGTTGGAGAAAGCTTCTTATTTTATCCTTTTTCTGATGTAGAATAAACTCCATTTCGGGTGTTTTATTAAATTGTAATCGAGTATGATTTTGAATGTTTTTATCTTCGTCAATATTAACTTTAATAATGTGCTTTCTTCTTAAAAAATCAATAGAAGTATTCGAGGCAATTTTAAAAATCCAAGTAGAAAATGCATATTGGTTGGAATAAGAAGCTAAATTATCAAATGCTTTAGAAAAAGTTTCAATCATAATATCTTCAGCATCCTCTCTATTGCCAACAATTCTAAAAGCTAAATGCTGGATTGCATTTTGATATTTCTCCATTAATAGCGTAAAAGCACGTTGGTCGTTGTTTAACGCCTGTTCTAAAAGTTGGTTTTCATGCTTTTCTATTTCCATCTATTTTTGATGTTGAATTGATTTGCTAAACCCAAGATAATGCTATTTGCGACCAAAAGGAAATCCAATAATGCTATTTTTTGCCATTCTGTTTTGATTTCATATTTACGTTCAATGAAAAAGTATAAAAACTGAAGGAGTAAAATATAAGTCAATAAAAGAATAAAGTGTTGGTTGAGTAGGGCAAAGAAATAGAATAATACTTTAGTGGATAAAAATATACTGAGCAAAAATTTATATTTAGGTAAGTATAAAAAGCCAGCAGAAAAATGTCTTATTTTTTGTTGTATCCATTGCGAATAATTTCCTTTTGAAGTAGAGAGCATAAATGTATTTGCATTTGTACAAGTATTGGTGTTATTAGAAGTTGCAATTTTTTGTATCAATAAATCATCGTCGCCAGATGCAATTGATAATTCCACCTCAGACCAAAGATTTTGTAAATAGGTAGTTTTACGCAACATCATATTTCTACCGACAGCCATATAGGTATTTCCAGAGTTTGATAACGAAATATATTGCAACATAGTTTGAGCCGTTTCGTAGGTTTGTAACCAAGCTGCTAAATTATTCTCTTTAGGAATTAATGGTGCTATGCCTAAAACAATATCATAATTATATAAATATTGAATCATTATTTTCAACCAATTTTTAGAAGCAGGAAAACAATCGGCATCGGTAAAAACTAATACCTCATTTTTGGCTATTTTAACAGCTTCGCTAATGATATATTTTTTGCCTCTTCCAATTTTTTTGTGTGCAGAGATTTTTATTGATTTTAAGTTTGAAATTGTAGATTTTAATTGTTCTATAACGATTGATGTTTCATCTGTGGAGGCATCATCTACTATAATAATTTCATAATTTGAATATGTTTGCTGAGCAATTTTAGGAATATTATTTTTTAAATTTTTAGCTTCATTTTTTGCACAAATAATGATACTAATAGGTGGCGTGTATGTGCTATCTAATTTGCTTTTTTTATTAAAATAATATAGAAAAAACAGATAATAAGTTATCTGAAATAATAGTAGTATAATTATAAAACTGAGAATCATAATTGATATGAAAATAATTGCTAAGACGTAAAATACAAAATATTATTAAGCAGAGAATAGTTTTATAGCTTTGAATAAATATCAAAAAGAATTAGCTGCTAAAACTTATAAGGGTAATATTGTTTTTATTGCAGACAATGCAACGGTTTTAGATAATACTTATTTAGGAGATGATGTATTGGTTTAGATGTAGAAGAATGCGTATTTAGTTATATAATAAAAAAGAGAAACAAACTAAAATATAATTTGCTCCTCTTAGTTTTTTGTAAGATAATTACTCTACTCTAAACGAAATTTTACAAATTACTCCATAAGTGGCAATTTGCTGATTACTAACATTACATTTAAAAATCTTTTACCTATATAGAATCTATGTTTTTAATGGTCTTTGATGCTTCTGCTAATGCAATTTTAACAGCATCATCAAAACTTTTTTCGGAAGAAGCAATAACTTCAATAACTTTTACAATAGCCATAATCTAAGTTTTTAAATAATGAATAATGTATTAAAGTTATTGCCAAATAGATGGAACTGCAATTTTTTAACTTTTAATAAGAAATTTCATAGTGGTTAGTGTCATCACGAACTATTTTTTTAATTGAATATTTTATTTCGTTTCGTGAAGACACGAACCAAGATACAAGAGCTTTAATTTATTCCCTTTAATAAAAAATTGATTGGTGATTTTAAGAAATTACCTTTTCCATCTTCATCCCATTAGAACCTTTTAAAAGAATCTGAGTATGTTGTGGATTTCGCTCTTTTATCCAAGTTTTTGCAGCTTGAGCATCTGGTAATTTAATTACATTTTTTGATGATTGTGTTTGAGCATAAATACTTCCTACTATAACAATTGTATCGAAATCTAATTTTTCAGCCAAATCTACAATTTGTTGGTGTTCTTCTAAGGCATAATCTCCCAATTCAAACATATCACCTAGAATAACAATTTTATTTTCAGTATCAGATTTTGCAAAACTTTCTAATGCATGTTTCGTGCTAGTTGGATTGGCATTATAATAATCACAAATGATGGTGTTGGTATCTATAGTAATTAATTCGGAACGTTTATTGTTTGGAACATATTGTTCAATAGCTGATTTTATTGAAGCATTAGATACTTTAAAATGTTTACCAATAGCAATAGCACAAAGGATATTGTCAAAATTATAACCACCGAAAAGATGACTTTGTATCGTCATATCTTCAAATGCAATGGATAGGAGAGGCGTTTCTGTTATTATTTTTGCTTGATAATCTGCCTTAGTTTTTCCATAAGTTATAGTATGTTCTATTTTCTTTTCATTTATTATTGATTGAATACGCTCACTGTCTTGATTGTAGAAGACAGTTCCGTTATGTAATTTTAGGTAATCAAATAATTCGCCTTTCCCTTTTTTTACACCTTCAATACCACCAAATCCTTCTAGGTGAGCACTGCCAATATTCGTAATAACGCCATAATCTGGTTCAACGTAAGAACAATAAGCAGCAATTTCTTTTTGGTGATTGGCCCCCATTTCAATTACGGCAATTTCAGTATCTAAAGGCATTGCTAATAAGGTTTTAGGAATACCAAAATGATTATTCAAATTACCTTTTGTATAATGTGTTTTATAAGTTGTTGCCAACACAGCATTGATTAATTCTTTGGTAGTCGTTTTGCCATTAGAACCAGTAACAGCAATTAATGCTTTTAATGGAATTTGTTTTCTATGAAATAAACCTAATTGTTGCAAAAAAGCTAAAACATCATCTACTAAAAAATAGTTATCATTCTTTTTATATGCTGGATTATCAATAATTGCATAGGTTGCTCCTTTCTTTAGGGCATCTTCTGCCATCGTATTGCCATCAAAATTTGCTCCTTTTAATGCTGCATAAATTTGATTGGTTTGGATATCTCTAGTGTCGGTAGAAATACCCGCACTTTTTAAAAATAATGGATATATTTCTTGTACAGTATTCATATATAGATAAGGTAAAAATAAAAAAAAGTCCCGATATATTATCGGGACTTTTGTCTATTAATATTAGTTATTTAAAACTTTCTTGCTTTTTGATTTTTAGTAATGGTTTTTTTCATTTCTGTAAAACCTTTACCTCCAAAAATGTTACCATCAGGAGAACCAACTCTTACCATTGCACATCTAAAGCCTAAGTCATCAGAAGATTGATCTTCGTTGATAAATCTTCTTGTGCCTGGAGATAAATAATAACCTCTATCTCTCCAAGAGCCACCTTTATATACTCTAGATTTATTATTGATTAATGTAGAAATACCATAGTTATAAGAAACGAAAGAAGAAGAGTCGCCGTCATTATAATCTAAAGCAAATGCTTTACGATAGTTGAATCTGTTAGCTAATTCTTCATCATCTTGTCTTACATATTTAATTCTACCTTTTTCATCCAAACCTTCTTCTGGAGAAACTTTCATAAAGTCGTTACCTCTAAAAGTATTTAAATCTTCAGCTATTGCTTCAGTTAAAGGTCTATATACGTCTTGAACCCACTCATTAACGTTTCCAGACATATTAAATAATCCAAAATCATTCGGGAAATTTGCATATACATCAGATGTAATTTCTGCATTATCATTTAAAGCACCAGCAACTCCCATATAGTCACCACGTCCTCTCATGAAGTTAGCCATAAACCATCCTTGTTGTTTGCCATGTTTTTGGTATCTAAAAGTAGCACCATCCCAAGGATAAATTCTTCTGTCAGATATTACTTCTTCACCTTGTAATGGCATATTTCCTCTTAAACCTAATGCAGCATATTCCCATTCTGCTTCTGTTGGAAGTCTATATTCAGGTAATAATACTCCATCACTCATATTTAAGTTTCTTGTACCACCTTCAGGTCCTAAGTTTTCAATACCAGGATTAGTACCAGCTTTTCCTTGATATAAACCAGTCATATAAGCTTCTGTATTGAAGTTATCTTCATTGATTTGATCTGGGTTGGTAGATAAATATCCTTTCTTAATTAATAACATCTCATTTACCCTGTCCGTTCTCCATTTGCAATATTCACTTGCTTGTAGCCAAGAAACACCAACTACTGGATAAGTATTGTAAGAAGGGTGTGTGAAGTAGTATTTTACATAAGGTTCGTTGTATGCTAAGTTTCTTCTCCAACAAAGTGAATCTGGTTTTGCTGCAGATACAAATTCTGGGTGATCGCCACCAAAAACTCTTTGTAACCAATAGATATATTCTCTATAATCTACGTTTTTAACTTCTGTCTCGTCCATATAGAATGAAGAAACTGAAACTCTACGGGCTATGTTGTCAAATTCGTAAAGTAAGTTGTCTTCTGTTGCACCCATTACAAATGTACCACCTTCTACTAAAACCAAGTTTGGTCCAGTGATTTGTTGCACATTTTGAGCTACTTGAAAGCCGCCCCAATCTTTGTCGTTGTATTTCCAACCTGTTGTCGAACTTGAGTCATTTCCTTTACCGCCTTTACAAGCAGAAGCAAAAGTCAAGGCTACAATAGAAATAAAAAGAAGTCTTTTCATAACTGTTATTTATTGAATTTATTTTTCCTAAAGATACAAAAGTAATATAATGACACTAATTATCCAACACTTTTTTGTTTTATTATTAAACGAAGTTTATAAAATATTAGTGTGTATATTCGTTAAAAGTTTTTATTTTTATTAAGAATATTTAATTTAAAGGCTTTTTCAATGATTTTAAACTTAATGTAATTGTTAATTTATATGTTTTTACAAAATTATAAGATTCGATTTTTAACAATATTTTATCTCTTTGTTTTCGCATTCTTTCCTATGTCTATTGCTTTTGCAAAAGAAACGGTTGTAATACATGCAATTAAATATGGTAAGAATCTTTCTTTTTCGTCTGCATATAAAGATGAGTTAAACCAACAATTACCTTATTATGTCTATCAAAAACAATTTAATGGAAATGAATTTGATGTACAAGTTTCTAATCTAAATTATATTAATGTTGATATTGAATATTCCGACTCTTGGAATATTTCGACTGAGCTTTTAATTTCTAAACAACTAGTAAAAGAGAAAGGAAAAAATAAAGCAAATATTATTATCAATCCATATAGATTAAATGGTCAGCAATTACAGTTGCTTCAATCTTTCGATATTAATATTATTGCAACAGATGACAATTCAAACTTGCGACCAAGTAGTACTTTGCAATCTTATGTAAGTAATTCTGTATTGGCAAATGGAGATTGGTATAAATTTGGAGTTTCAAAAGCAGGCATTTATAAATTAGATTTTAATTTTTTTAAGCAATTAGGTATGAATACGGGAAATATCCATCCTAATAATATTAGAATATTTGGACAATTTGGTGGTATGTTACCAGAACTAGCTGGAGCGGATAGAGTTGATGATTTAAAAGAATATCCTATTAAAGTTATTACCCAAAATCCTAATCAATTCCAACAAGGTGATTTTGTTTTAGTATATTGTAAAGGTCCTGATTTGTGGAATTATGATGGAACTAAACAGCAATTTAAGTTTACTAAGAATTTATATTCAGCTACTCAAAATTTATTTATTACGACTAATAATGGAAGTGGATTAAGAATAGGAAGTATAAGTGGAAATACTTTGTCTGAAAATTTTGCTACAAGCACTTATGATGCCTTAGATTTTATAGAACAAGAAACTGAGAATTTAGGTATGTCTGGTAGGACTTTTGTTGGTGATAGATTTATTAATCAAACAAGCAAAGTTTATCAATTTAATTTTCCGAATATTATCTCAAATCAACCCTTAAAAATTTGGACTAATGTTGTAGCAGTTGCCAATTCGTTTAGTACCATGAATATTTCAATGAACTCTAATTCTAGAAATATTAGTATGTCGCCTTTGCAACAAGAATATCCAGCAGTTTTTAGTTATGGAATGACTACAGAACAATCATTTTTATTCAACAATCCTTCTTCTAATGTGCAGTTAAATTATCAATATCAAAGCAATGACTTTTCAGCAAAAGCTTATTTAGATTTTATAAACGTACAAGCAAAGTGTAATTTAGTTTATGATGGTACACCTTTGTATTTTAGAGAACAACAAACTGTTGGAAGCGGAAGAATTACCAAGTTTACTTTATCAAATGCAAATGCAAATGTAGAAGTTTGGGATATTACCAATCCTTTCGATGTTAAAAAAATAAATTATACATTAAACGGAAATAAGGCAATTTTTACAATTGAAACTGATATTTTAAAAGAGTTTGTCGCTTATGAAAATACGACAAGTACACCAACTGCTTATGGTAAAATTGCTAATCAAAATTTACATGCTTTAGAACAGCAAGATTATATCATTGTAACACGAAAAGGATTTATTTCTTATGCTGAAGAATTAGCTCAGTTGCATAGAACTCAAGAGAATTTGAAAACAATTGTTGTGGATGTAGAACAAATTTTTAATGAATTTTCTTCAGGTGCTAATGATATAACTGCCATTAGAAATTTTGTGAAAATGTTTTATGACAGAGCTATTAATGATGCAGATAAACCTAAATATTTATTACTCTTTGGTGATGGTTCTTATGATAATAAAAATTATGGTGATTTTTTATTGCCAACTTATCAAAGCAAAAGTTCATTTAGTGCTTTAAATTCTTATACTTCGGATGATTATTTTGGAATTTTAGATGATACAGAAGGTGATAATATTGAAAATACTACAACAAATTTAATTGATATTGGTGTTGGAAGAATTCCAGCTGATAATACTACAAAAGCACAACATTTTGTAGATAAGGTAAAGCATTACTACAGCCAAAATGCTTTTGGTGATTGGCGTTCACAAATTACTTTTATTGCTGATGATGAAGATAATAATTTGCATATCGACCAAGCAGAAATAATTGCCAAAACAACGACTACTCAACTTACAAAGTATAATGTAGATAAAATATATTTAGATGCTTTTCAACAGCAACATACCATAAATGGCTCTACTTATCCAGATGCAAATATGACACTGAATAATAAAATTTATAATGGAACATTATTAGTGAATTACATTGGACATGGCGGCGGAACTGGTTTAACACAAGAAAAATTAGTTACTTTAACAGAGATTGATAGTTGGAATAATGAAAATAAATTACCCATTTTTATTACGGCAACTTGTGAATTTGCAAGATTTGACGAAAGTGAAAGTTTTTCAGCTGGCGAGCGTTTACTTTTAAAAGAAAAAGGAGGGGCAGTTGGTTTATTAACAACAACACGATTGGTATTTGCAAATGAAAATTTTGACATCAATAAAAGTTTCATGACACAGTTTACACAATCGGTAAATCAACAAGATTTATTGCTAGGAGATATTTTAAAATTGGCAAAAAGACAAACTTTTACAGGAGATGGTAATCGAAAGTTTCTATTATTAGGAGATCCAGCATTACGTTTAGCTTTTCCAAAAAATAATGTTGTATTGACAGAAATTAATGAACAAACTACAGATACACTTAAAGCATTAAAAAAGATAGTTTTGAAAGGCGAAGTACGTGATAATACCAATCAAATTATATCAAACTTTAATGGTGTTGCTTCTATTATTGTTTATGATAAAAAGACCACAGAAAATACCTTGGCAAACGACCCAACCAGTCAGCAAAAATCATTTGAAATACAAAAAAATAAAATATATAAAGGAAAAGCTACTGTAAATAATGGTGCTTTTCAAGTAGCTTTTATTGTTCCCAAAGATATTAATTACCAATATGGCAAAGCTAAAATTTCAGTATATGCAAATAGCACAAACTCTGATGCTTTAGGAGCCGATACTAATAATGTAATTGGTGGAATTGATACCACGGTAATTATTGATAATAAAGGTCCCATTGTTGAAGCATTTATGAATGATGAGCATTTTGTTTTTGGAGGCATAACCAACGAAGCCCCAATATTATTATTAAAGTTATTTGATGATAATGGTATCAACACATCAGGAAATGGTGTCGGACATGATATTACTGCAATATTAGATAATAATACAAAAGATATCAAAATACTCAATGATTTTTATGAATCAGAAATAGATAATTTACAAAAAGGAACTGTGAAATTTCCTTTAGATAAGATTAGTCATGGGCGACATACTTTACATGCAAAAGCTTGGGATATTATGAATAATTCTGGTGAAGCCTATACGGAATTTGTAGTTGAAAAAAGTGCAAAATTAGCAATAAGCCATGTCTTAAATTATCCAAATCCTTTTACTACCAAAACAAAGTTCATGTTTGAACACAATAAACCCAATCAAAATCTAGATTTGAAAATTGAAATTTTTGCTGTTTCTGGTAAATTAATTAAATCTATACAGCAAAATATCAATACATCTGGATTTAGAGTTGCCGATATTGAATGGGATGGAAGAGATGATTTTGGAGATAAAATTGGCAAAGGGGTGTATATTTATAAAATTACATTGAAAGATGAAAACGGAGGAAAAATTTCACAATACCAAAAATTAGTTATTCTAAACTAAATTTTTTACACTATTTTCACAATCTTTACGTTTAATAAACTTTATAATAATAAGTATGATACTATCCAAAAGCAAAATAAATTTAATCTTATCTGTTCTATTT
>CAYYMF010000053.1:13265-14765 GCA_964472755.1 uncultured Chitinophagales bacterium | reverse complement strand
CTTTTTTTACACCCGGAATGGCAGCCTCAACTACAAAAGAATTTTCTGTTTCTTTTACATTTACTGCTGGCACCGTAGTCTCAACTTTCTTTTCTACTGCTGGGAAATTAAAAAAATCTCTTCCAAAGAAATCATCAAAAAATAAATTTGATGCTGGATGATTGTGTCTGTTTGGTTTCATTAAAGTTCTCATATCTATTTGTTTTAATTTATTAATAATCAATTTTGACTATCCTAAAACAAATAAAATACCAAACAATAATTTATGCCAAAATGTCTATTTTTAACAATCCAACAAGACATATTATCTTGCTGGATTATTTTAGCGTCAATCATCTGACACTTTTAGCTCAATTTACACAACTTCTATCAAGGGTTCTTCTTCACTTAAATGCTCTTTTAAAACCCCAAAAGACTTAAATAATAGCTTCTTACTTTCTAAAAAGGCTTCAAATTCGTTACAAAAACCTTCTTCTACTGCCACCAATAATCCGCCACTTGTTTGTGGGTCAGCTAAAATATGCTTTTGTTTTTCTGTGAGATTAGAAATTTTATGTCCATAGCTCTGCCAATTGCGATTTGTTCCTCCAGGAATACAATTTTGTTCTAAGTAGAAATCTAAGGAATGAATCGTTGGCACTTTATCAAACTCAATTTCAGCTCTTAAATGACTGCCCTCACACATTTCAGAGAGATGTCCCAGTAATCCAAACCCTGTAACGTCTGTCATTGCTTTTATACCTTCCATTTTCCCGAAATCAATACCCAAATTATTTAAGGTAGTCATACTTCTCAGTGCAATCTCTGCATCTTCTACTTTCAAAATACCTTTTTTTTGAGCTGTAGATAAAATACCCACACCTAATGGTTTTGTAAGATATAATTTACAGCCAGCAACCGCTGAAGAATTTTTCTTCAATTGTTCTTTTTGAACAATACCATTCACTGCCAATCCAAAAATGGGTTCAGGACTATCAATACTATGTCCACCAGCTAATGCTATTTGTGCTTCATCACAAACAGATCTTGCTCCTTCCAATACTTTTTGTGCCACTTCTGGTGCCAGTTTTTGAATGGGCCAACCCAAAATTGCTATAGCTAAAACTGGTTTTCCACCCATGGCATATACATCACTAATGGCATTGGTTGCTGCAATTCTTCCAAAATCATAAGAGTCATCAACAATAGGCATAAAAAAATCCGTAGTAGAAATCAGTGCAGTTCCATTTCCTAAATCCAAAACCGCTGCATCATCTCTCTCTCCATTGCCTACTAATAAATTTTTATCTATAAAATTTTTAATATCACTTTGTAATATTTTATCTAAAACCGCAGGAGCAATTTTGCAGCCACAGCCAGCTCCATGAGAGTATTGAGTTAGTTGAATTTCATTCTCTTCCATTCTCAAAACTAATGATAATAATTGTTAAAAATTAGGGTAGCCCTATACAATTAGCTAATTTTGGAAAAATTTATGTTTATGAAGAAATTATTTATATT
>CAYYMF010000053.1:0-13165 GCA_964472755.1 uncultured Chitinophagales bacterium | reverse complement strand
TATACAATTAGCTAATTTTGGAAAAATTTATGTTTATGAAGAAATTATTTATATTAATGTGTGCAACAGGCTTAACTTTTAGTGTTGCAACTGCAAAAGAAGGAAAAAAGAAATCTTGTTGTCAAAAAAAGGCAGCTACTACTTGTGTTAAACCTACGGAAGTAAAAGTAGGCAACCCTGCTGATGTAAAAGCGACGAGTGGTCCTTTCCAAATTGAACCTTTAAAATATGGCTATGCGGATTTAGAGAAAGCTATTGATAAAGAAACAATGGAAATTCATTTTTCAAAGCACTATTTAGGTTATACAAATAATCTGAACAAAGCTTTAGAAGGAAAATCAAATGCAAATCAATCTATAGAAGCAATTCTTCAAAATTTAGATATGAGCAATGCAGCACTTCGTAATAATGGTGGTGGATTTTATAACCACAAAATGTATTTTTCTACATTAAGTCCAAATGGAGGAGGTGTCCCAACTGGTGCGTTAGCCGAAGCTATCAATCAAAAATTTGGCTCTTTTGAGGCATTAAAAAAACAACTGGAAGATGCTGGGGCAAAAAGATTTGGTTCTGGTTGGGCTTGGTTATTTGTCAATAAACAAGGACAATTACAAGTAGGTTCTACTGCCAATCAAGACAATCCATTGATGCCAGGTTTAGATATTTCAGGTACGCCAATTTTTGGAATTGATGTATGGGAGCATGCCTATTATTTAAAATACCAAAATAAAAGAAATGCTTATTTAGATGCACTTTTTTCAATTGTAGATTGGAATAAAGTAGCCGATAATTATGCAATAGCAATAGCAAAATAAGTTACAACTAAATTAAATTGTCATTATAAGTCCACCAATTTTTGGTGGATTTTTTTATTTTATAATAGCAATAATATTAGAAGTTAAGTTAGTATTGATTAAAAAAAAAATTGATGTAAATGCTAGCAATTTAACATTTTACAATATATCCTTAAATTTTAATTGTATTGGATTCAATATCTTTGCATCATAATTATGAACTACAATGGTAAGTATAGATAAAGATAGCACCGCCTATGAGATTAGCCAATTTACTTTTAACCTGCTATTGGACTTTAAAGTCCCTGAAGCTGTTGCAAAGCACCTCAATGTATTTGTATTGCTCTTAATTTTGAGTGTTTTAGTATATCTATTACAATTGATAGTAAGAGGAATAATCAGAGGCGTATTAAGGAGAGCTCAAGAGAGAACTGGATATTCATTTTTTGGTTATTTATTAAACAAAAGATTTGCTCACTTTTTTGCTTTAATTGCTCCATTTAGTTTAGTAAAAAATTCTATTCCTATAGTATTTATAGGATTTCCGAAATGGATTTCTATTTTAGATAAATTTGCTGATGCCTATATGGTTTTAATGATTATTTGGATGATAATGGCTTTAATTTCATCTGCTGCTGAATTACTAAAAGAAAATCCTGCATATAGACAGAAACCTTTGGAAAGTTATCTTCAAGTATTACGAATGATAATGTTTTTATTTGGTGCTATCATTATGTTTTCCATCTTTACAGGCAAATCTCCAGTTGCATTTTTTACTGCAATGGGTGCAATGTCAGCTGTATTGTTATTGATGTTTAAAGATACCATTATGGGTTTTGTAGCAAGTATACAAGTTACCACCAATGATATGGTACAGATTGGCGACAGGATTACAATGAGTAAATTTGGAGCAGATGGCAATGTAACTGAAATCAATTTAACGACTGTAAAAGTTCAAAATTTTGATAAAACAATTACCACTATTCCAACTTATGCCTTAACCTCAGAGTCTTTTCAAAACTGGAGAGGTGTTGAAAAGGCTGGTGTTACTAGAATAAAAAGACCTATTTATATCAAGCAATCATCTATTCGTTTTGTGGAAGATACAGAGCTAGAAAAATTCAATCAAATTCAGGGAATATCCAATTACATAAAAGAAAAAAGTGAGGAAATTCTAGAACATAATAAACGAATTGGTGCAGATAGGAATGTTCGAATTAATAGTAGAAATTTGACGAATTTAGGATTGTTCAGACAGTATGTAGAATGGTATTTACGCAATCACCCGAAAGTAAGACAAGATATGACCTTAATGGTGCGTCAATTGCCCGTTTCTAGTATTGGTTTGCCGTTGGAATTATATGTGTTTACAAATACTACCAAAGCCAATGAATTTGAGAATATTGTAAGTGATATCTTTGATCATTTATTCTCTTCCGTAAAATATTTTGATTTAGAAATTTACGAAGTGGCGAGTAATTAATCCAAACTATACTATTTCCTGAAAGCAAACCAAGCTGCTAAAAAAATAAAGAGAAACGCTACAAAATGATTCCATTTCAATTTTTCACCAAAAAAGAAATAAGCAAATAAGATAAAAATAGAGATAGAAATAATCTCTTGAATAATTTTTAATTGAAATACAGAGAATACCTGATAGCCAATTTTGTTAGCAGGAATTAAAAAACAGTATTCAAAAAAGGCAATTCCCCAGCTCACTAAAATAACTTTAGGCAATGACCAATTAGGATTTTTTAGATGACCATACCAAGCATAAGTCATAAATGTATTAGAAATAATTAATAATAAAATTGTTTTCATAGTGAGACTTGCTATTCGTATCGTAAAGCTTCAATAGGATCTTGTTTGGCGGCTTTTATCGCTGGATAAATTCCCGAAATCAAACCAACGATTAAACAAAAAGCAATACCTAATAATATCCAATTCCAAGGTATCATAAAAGTTCCGCCAATCGAAATAGAAACTAAATTACCCACTGAAACACCTAAGATAATACCTAAAAGTCCTCCTAATTGACAAATAACTATTGCTTCAAATAAAAACTGTATTAAAATATTTTTGTTTGTTGCACCAATAGCTTTCAGTGTGCCAATTTCTTTAGTCCGTTCCGTTACACTGACCATCATGATATTCATTAACCCTATGGCTGCACCAAATAATGTTATTAATCCAATAATAAATCCAGCTATGGTTGCCATTCCCATTTTTTCTACGAACATACCAGAGATGCTATCACTTTTCATAATATCAAAGTTATTTTCATTACTTGGTTTTAGCTTTCTAACATTTCGCATCACAGCAATTGCTTTATCTACTACTGCACCAAGACTATCCGTTGTACCATTTTTTACACTAATAATATAAGATGGTTTCGCACTTGCAAAATCTTGTCTTGCTTTCACAATCGGAATTAATGTGATATTATCAGTTGTAATAAAACTAGAACCTTTTTCATTTAAAACACCAATCACATTATACTGAATATCATCAATTTTTATAAAAGGATTATTTTGGATTAAAGAAAAATTAGAACCGAATAATTTTTTGGCAGTAGAGTAACCTAGAATTGCCACATTTATTCCTTGTTGTAATTCTCTTAAACTAAAATTTCGTCCGTATTCTAAATGATAGCCTTCATTTTCAATATAATTTTCATCTGTCCCAATAATCATAATATTAGGATTTGACTTTGTCGTTTTATTTTTCAAAGTCGATCCTCCTGAACCAATATATTGGATAGATGTGCTATAGTTTTCAAATATCTTTTTGAAATTATTGGCTTCCAAATAAGTGATACTCGGATATACTTTAGGTGCAACATTATCACCATCTAAATTAAACCCAATACTACTATTTCTAATCTTAAAAGAATTTGCACCCATCGCACTGAAACTATTCGTCATATACATTTTAAGTCCATCTACAGAAGTCAAAATACCCACCAATGCCATAATACCGATACCAATAATACTACAAGTAATTATAGTTCGTACTAAATTTGTTTTAATAGCCTGAAAAGCAATTTTAATAATATCGAGATAATTCACTAAACAAAGATAATCATTTAATGAGGGAATTAAATAATGTAAAAATAAATCGATGGGAATTATCAATTTTGTCAAAAATCTACTATTCCTCTCAAAAGGTATTATTTCTTATTGCAGAATTTCTCAATACTCAACTTTATAGACCACTTTATTTATGTGTGTTGGCAAGTGACAATACCTGACAAAGGCGAAAATTGATTCATTTTGAATTCACAGCTTATATCTCCCACTTCTCAAAATCCCATATCTAGTAAAACAATGCGACAAAATTTAATATTAATTTTAGAAAAAAGAATTTTATCTTTGCACTCCAAATGCGGGTGTGGCGAAATTGGTAGACGCACTAGACTTAGGATCTAGCGGGCAACCATGGGGGTTCGAGTCCCTCCACCCGCACCAAAACAACAAATGTTGAATGGTTAGTTTCGCACTGCTGTTCAACATTTAATTTTTTAGATAGATCAATTTTTTATTCAATGAATATTACAAAAACAAACACCGACAATGTAAATGCAGTACTTACTGTAAATATCCAAAAGGAAGATTATATGCCACAAGTGGATAAAATGCTTCAAGATTACAGAAAAAAAGTAAGTATCAAAGGATTTAGGGTTGGACACGTGCCAGCAGGGTTAGTAAAAAAAATGTACGGCAATGCTATCCTTTTTGACGAAGTCAATAAGCTAACTTCTGAGACTTTGAACAAATATATCCAAGAAGAAAAGCTAGATATTCTTGGACAACCTCTACCTAAAGCTGACAACAATCAAGTGGTAATTGATATTAATCAACCAGCGGATATTACTTTTGAATTTGAAATTGGTATGGTTCCTGAATTTTCAGTTCCTGAATTAGCTTCTATCCAAGTAAGTGCAAAAAAAATAACAGTTTCAGAAAAAGATATTGATAAAGAGATAGACGATATTAGCTTGAGATATGGAGATGCGGAAGAAATCACGGATACTATTCAAGAAAAAGATATCATCACTTTTGAGTTGAAAGAATTAGAAGGGAAAGCAATAAAAGAAGGTGGCATTCAAAACACTACTGTTTTGAATGAAGATATGATTGAAGATAAAAAAGTAAGAAAAGCATTAGCAAAACAAAAGGTTGGCGATTCATTTACTGCTAATCCATTTACTTTAGTAGATAGAGACAGAGAACAAGTTGCAAAAAATATTTTAGGTATTAAAGAAAATATTCCAACTATTTTACCTGAAAACTTCCAATTTACAATTACTAAAGTTACACGCCTAAAACAATCAGCAATTGACCAATCATTGTTTGACAAAGTATATGGCGAAGGGAATGTAACTTCTGAAGAAGATTTTAGAAATAGAATAAAAACAGAGATTGAAAACCATACAGAACAAATCTACCAAAATACAGCTAAAGAAAATATCTATAAAGAATTGATGGATAAAATTCAATTAGATTTTCCAGAAACATTCTTGAAAAGATTTATAAAAAACACCAATGAGAAGCCAGTTTCTGATGAACAAATAGATTTAGAATACCCAAGTTTTGTGAAAGGTATGGCTTGGAATATCATTAGTACAAGAATTGCCAAAGACAATGACATTAAAATTGAGATGGAAGATGTTAGAACTTTTTCTAAAGAACAAATCAAAAGACAATTTGCTATGTATGGCGGTGGTGGCTTAGATGATGCAACCTTAGATATGCTTAATGACAATATGCTAAAAAAAGAAGACCATGTCAGAAAGTCATTCGATGCAGCTTTGGAACAAAAATTGTTTGATTTATTAATATCAAAAGTAAAAATTTCAGAAGAAGTCGTTACATTTGAAGATTACATAAATCAAACAAAATAACAAAATATGAATTTAGGCAACGAATTTAGAAAATATGCTACTAAGCATCATGGCTTATCAAGTGTATATGTAGATCAATTTATTGATAAAAACATTACCAATCTTACTCCGAATATTATTGAGGAAAGACCAATGAATGTTGCAGCTTTAGATGTTTTTTCCAGATTAATGATGGATAGAATTATCTTTATGGGAACAGCAATTGATGATTATGTTTCAAATATCATTATGGCACAATTGCTTTTCTTAGAATCTGCTGATAATACTAGAGATGTACAAATTTATATCAACTCTCCTGGCGGTAGTGTTTATGCTGGCTTAGGAATTTATGACACCATGCAATACATTAATCCTGATGTTGCAACAATTTGTACTGGCATGGCTGCGTCTATGGCAGCAGTTTTATTATGTGCTGGCGAAAAAGGCAAACGTTCTGCATTAAAACATTCAAGAGTAATGATACACCAACCAATGGGCGGTGCTCAAGGACAGGCTTCTGAAATTGAAATCACGTACAAACAAATTCAATTATTAAAAAAGGAATTGTACGAAATTATTGCAAATCATTCTGGACAACCTTTTGAAAAGATTGAACACGATAGTGATAGAGATTATTGGATGATTGCTGAAGAAGCACGAGAATACGGAATGATTGATGAAGTCTTATTGAAAAATAAGGAATAATTATCAATCAAATTATTAAATACTTCCAAATGCAATCTTAAAAGATTGCATTTGGTTTCTAATAAGAATACTAAGAAATGGCAAAAAGTAAAGCTCAAGATTTTTGTAATTTTTGTGGAAAGCCAAAATCAGAGGCACTAATTTTAATATCTGGATTAGATGCACATATCTGTGAAACTTGTGCTGAACAAGCAAAAATCATAGCTGATGAAGAATTAGTTCGTTTGAAGAAAAAACCAACGAAAAGACTAAAAATAAGCAAACCAAAAGCTATTAAAGAGGCTTTAGATCAATACATTATTGGTCAAGATGAGGCTAAAAAAGCAATAGCCGTTGCTGTTTATAATCACTATAAAAGATTGAATCAAAAAGTAAGTGATGATGAAGTAGAGATTGAAAAGTCTAATATTATAGTAGTTGGACAAACAGGAACTGGTAAAACTTTGATTGCAAAAACAATTGCCAAACAATTAGATGTTCCATTTACTATTGTTGATGCAACTACTTTTACTGAGGCTGGATATGTGGGCGAAGACGTAGAAAGTATTCTTTCAAGATTATTACAAAATTGTGATTTTGATGTTGCTCAAGCTGAACGTGGAATTGTTTATGTTGATGAAATTGATAAAATAACTCGCAAAAGTGATAATCCTTCAATAACAAGAGATGTTGGTGGCGAAGGTGTGCAACAATCTTTACTGAAATTACTAGAAGGAACAGAAGTTTTAGTACCTCCACATGGCGGAAGAAAACATCCTGAGCAGAAATTGATAAAAGTTGATACTAAGAATATCTTATTTATTTGTGGTGGTTCATTTGATGGCATTGAGAGAATCATTGCGAAGCGTACTAGAGCTACATCTTTGGGTTTTAAAACAAAAGAAGAACACTCTGAAATTGAATGCATAAAAGATAATTTTTATCCATTTATCAATCACCAAGACATTAAAACATTTGGCTTAATTCCTGAATTATTAGGAAGATTGCCAGTTTTGGTTCACTTAAATCCTTTAGATAAAATTGCATTAAAATCAATATTATTAGAACCTAAAAATGCCTTGATTAAACAATATAGAAAGCTTTTTGCTACAGAAAATATTGAACTAAAAATCAATGACGACGCGATAGATTTAATTGTAGAAAAAGCATTAGAATATAAGTTAGGTGCTAGAGGCTTGCGTACCATTTGTGAAATAATTTTTAATGAAGCGATGTATGATTTACCTTCTGATGAAAGTGTAAAGGAGTTTGTTATTTCAAGGAAATATGCAGAAGATAAAGTTAATAAATCAACGATTGCAACTTTAAAAGCTGTTTAGTTTTTAGCTTACCAAAGTTCACATTCCTCATCTTCATAGATATTTTGTTGTGATTTGAATTGTTGTCTAGTAATCATTTTTTGCATTTCTCTTTCAATAATTAAATCAGTAATTGTTGCTGCAGCATGTTCGCCATTATTATCGATTAAAAGCTTTCTGACTTTATCTTCATGCACATCAATCCTATACAAAATAAATAGTAGATGATTAAAATCCTCAGTAATCAATCTATTGATAAATTGAATAATATAATTTCTAAACTCTTCGTTAGTAGAAAAAATAATACTTTCATCTTGCAATAATAGCAAGGTATTATTTGCCAGTTCTTGATTAAATGTTGAAGACATAATTTAAAGTTACTACAAATTTCCTTTAAATGCTTATTTTTATTCTGTTATGGAGTGGGATAATGAAAGTTTAAGAATATTTTTAGAGGAGAAGGTTGCACAATACAATACTTTAGGTTTTATTAATGACGATCCAATACAAATACCGCATCAATTTACTAGTAAAGAAGATATAGAAATCATTGGCTTTTTGGTGGCTACAATTGCGTGGGGCAACCGTAAAATGATTATCAGAAATGGTAAAAAGATGATAGATTTAATGGGCAATACACCGTATGATTTTATCTTATCGCACCAGCAAAAACATTTGGATAGATTAGATAATTTTGCACATAGAACCTTCAACGGAATAGACTTTAAGTATTTTATTTTATCCCTAAAAAATATTTACACTAAGTATAATGGCTTAGAAAATATTTTTATAAAACATCAAACTGAAACTAGTTTATTGCCAGCGATAAGCAAATTTCAACAAATATTCTTTGAATTACCGCATCTTAATCGAACAGAAAAGCACATTGCAAATCCAGCAAAAGGCAGTGTTGCCAAGCGTATCAATATGTTTTTAAGATGGATGTGCAGAAAAGATAATTGTGGTGTAGATTTTGGAATTTGGAATATAAATCCTGCCAAATTATCTTGTCCATTAGATGTACATTCTGGAAATATAGCTAGAGCTTTGGGATTAATTTCTAGAAATAAAAATGATTTAAAAGCCTTGCAAGAATTAGACTTGGCTTTGCGAATATTTGATGCACAGGATCCCGTAAAGTATGATTTTGCACTTTTTGGATTAGGTGTAAATAATGATTTTGTAAGCAGTCTGTAAAACAATTATTCAACAAACTCTAAATAATAAATGCTGCCCATTGAGCAGCATTTAACAAGGAAATTATTTGTACTATTTGCCACACAAAACAAGAGATTGTCCAGCCATTCCTTTTAAGTTGTAGGTAACATCTTTACAACGACCATCCGTAATAACAATTTTTTCGTATAAACCGCAATTGATAGATTTGCTTGAATTAGAAGAAAGGCTTTCTGTGGATCGGCTTCCACTTGTATATAAGTCAAATTTTATGGATTCTCCACTATTATTTTTAACTTCAACATAGCAACTTTGTGAGCCAGAAGAACTAGAGGAATTAGAACTGCTAGTTGTAATAGGTTTTATATAATATTTATCTTCCAAAACTGTTTTGTCCATTTTTTTTACTTGCAACTTAAACTCTCCACTTGCTAATATTTTTTCAGACCCAAATTTTGTTTTATATAATAATTCATTTTTGTCATCAACTGTATCATTAGGGATTTCAAGATAAAGTTCAACTCTTATTGTATGCGTACCTTCACTTAATTTCATAGCTATATCCTTAAATGTAAAGATATGTCCTATGAGATAACTACTGTTCATAAAATCTTCTCTAGAAGGAGAAACTCCAATTTGCCAAGTTGTCCAAGCGTCCTTTGGATATTCAGGAATAATATTAACCTCATTTACTTTCTGATTATCTATTATATATCTAACATTAGTTGTGCTACAATAGGGACGACCTTGACAACATAACCCCATAGATTGAGCAGTAAATAGTGCCGAATTTTCTATATAAACTCTACCATAGATATTATCTGCCAAAGAGAAAGAGTTGGTAAATGCAGATTCATTTTCGTCGCTTTTTACGATTTCATGTTTTGAAAAAACAATCTTATTGGTGTATTTTTTATGAATATCAGAAGAAAATCCATTGGTGGCTACTTTATTAGGGCAGTCATATTTTTCATTTTCAGGTATTACCACATTTGAACTATTCTTGGAAGAATTGTTTGTATTGGAATTATTCTTAGAAGAATTATCGGTATTGGAGTTGGTGTTCTTTTGTTGAGGTTGAGTAACTACTTTAGTAATCTTTCCAAATTTTCCAAATTGAGCATAAGAAATTGAAGGTAGAACTGTAAGTCCAAATAACAACAAAACAGATAGCATTAATTGTAGTGGTTTCATAATTAAGTATTTTAGTATTGTAAAACTATATAGGATAATCAAGATTTGTACAAATACCTCATTTTTTCAAGTGAACAGCCTATTTTATAAAGTGAACGACTTTAAACTTAAACTTGTACTATTTTATACTAAGGTATAAACCCAATTTGCTTCTTAAAAAATGATAAATTTAAAAATAATCAGAAAAATTAATGGGGTAACTTTTCTCGCCACAAACCATATAAAAATGTTCCAAATAATGCTGAGATAATAACAATTACAACAGCAAAAAAACCACCACCTATTAGGATATATAAAGGACCTGGACAAGCACCCACCAATGCCCAACCTAAACCAAAAATAATTCCACCTAATAAATTTGCTTTATAAGTTTTTGGTTTTTCTTCAATAAAAATTTCCAACCCATCTACACTTTTGTGTTTTGTTCGCTTAATAAATTGTACCAAAATAACACCCGTAATTACGGCAGTTCCAATAATTCCATACATGTGAAAAGATTCAAACCTAAACATCTCATAAATTCTGAACCAAGAAACTACTTGTGCTTTTGTTAAAACAATCCCAAAAAATATGCCTACTAATAAAAATCTAATATCTTTTTTCATCGTATTGACTATTTAAAAATTAAGGGAATAAAAACAAATGTCATTATCAAGCCTCCTATAAAAAAGCCAATAACGGCAATTAATGATGGTAATTGTAAATTTGACAAACCAGATATTGCATGACCAGAAGTACAACCATCTGCCCATCTTGTTCCAAAACCAATAAGAATTCCTCCAACAATTAATATTACCAATCGTTTTACACTAAAGAATTCTAAACCATATATTTCTTTAGGCAAAAAAGATTCATTCGCTACAATGTTTAATTGTTCTAAAGCTGCTTTTGTACTGTCAGAAACAATAACGGGAGCATCTCCATTCATAAAATTAAATGCTATGAATCCTCCAATTACAGTACCTAAAATGTAAACTAGCAACCATCTTTCTTCTTTCCAATTATAATTGAAAAAGGAAGAAATTTTTCCTGCACCCAAAACATTACAAGTTGTTTTAAATCCCGTTGAAATACCAAATTTTTTTCCTAAAAATAATAATAAATAGACATTGACTGTAATTAAGACACCTGCTACATACCATGGCCAAGGTTCATAAATAAATTTTCCCATTTTTAGATTATTTAAACAAAGCTACAAATTTAGAATGCTTATGTTCTCTAAAATAGAAAATGCTATTTTATTAAATGGTAATGAAACTATTACCTTTGCTCAGAAGAAGTATTAGCTATGCTTATTGATTAGACTTGCAAGACTGTTTTTATCAACTACACCACTTTTACGCCATACAATCTGTCCATTTTTGTATAATATCAAAGTAGGCACACCTTGAATACTCAATTGTTGTGCAAGTGCAGGATTCTTGTCCACATCTATTTTTAAGATGGTTGCCTTATCGCCAATTTGAGTTTTTAAATCTTGTAAAATCGGAGACATTGCTTTACATGGTCCACACCAGGTAGCAAAAAAATCTACCAAAACCGGCTTTTCACTTTTGATAATTTCTTGAAATGATGCACTCATACTTCTTCTTTTATTTAATTTCTTCAAATTCAATTTCCTTATTTACATTTTGCTTTGCCGGTGCTGTATTACAATTGTCATTAGTACCACAGCAAGACGCGGTTCCACAACCTGCATTAAACAAAGTCATTAGTAAAAAAATACCACCAAATGCACCTAATAAAGGCTCTTTCATCTGAACAGCTTCTACCAATAATATCACGGATAGTACTAATCTAATAATACGCATCACGTGCCAATTTTTAAATAATATATCTTTCATAAAAAATTATTTTAAAGGATTGAATTCAATCCAAAGCTCATTACCTAACCTTGGTTTAACAGAATTTGTTGCAGTTTCCATATAATTAATAGCAAATTCTTGATTAAATAATGTAACATATTCTTCTTTATTCCCTCCAAAAGGCGGATGTGGCTTTCCAAAATCAGTATCAAAAAGTAAGCCGACCAATTGCCCATCTGTTTTTAATAGAGATTTCATTTTTTGAACATAACTTGTTCTGAGGTTTTTATCTAATGCACAAAAGAAAGTTTGTTCTATGATTAAGTCATATTTTCCAGTATGTTTAAAGAAATCACCGCAAACTACATTCAATTGTTTTCCAATAAAAACATCTAATTCTTTTATTATAGAACTTACAACAGTTGGTGCTATATCTATGATGGTAACGTTTGTAAAGCCTGATTCCATTAAATATTTAGCTTCATAAGCATTGCCACAACCTGGAATTAAAATAGCTAAGTTTTTATCTTCAATTTTATCAAAATAGTCTTTTATGGGTGGAGATACTTTTTTCAAATCCCATCCAGTTAAATTGTTTTTCCATAAGGTATCCCAAAATGCTTTATCTAAGGCCATTTCCATCATACTAAAAATTTGATTTGCAATGTTCTATACAATCAATCACTTTCGCAACATCTCTTTCCTTTAAATAATAATAAATTTGCTTTCCTGCTCTTTTGCTTCCCAATATTCCACGAATCTTCATATTATTCAAATGATGAGAAGTTAAAGATTGCTCTAACCCAATAGCTTCAATAATTTCTGAAACCGTCAATTCCTGATGCGTTCTTAGCAAATCAACAATTGCTAATCGTGCAGGATGTGCTACGGCTTTTAATATTAGAGCTGCTTTTTCTAATCTTTGGATTGAACTTTCTTGTTGCTTCATTAATTCGTACAAATATATGAACATACTTTCATATATAGAAATTAAGAAACGTTAATTTTTTTATTATCATCGATTTGCTATATTTGTGATATGGAAATTAAAGGAAGAATAATTCAAATTATGCCATTAGTAAGTGGCGAAGGAAAGAATGGTACTTGGAAAAAACAAGAATATATTTTAGAAATACCTAATGGTAGTTTTGCACCAAAGAAGGTTTGCTTTTCAGCATGGTCAGATAAGATTGACCAATTTGCAATTAAAGAAAATGAAGAAGTAACTATTTCAGTAGATATTGAAAGTAGAGAATTTAATGGTAGATGGTACACAGATGTTAGAGCTTGGAAAGTTTCTAGAGGACAAGA
>CAYYMF010000052.1:0-14856 GCA_964472755.1 uncultured Chitinophagales bacterium | reverse complement strand
CTGGTTTTACAGTATAATATACATCTTGATTATCTATTGATGCAACTACTTCTCCAGTAGCTGTATTGTACCTTAATATTTTTGGAGTAGAACTTTTGCTTTCTATTTTTGATTTTCCTTCTTTATCAAAAGCAGATGATAGCTTTTTTTTATCTTCTTTTATTTGTAATCCAGAGCTTGAATTAGTTAATGCACCATTTACTAATCCTTGTAAAGATTTGTATAAAGGATCTGCATCTTCTAATTTTTGACTAACATCTGCAAAATTTATCACTAGAGCATTACTTACTGTTAAAAGCTCTTTATAATATTCTTGTTGTTCTTTAACATATTCTTTTCCATAATGTTGTCTAGCATCTATATTAATGAATGAATCTACACTTGGCATAAGTTCTAAATGAATATCTTTTAATGTTGCTTTTTCTTTAGAACCAGGATAAAGTGTTATATGTTTAATACTATCATATAACTCTTTAGTGATTTTTCTATTATAGTTTTTTTCTGAAATTTTTTTTATTTCATCTTTAAAATCTTGTGTATAAATATTAAGGTTTGATTTATTAATTTCTAATAAATCTAAATAATCTTTATTTTTTTTATTTTTTTCAAATTCTTCAAAAGAAATTAGTTCTTCTACAGTTTTTGGTTCTTGGGCTAAAGCTCCACTTAAATAATCTTTATATTTTTTCGAGAGATGATTATTTATAGCTTTTTCTATATTTTGAAGATTTTTTGAAGAATCTGCATTTATTTTTGCTTCATATAGATTAGAAAGATCTTCTGAAGATAGGGAGTTTTCTTGTGTCCAACCAGATGCTTTTAATGCTTCATCATGTGTTTTATTTCCTGTTCGTAATTTATAATAATTATCAAATAAAGCATTATTTGCTTTTAATTTATTTGGATCCACTTCATTAGTGTCTGGATTTAAAGATTTAGAAGTTAGATGATCAATAACAACCCCTGTTAGAATATTTTGAATTCCTTCATACTCTTCTCTAAAAGTTTCCTGCCAATTTTTGATTCCACTATTTTTTAAATTCACAATTATTTCTTGACCATCTACAATTAATTTTTTAGATTTTATCTTTTCTGGATTATAGATTCCTTCTATATCTTCTTCTGTAGTTGTTTCATAGGAAACAGCTGCATTCTTAACATATCCATCATTTATACCATCATTATTAACATCTATAGGTGTACCTAATGAAGCAATTTTATCTTCTTTTTCTCTTTTTTCTTTCATTTGAGCAAGAGCAAAATCATTATTAGCTTTAAATTGACTAGCATCGGATACTTTATATGAATATGTATTAAAATCTTGTGAAAATAAAGTAGTCATATTTCCTAATAGTTCTTCTTGCTTCAAAGATTGAAATAAATTAAATCTATCATCTAAATCAAGTACTCCTCCATTTTCTTTGTATTTTTTATTATAATTAAGAATACTCGAATAACTTTTATTCATATTTTCATAGAAGCTTTTTTCTTGTTTTAAATTGTAGAATAATTCTATGGAATTTCCATCTATGGGTTCTCCTGCTTCATTTAATTTAATTAATTTTATTCTTTCATCTAAAGATTCTATTATTTTTTCATTGGAATTTACTTGAGGAATAATATTTTTTTCCAATTCCCCTAAAAAAGAATTTAAATCTGCTTTTCCATAAGAAGACCAACCATTTAACATTAATTGATGCTGTACTTCTGGAGTCATCAAGGCATTTATTTTAGAATAAACAACATCTTTAGATATTTTTCCTGACTTGACATATTCATTCAATACTCCCATGATATCTACGGAAGTAGTATAAGATTCAGGATTCAATACTCCCAAATCTTTAATCAATTTAGAAAGATCAGCGGTAATATCTTTATATGGGGCAAATATTTGAGTATATGGGGCTATTTTATCTAAATCTTCTGGATTTGCTTCATAGAACATATTTTTCATTTCTTCTGCCACATTTTTATTTAATTTGTTGCCAATAGAAGGATCTTTTTTAAGTGTTTCATTTTCAAATTCTTCTGCTTCTCTAATTTTTTTAGTATACATAACCCCTTTTTGAATATTAGAATTATTCATAATTGGATCAAATAATTTTTCAGCTTTATTTAAATTTTCTGGAAGCAATAAATCTGATTTAGCCAAAGCGTTTAATTGCTTATCAGCATTTTTCATTAAATCATTATGCTCCTGTTTTATTTTAGCGTTATGTATATCTAAATTTAGATAATTATACTCTTGATTAAGTAAGGTATCTATTACAGAATCGTATTTTGCTTGTTTTTGATTAGCTATTTTAGCAATTAAATCAATATTTTCTTGATATGGTTTAACTTCTGATTTTAAGGGCGTTGAAATATATGATATCATTTCTTTAATTTATTTTATTATAGTTTAATTTTTTAAATTATAAAAATAAACCCATAACTCTGTCTTTTTAATTTACAAAATTATGGGCTTATATACAATATAATATTTTTAATTAGAGTATTAAGAAATTTTTATTAAATCTCCTTTCTTGTTTCTATAATATTCTTCTCCATCTAATTTGACAATATTATTGTTTTCTGATTTTGATGGAGAATGGGTCATTTTTTTGTAGGCAAAGTTTGCATCAGCTTTTTCTTTATTGAACTCATATTTTTGAGTATATGGATTCCAATCATAATTAGTTTCTAATAAAGCCAAATCCCTTGTATTATTTTGCTCTTGTTTTCTTAGATGGTCATTCATCATTTTATTCGTGGCAAAATGCCTTTGTTGTCTTTGATTTTCAATTGTTTGTAACATTTCTGTTTCATATCTTTTTCTCAAGTCTCTATTAACATCCTCCCATTGATTTAAATATTGAATTTGTCCTATATTTTTTTGATTTTGAAGTTGGTTTTCTTGGTTATATTTTTGACTATATAATTGATTTTTAGCATTGGTAATATTCGACATTAATTGGGCCATTCTGGCATTTCTTACAGAGGGATTGCCTGTAGATTGTGCCATTGCTGTTAATGTAGATCTATCAATATCATTTAGATTCGATTGAATATTTATGTCTGTGACCATATTATCATAAGGATTTTGATATGGTTTTTGCTGTAATGTAGGCATAATTCTTCCTTCTCGCATTAATCTTAAATTGTCCAAATAAGGAAGAGATTCTCTTGCAGCATATTTTAATTTGTCTAAAATACTTGAAGATGGTGGTGGATCAGTTGGGTTTGGGATTGCGGAGATTCTTTCTTCTGAGACAGTATCATCTTCTTTTTTAATAATGATTTCGTCTTCTTTTTTTATAATTTCGGGAGTTGTGTCATTGTTTGCTGTTTTTAAATAGGGTTTTACCCAAGTATAAGGTAATGGACTATTTGGTTCTTGATATAAAAAATAATCTCCACTTTTTCTTCTTCCTTCTATAAATTGATCATATTCTTCTTGGGAGTCAAAAGATTTGTCATGTGGAATAAAACCTCTATAAACAAAATTACCATCATTAAATACTGAGGGTAAATTTTGCTCTGTAATAGGGGATTTTATTTTATTGTTTTTACCCTGATTTGTCATTGACCATAATGGCTTATTTCCTTCATATTCATTAAACATTTCAGCATACAAAGATGGGTAAGTAGTTTTTGCCCAATTTTGGAATTCTTCCACAGTATTAAAAGAACGACCCATATATTGTTGGGCTTGTTGATTTAAATAATCCCAATTTTGTTGATTGAAATAATTTGAGGAAGTTCTTTTAGAAGGAGAATACCCTCCTTCTGCATAAATATAACCGCCACTTTCAAAACCGTTCATGTATTGGTTTGATGTGGCATTTTTGAAATTTTTAGCCATTGTAGAAGTATTTAAAGTGTTGGATTTTATTTTTTTCTCCAACCCTGCTTTTCCTTCTAAATGAACTCCTGCCATTATTTGTTCAATTGTATAAGGTAATTGATATTTTTGTTTTAATTCTGTAGCTCCTGGTAATAAGTCATTTTGAATAAACCAATCCATAAAAGTTTCTTGTGCTTGAGGATTGTTTCTAAAATCCTCAATAGAATCTATCCCTGTTATTTTTTTAATATTATTTTTATGTGTATTCCAAATAAATTGATATTTACCTACTCCAGATGAAGCAGCTAGATGTTTTACTTGATTGTAAGTTTTACCTTTGACATCTTTTTCATTTAATCCTGCTATAGCAATGTAAGGGTTAGTATACTCTCTAGATTCTTTACTGGCTATTTTTTCTTTGAAAGAGCCTATAACATTAGAATTATTAAAAATGGGTTCTGGGTAAGGGTTCATTGATACTTTAGTAGAATTGGGTAGTTGAGATCCCTGTATAATACTATTCATATTTTGAAAAACTTCTTGATTAGACATTCCTTTATTGTTGGATAGTTTATCTGTGAAATTTTTTATTTTTTCAGCAGTAGTATTAATACCATTTTCTGCTTTGATGAATTGTTTTTTTGATATATTTTTTGTATTTAAAATTCGATCATATTTATTTATGTCTTTGATATACCCTCCATATTCTTTTTTATAAGACTCGAGTAATTTATTTCCTTCAAGTTGTTTATTTTGTTCTAATGTTATTTCTTGTAATTCATTTAAATTATTTCTTTCCATTGCTAATTTGCCCAACATTAATTCAACTGATTCTTCTGTAGTAGAATCAGATTGTTTGGCTTTATTTAATTTTAGCAATGTTTTTTGAATATCATTTTCTTTTTTAGAAATGAAATCTGAGGCTTCCTTAAATGTTTTTCCTTTGAAATTTTTACCATATATTTTATAATCATTCTTGATTTTAGTTTTATCTGAATTAATAACATCTCCTGCTTCTACTACCATTTTTACTCCTCCTTGATTATGTGAAGGATTATCCATAGGTATCTCATAAGTTGATTGTCCGCTTACGGGATTAAATGATTGTTGTTCAATATTTCCATTATAGATATCTGGAGTTTGACCAGACTGTACGGTTATATTTTCATTTCTCTCTGCTTCTATAGGAACCATTTGTGTTTCTCCTCCATATTCAAATTGTTGCTGATTAGAAGAAACTTCATTTATCATTTGCGTTAAAACAGCCTTTTGTTCTTCTGGAGATAAAGATAATATCTTTTGTTGTATATCTTGAGGTAATTGCTTAAAAAATTCTTGTAATTGTTCCATAACTTATGTATTTTGTATTTGTGCCAAATAGTTTCTAAAATCATTTAATATTTCTTCTACCAAGGGATTATTTTTAGTACCAGTATTAATTCCAAATTCTGCCCTATAATTATTATAATTATTAGGAGCAAGTACAGTTTGAGAGTTTCTTTCATTGAATTCGTTTAAATCAGTAGTATGTTTCGTTTCCTCTTTTCTTATATTAGCACTCCTGGCCCCCGCTGGCCCCGCTATCCAAAAACTTAGGTTTTTTCCTATAGCTCTTGCAGCTGGGCCTACCACTGGAACATCTTTAACAATATCTGTTACTGCATCTGCATATTTTGTAGCTCTTATAGAAGCATCAGCCCACCCTCTAGTTGCTGAGTCTTCTTTTGATAGATTTTGCATTAACATATTAGTAGTATCATATGTAGCACTAGCTACATTAGCTGCCATAGTTATTCCCGCAGAGATTGGATCAATTCCAGCCATCCCTCCTCCGCCACCACCCATTCCAGCCACCGCAGAGCCAATTGATTGAGTGGTAATTGGTGTACTGCTTTTAGCTAATGGGTCTCTTTGCATTAAATCTCTACTTGATGGATTATTTCTTATACCCTGTTGACTATAATTATCAAAGGTAGAATAATAAGGGGAACCAACTTGACCATAAAATAAAGGAGGTTGTTGAGAAAAATAAGGAGAGTTTATTCCATAATTTTGAGGATAGATTGATGGTTGAATTACTTGATATGGACTAACTTCTCCTCCAGGATTATATTGAGGAATAAACTCTTCCCCCCTCCATATTCCTCCAGGGTTTTCTTTTGTAGAATATATACTTTCTGTAGAAAAAGTTTTATGATTAGGTCTTTTATAAGTATCTGGAAAATGCTTTTTTATATTGTAATTTCTATTTTTGTATTCTCCATTTTTGTAAAAAGAATAGTAATCATAATCTAATTCATTGGAATAAGGTATATTATTTTGTCCTTCTAAAGTATTCCTATTATACCACTCTTTAAATTCTTTATCTCTTGGATTATAAACTACTTCTCCACCCTGTTCTTTTTTTGGGATAATTAACGCTGCACCAGAATACCCTTTATTATTGTAATTAAATGATTCCCATTGTTTGGTGCTTAATTTACCTTTTTTACTTACAGGTTTTTTCATGATGTACTCCATTATCTAAATGATTTTAATGTTTTATTTAAAAGTAATTTTAGAATGAATTTATATTCTGATTCCTTATCATTTATCAAAGTTATATCAAAAAATTCATTTCTAAATTTTTGATTTTCAAGAATCAAGTTATTTATTTTTTCATATTGAATATTATTAGGTATTTTGTCTACCCCATTTTTTGAATGGTCAAAGATAGAAATATTATTTGTTTTATCTAATACTAGATCTGCAAATTGATTTATTCTATATTGATGCCCTTCCACTTTAGAATACAATATATCTAGAGAATTTGTATTTATTTTTGGGTACTCGAGGGATTGAAAAGGATTTTGATTATCTTTCTTGATTAAATTTAATAACCCTGATGATTGATTATCAGTTGATATAATGGATTTATTAAAATTAATATCATGATTTTCATATAGATCTTGATAATTATTATTTAGATATTTTTGAACTTTTAAATTATATTCAATTGATTGAAGTATGTTTATCTCTTGCTCTTGTCCTGTAGTTATAGTAACTTCAAAGGGAGTTAATTTATCATAATATTTTTGAAAAGAAAATTTATCCCAGTGTTCATATAGTACTTGAGAAGAATTACTTGTAAAAAATTTCTTGATATAATCTATATAATAATTAGGAAAAAATGAATGAAAACTTATCCAGGCTTTATAAAGTGGACTATAACTTACTGTCCAACTAACTTCTTCCCACATTTTTTCATCAGAAAAATCAACTAATTTATAATTCAAGGTTAAATTGTTATTATTATCATATTTGAAGTCTTTTAAGTAGGTTAGATCCTTAAGAATATAATCTTTTTTTGTCAAGAACCATAAATCAAATCTATCATCAAATCCCGAAGAGAACCCTACTCCATTATATGGATTATCTGTATTTATTTGAGGAAATTGTTTTTTAATATTGAAAGGAATATTTTCATTGAACCACTCTCTTAATCCATTGGTAGATATTTCTTCTAATTGTGAGGAATAATTAAATACCGCTGTTCTTTTTTCATCTAGGAAAAAACATCCATGCTTAGTATTATTGAAGGCATATTTATTTTGAGAACCTGCATATCCTGTATCTGTTTCTGCAAATGTTTTTGGTCTTTCGGAAAACATACCTCCTGTTCCTACAGAAACAGAAGTTTCCTCTAATTGAAGTGTATCATAAGCATTAAAAATCATTGAACCATTTTCACATCTACAAATTATTCTATAGGTATCAAGAGCTTCCAAATCTATAATGGAACCCATATATGAATCTATATCATAATAATTATTTCCTGGAAAAACTAACCAATTATCCGTAGTTGATTCTTGTGGATTTTGTTTAGAATATACAATTCTCCTTGGATGAGTATTTTTACATTTACTATTTGGAACAAAATCTGAAGCTTGTGTAAATAATGCCTCTTCTGTATTTTGCTTTGAATAGTCAAAATTATATAAATAACTATTATCGTGTATAATAGGTACTTTAGTTTCTTCCATCCAATCCCAAACATTTGTATTTTTTAATTTGGGGTAAAAAGTATCCTGTAAGTTTTCCCCAGAATATCTTAATTCAGTATTTATTTCTGATTCAACAAAAAAATGTTGTATTCCTGTAGAAAATAAATAAAAAAACCCATTTTTATTTTTTGCTTTTTCAGAAGAACAATCTAATTGTGAAGCATTTTTTTCTACAACATATTCATTTAAACCAGCAAATCCTCCTTTTTCATTTACTAAATAATACTTAGGGGTTAATAGATTAGCATATTTACTTCCTTTGTAAGTAATACCTACTGGGGATTGATTAATAAAATTAACTCTATAGAAGGCGTTTTTTCTCTTGAGAGAAAATCTTGTTATAAATGTATCTCCTCCGAATATTGGAACAGGTATGTCAGTCGATTGATGATATTGTCCTGTTAGGACATATTTAATAGTATCTATTTGACCATATTGATTTGGTATTTTTGTTTTCAAGGAACCATAATAAGCTGAAATCCATTTATATGCTTCAGTACACTGAGAATCAACTGTTTTTGTATCTTTTTTTTGCCCTCCTCTATCATCTATAATATATGTACAACTACTACATAATCCAGAATTGGATAAAATATATCTTGAACCATCGCTTACTCCATTAGATAAATGAGGATTCAATAGTCTCCATATAGGTTGATCTATATTACAATTTAATCTAATACCTACAGAAGATTCTCTAAATCTATTATTTATAGTATTTTTAGTATTAGGTAATTTAGTGATATTGCCTCCTAATAAATAACTACTATCAGAAATCCTTCTTCTTAAATTATTAATTTTAATAGGACTATATGTATTGTAATCTCCAATACCTTTATATGCTAAAGCGTAATTAGTAGAATCAGATCTTTTAGCTGGTTTTAATCTAGGATGTCCTTCTACTAAGTCAAATCTACCTTTGGCTAATCCAAATTCAATTGAATGGAATTCAACATTTGTACCTATAAAGGGATTTTTAAAAGAAGTATCAGGAGAATTAAATGTAAAAATATTATCGTAATTTAAAGGCAAAGATGTATTTTCTCTAGGAAATTCATTTGTTATTGCAAATAATTCTATAGGTTCTTCACCCTCATCTATATACACTTGCATACCATATGATATGGGTAATCCAGAAATTCCATCTATATAAGAAGTATAATATATGGTTAATTTTTTTCCAGCTTCAATAGTTTCTGGAATGACAAATACAGTACTATAAGGATTCCCCAATGTTCCCATATTTATATTACTGCTAGAACTATACCCTGGATTATCTGTACCTTCTATATAAACTTTTATATCATCTTCAGCAATACCTTTAGTCTGATTTAAATAAGGGTCTTTACTTAAATCATTGAAGGGATAATTAGGGTACATTATTTGCAATAAATTATTATTTGCAGGATTTTTATCTGAATAATATTGCATATTATAAAATAATCCTTTTGCTATCACAGATTTATTTCCTGTTCTATCTCCTCTAACTATTTCATACCCTACAATTAAATTTGCTTCTGCTTCTGTTATAAAATTTTTTTCTATGGCTTGTTTTAAATAAAAATCTAAATCAAATTTTAATTGAACCCCCATAGGATAAATATAAACATTTTCCATTTCGTAGAATAGTTCTGGATTAGAATCTACTGTAGGTTTTTTTTGATTATCATATGGTTGATTATGATGATGGAAGGTATTGTTAGTTGGAAATTTATGGTGACGAATAGGTTTCCCTGCTAAAGATCCCCAAACTTTTGAATTACATGGGTATGTATCAGTAGATTCCCAATAGGCAAATTCTCCTTTGACTACTACTCCATCAAAACAAGGATCTAAATTTTCTTCATCCACTCTATCTGTTATTTTTGCAGTATCATATACTTCCCAGTGTTTTATTTTAGTTTGATTATTATTATTACATTCTCCTGTAGAATTTAATTCAAAAAAATTACAAGATTGTTCTTCAGGTATATTTGAAGGAGTATATTCAAGCAATTCTTCAGGAAGAGGATTTCTACCTGGGATATGAAATACAGATGATTTTTTGCCATTTGAGAGTAAAAATTGAATACCAAAAGGATATACCTCCCCCCTTTGATACCCTTTGAAATAAACTGACATCAAAGGGTTTTTATACGTAGTTTCAAATGTATCTGCTTTTTTTCTTACGCATACCCATTCTAATTCAATTAAATTAGCAATAGGTTGATAATTAATTTCATCTTGTGTGGACATATTCCCTCTAATCAAATAATTATTAGCAGAGGTGATAGTTTTTGAGTTATAATAATCTGGATATAATCCCATTAATTTATCTATGGAAAGTAATTTAGTAATTTCTCTTCCAGTATATAAATAATTTTTTGTAGAAATTGGTAAGGTAGCTATTACTTCGTATGTAGGAGTCCCTTGTATGGTTTTAATCACTGCCAAATTAAAATATTCATATCTAATATCTAAATTAGAAAACTCAACAGGAATAGCTTTAGTTGTTAATATATTTGAAGGAGATCCCTCTATATTATTCCAAGCAACATATCCATCTTTATATATAGGCAAGGGATTTGTTTTTGAATAATAAGAAGATTGTTCATCACCATTTATATTAGAGTAAGCTAATGCAAATTGATATACTCCCGAAAATAATGCACCTGCTTCCAAAGGCATAAGTGGTTTTACTACTGGAGGCATTAAATCATTTTGAATATTTATTGCAGAACAATCCAAAATATTAGAATCTTGTACACATTCCCCTTCTATTAATTGTCTAATTGTTTGAGGTTTATCTAGATTAACATGTCTATCTTTATTATTTCCATCCTGAAAATAAATATGTAATTCACAATTTATTATTTGATAAACTCCTTTAATTGGTGTGGAGGCAGAGAAATTTAAGCAAGAATTATTAATTAAAGTAGTATATGTACAAGTTTTAGGATAAAAAATTCCTATTTCAGAAGTATTTTCTTTAGATGAATATAAAAATAAAATATGATGATCTCTCTCTTTAATTAATATATCTCCCAAATAACTAAACCCTTTCTTTAAAGAAAGGCATTTCATATTAGAAGGAGCATTTTGTAAAAAAGGAATATCTCCTTCTATAGAAGAAACAAATCCATTTTTTAAATGGGTATATTCGCCATCTTTTAATACTGTTTTATGTGTGGATTTTTTTAACCCTAAAGTCATTGTCGTTTTTCCCTGCATAGCATAATAGATTAAATTACTTTGTATTGTGAATTAAATCTCTTGACTAAGAAATTCTTAATAGAAACAAATTCTCCAAATTCTGGCATTCTGGTTAAGGCTATTGCTTCATTCTTTGCTAATATTAATTTTTTTTCTAATAAACCTAAAGCTTGAGCAATTTCTAGTCTTTTATTTATATATAAATCTTGAAGTATTTCAAACTTTATAGCTTGTTCATAATAATTTAATATTATTGGATGATCTAAACAAATTGGTAAATTATTTTTATCATTCATTTTTGCTTGGTATTGTAAGTAAATATATCCTTCTGAAGCATCATCTACTAAAATATAATTATCAGTTATTTCCATCAATGGGAAACCTTTTTTTGAGAAATTTAAATTAATACAATCTGATGTAGCATATTTTTTTTCAGATAAAGGGGTTATTATTGTTTTCTTGAATTCAATATGCCTTTCTTCGTATTTACAGGTTAATTTGGGAACTAATCCACATTCTAATTTAAAATCACAACATTTATTTGTTAGTAATTGTGTATCTTTTAAATCAGGACATTCTCCTGTATAGTATTCTGATTTTATTGTTGGTAAATTTTGAGTATAAGTAACCTCTCCTACTAATAAACCAATATTCATTAATAAAAAATCTTCTGGTAATTCTGCTTTACTGTTATGAATTTCTAATAAAACTTCTTTGGTGGGATTTAATTTTAATCCTAATCTGCTATTACATAAATCTATTACTTTGTAATAATCGTCAAATAATATTAAATTGCTATCAGCATAAGTCTTTAATGATGCAGATACTCTATTCATTATTTCACTACTATCTATATATTTTCTTAGGTTATATTTCATTTGGATTGATTGTTTTTATCAGTATTTTCATCAGGAATTATCCTATGAAAGAAATTTAAAAGTTCTTTATTTACTTCTTGTATTATTACTGTTTCTAAATCTGAAGGTACTTTCCATTCTAAATCATAGGGAGAAATACATGTGTCTTTTAGATTACAAGAATTTAAATTCAAAACTTCCATTGGATCTTCAAAATAAGCTTCAATAGTTATTGCTTTTGGATATTCTTTGAAAGGAATAAATAGATATTCATTCTTGATGAAAGCTTTTAAATCATTGGGTTTATATCTAGAATTGGATAATCTAATAACATCATTAATTGTTACCAAATCTATTCTTTTTCCGCCATCCAAAGTATATATGCCCCTGATTACAGAAGAAGAATTTGATTCTACAATCTTAGGTAATTTATGTTTAGATTTTAATATCTTACAATTAGGTATTTCTTGGCAACAAGAAATTGAATCTACTAATTCCATTTCCAAACAATCTATAGTTGTATAGAAGAAATTATTATTAGTTACTTTGAAAGAATCATTTTTTTGTTTGATAAATAGTTTTGATTTTGTCAAAATTTTATTCCAAATAAATCTATCTGTTAAATTTGTATCATCTGAAAATGCCTGATTCTCAGACTTGACTAAACTTATCGCTTGTTTTATTTTCATTTATTATAATAGTTAAAAATCATCAAAAATATCTAAAATCAATTCAGGTCTTCGTGGTTCATGTTTTGACTTATAATTTAGATGATTTGTTATTTCCTTGGCTAATCTTTTTTTTACAGAATCATTTAAAATAATCCCCCAATGAAAAACTGAATTAATTATTTTCTTTTTAGATTTAGCTACTAAGTCTATATCTAATCTTCTTTTTTTATCTAATATTCTAAAAACCAATTTTAAATTAAAATGAGGGAAAATAATTCCATCAGGATCTTTTATGATTTCTTCAGTAATTTTAGCATCAATATTATGAATAATGTAACCATACTCTTTAAATGTTACTGCTTTCTTCCCATCTTCTTTGCATTTTTTTCTATACTTATTCCATAATCTATACCTATTTATAGGACTATTTCTGGGAGTATCATAAAAAGCATGGTAAGTATATTTATTTTTAATACGGCCTACTTTAGTTATTCTTTTTTCTAATTTATAATAATCTTCATTTTTAGGTCTCATCCTCAATATAATATATAAAATTAAAACTAAAAAAGGGGTATAATTAAAAATATTATCCCCTTTAAAAAATAAATTTATTTCATAATAAAAATTATATCTTCCTTATAAATTCAGCTGATTTTCCCTGTAAATTATCATATAAAAAGCAATAGATGTTTTTTTGATTTAAAATGAATCCTTCATTTTTATGCCATCTATCTGTAGAAGTAGGAGAACCCACTACTCTAACATCTAACCCAAAATACTCTCCTGTATCATCTACAAATTGTTTTGATTTATTATGATGGAGATGTCCTACTACTATATGGTGAAAATCATTTTTAGCATAAATTTCCTTTCCTTCTGTTGTAAATATCATAGGTAATTTATCAAAAGCTTTATCTCCATGCGTAAATAAAAAAGAATTATTATTTGAACTATGGTATATTCTATTTTCTTTTGAATTTAGTATAGTGGTATTTTTATTTTTTATAAAAATTCTTTTAAGTGCTTCCCCTAACATATATTCAGAATTATAAGAATGATTCCCTCTTACATTCACAAATGTAACCTTTAGATTTTCGTATTCCAGAGATCTATTTATCAAGTCACATATTAAATCTAATGCCTCAACAAAAGCATCTTCTTGAGAAGAAGCTACATCCAGTTGAGTACCTGATGTAGTTTGGTTTTTAATATTATCAGTATGTAATATATCCCCAGTATTTAGTATAATTACTTCATTTGCTCCATAATGTATAGAAGAATTTAGTAATATTTCAAAATTACTTTTTATGTTATTTATATAATTCTTTATTTGGTAGTTTCCTATATGTAAATCAGCTAAAGTAATTAAAGCAGTTGTTTTTTGACAGAAAAGTTTATAATCAGTAGAAATACTATTGTTTGTTTTTGGAAAATTCTTAATTTCTACTTTAGAAAGAAAGCGTTTAAAAGCCGCTTCGTAATCAATACCTGATGTATTATTAGCTAATAATGAAACACTTATAGAATATTTTCCTCCAAAAGAAGTTTTATGCCATATTTGGCTTATCTTGAATTTCTTAGTATCAATATTAAAATGTTCAAGGATTTCTTTTTCTGTTGGAATCTTATCTGCTGTAAATGAAAATTCTTTTGTTCCTTTGCTTAAATCTTCTTTACCACTTATAGAAGAAAATTTTTCTTCTTTTTTTTCTACTATTAACCCCCTTTTTAGTCTAAGTTTTCTAAATCTAAATCTAATCGCTTCAGTAGTTGCCTTTTCTACTCCTATTTCTTTTTTTATTTCTTTCCAAGAAAATCCTGTAGAATGTCTTTTTTCTTCTATTTCTTTAAAATTTTTATTTAAAAAAATATCTATTTTTTCTTTTTCTAACATCAATTTTGTTTTCATTGTTTAAAAATAACTAAATATATTCAATTATGCTTTTAGTTATTATTTATTAAAGATTTTTTAACACATTAATAGTATTGTTTTATTTTAATTAATATATTTTTTGAGTGCTTCCATAATTGCAATACTTGGTGTTACCTCTTTGATTTCCTGTGTTAGTTTCTTATTCTTTTAAAATTTAAAAATATTTTTAATTGCAATTCTTAATAATTGTCCACTCAAAGCACCTGCTAAGAAAATCCAAAACCAACTATTCTTTTTGGTGGTTTTGGTTAATTGATTATCTTGTCCAATAGCACTATTATCTTTTGCTTTTTGGTTAGTTTCTGATTTGTCAATAATAGGCTTATTGTCATTT
>CAYYMF010000051.1:2038-14875 GCA_964472755.1 uncultured Chitinophagales bacterium | reverse complement strand
CTTTTTTGGTACAATCATTTTGAAGATACTCTTCAATAATTAATTGGCGTTCTGCCAGATTAAATTCACAAGGATTTTTTAATCCTAATTTGACTTTACTTGTTGCCATTTTTACACATTTTTTTATTTAAGAATGTGTAAACCTATTCTAGGACAAGACACGGGCTTATATTCAACGATATAAATCATCTTACGATTCAGTTAATTCACTTTTTTTAATATTTAAAATTATACATCATTTTTTCTAATCACTTTTTACTATTTTTAAAAAATGAATCAAAATTGGATTTACACAACTACAATTTATCAAATTTATCCTCGTTCTTTTTTTGACAGCAATGGTGATGGAATTGGCGATATACAAGGGATTATCAAGAAATTAGATTATATTAAAGATTTAGGATTTGAGACAATTTGGATTTCGCCTTTTTATACTTCACCTCAAGTAGATTTTGGATATGACATTGCTGATTATACAAATATTGCTCCTGAATATGGCACATTAGAAGATGCACAACATTTGATAGACGAATGCCACAAACGTAAGCTAAAAATTGTTTTTGATATGGTGATGAACCATACTTCCGACCAACATCCTTGGTTTTTAGAATCACGAAAAGACAAAACTAATCCTAAGGCAGAATGGTATATTTGGCGAGACAAACCCAATAATTGGAAAAGCATTGTGGGCCCAAAAGCTTGGAAATACGCACCAGAACGTAAGCAATATTTTTATTCATCGTTCTTAAATTTTCAACCTGATTTGAATTATAGAAATGATGAAGTCAAAAAAACAATGTTTGATATTTGCAGATTTTGGTTAGCAAAAGGTGTCGATGGTTTCCGATTAGATATTTTTAATTGCATTATAAAAGATAAGGATTTTAGAGATAATCCATTTTCATTAATTCGTGCAATTCCATCACACGATTATCCAGGTGGCAATTTTCAAATTAGAAAATACAATGTCAATCAAGCTGGAAATTTTGAATTTGCAAAAGAATTACGTCAAGTTGCAGATGAATTTGTACCTGAAAGAATGCTTTTAGGTGAAGTATTTGGTTTACATAGTTTGAAAAAACAATTTTTAGGCGAAAACAATGGCTTACACCTTATTTTCTTGTTTGATATTTGTTTTTATAAATTCAATGCCTCGTTTTTTAGGAAAAAATTTTTGGAATATGAACGTGAATATCCTGCACCACTGAAACCGACATTGGTATTTTCCAATCACGATCAATTTAGAAGCATCAAAAGAGTAGGCAATAACCCAGAAAAGGCGAAATTGGTAACACTTTTACAATTAACTGCACGAGCTGTTCCTACGTCCTATTATGGCGAGGAAATTGGAATGGTCAATCAAAAAATTCCACTAAAAAACGCACAAGATGGTATGTCCAAAACTTTTAAATGGATACCACAATTAATTGTTGATGCCCTACCTGTTCCTATCAATCGAGATAATTGTAGGACACCAATGCAATGGAATAAAACAAAAAATGCTGGATTTTCAAATGCTGATAATACTTGGTTGCCTGTTCATCATGATTATAAGACTTGTAATGTTGAAATGGTACAACAAGATAAAAACAGCATCTATTATACTTATAAAAACTTATTAGCCATAAGAAAAAATAATAAAGCTTTACAAGACGGAAACCTAGAAATCATAGATGTAAGCAATAAAAATATCTTGGCTTATACACGAAATGATGGCAATGAAAGCATACTTATCCTTATTAATTTCAAGAACAAAAAACAGACTTTTATAATTCCAAAGAATATTGAAATTTCAGAATTTGTATATGGAATAAAATCAAAAGATTATAACCCATCTGAACTTTTAGGAATTGATGCTGTGCTATTAAAATGTTCAATTAAACAACTCCAGAGCAAATAGCAGAAGTCGTTTTTACGTCGCCCATAGTATAGTAATGTAAACAAGGCACACCATAAGCCAACAACTCTTTGCTTTGCTGAATACACCATTCTATACCAATTTGTTTGGCTTGTATGTCATCTTTTGCATTTCGCAGTTCTTTTACTAAAGCATCTGGCAAATCAATATAAAATGCTGATGGGATTGAATTTAATTGGGATTTTCTTGTAATTGCTTTCAAGCCTGGAATAATTGGAACTGTAATACCAATTTTTCTACAATCTTCAACAAATTTAAAGAAAGCCTCATTATTAAAAAACATTTGAGTTACGATATAATCGCCACCTGCGTCAATTTTATCTTTTAGATATTGCAAATCTTCTTCCAAATTTGCAGCTTCAAAATGTTTTTCAGGATATCCAGCAACACCAATACAAAAATCTGTATGTACTGGATTTACTAAATCATCATCTAAATAAATACCAGAATTCATGCCTTCAATTTGCTTCACTAAATCTACAGCGTAACCATGTCCATTTTCTTCTGGGATAAATTTTTTCTCCATTCCACGAGCATCGCCACGCAATGCCAAAATATTATTAATTCCTAAAAAAGCTAAATCTATCAAAGCATTTTCAGTCTCTACTTTAGAAAAACCGCCACATAAAAAATGAGGAACAGCTTCTACATTATATCGATATTTAATTGCAGCACAAATTCCTACGGTTCCGGGTCTTTTTCTGATAGAAATCTTTTCAAAATAACCTGCAGGTGTTTGTTTGTATTTGTAGTCTTCTCTATGGTAAGTAACATCAATAAATGATGGTTTAAATTCCATCAAAGGATCTAATATTTTAGTAATCGCTTCAATACTTTTCCCTTTTACAGGTGGTAATATCTCAAATGAAATTAATTTTTTGCCTTTCTCTGCCTCTAAAATATCTGTTATCTTCATATTCTATATAATTAGCAACAAATATATCAAAAATTAAGCAACTAAGAAACCAAATTTGAATCTATGCTTATTTAAGAAGCATCTTTAGAAATTACAACAAGCCTCGTCCTGTTTTGTTAAGTTGATTTTTTGCCTTCAACTCTTGCATTATTTTATCTAAAACGCCATTAATAAAATCTTTACTCTTTGATGTTGAATATTCTCGTGCAATATCCAAGTATTCATTCATGGTAACTTTCACTGGAATGCTTGGAAAATCTATAAATTCAGACAATGCCATTCTCATAATAAGAACATCTAACATCGCTAATCTATCCGTTTCCCAGTTTTTTAATTTTGGCTCAATTAAACCAATATATTCTTCTTTTTTATGAATAACATTGAAAAATAAATCTTTTCCAAATTTAGTCAATTCATCAATTTTAGATTTCACATTTTGCTTGCCAATATGTAAAGCCAATTCGTTTTTACTTTTCTTAATGGCTTCACGCACAGCATCTACAACTAATAAGGCATCATCATTCCAATTGATAAAAAACTCTTCAATAATTTCTAGAAAATGTTCATCTTCCAACAATACGGTATTAAATAGAAAAGATATGATTTTTTGGTCTTCTTCTATATTAAATTCTGAATCATTTTGAAGGTATTTTTTATACGTTGCCGTTTCACTAAATTTCTTATAAAACTTCCTTACCTCATCAACATTGATAAATAATTGTGTATTTGATTTCTTGATTTCTTTTTGAAATTCTTCATTATGATTCAAATATTGTACAAAAGTATTGCTTAATAATTTAGTACTAAATTGTTTATCTGTTTCTGTTTGTATGTATTTCTTTGCTTTAATGTGTGCATCATGCTCAACATAATTTGCAATTTCACGAATGTATAATAAAATGAAAAGGTATTGTTCTTTAACAGATTGAATACTTTTGATAAGATATTGCTCAAAATCACTAGTACTTTGAGTATCAGAACTTTGAAATGCATACAAAGCCTGCATGGTTTTGACACGGACACTTCTACGATTAATCATTGATGAATAAGAACATTTAGTGCAAAGGTAAAAGTTTATTTCTACAATAAACAATTAGACAATAGAATAAATTATTTTTTAATACAAGGTTTGCATTTGGGTATTAATACAAATACTTGGTTTAATATTGTTCTTTCTCGTTCGGGAAATCATTTGCTTTTATATCAGAAATATATTGTGCAGTAGCATTTTTTATATCATCATATAAATGCAAATATTGGCGTAAAAAACGTGGTTTAAATTCTGCTGTAATGCCCAACATATCGTGCGTTACCAAAACCTGCCCATCAACATGCATACCCGCACCAATTCCAATAACTGGAATACTTAATGCCTCTGCCACTTGTTTGCCTAAATCGGCAGGAATTTTTTCTAGGACTATGGCAAAACATCCAATACTTTCTAAATATTTTGCATCATGAATCAATCTTTCTGCTTCATTTTCTTCTTTTGCACGAACAGTATAAGTTCCGAACTTATAAATAGATTGAGGTGTTAAGCCCAAATGTCCCATTACTGGAATTCCAGCAGTCAATATTCTGATAACTGATTCTCCAATTTCTTGTCCACCTTCCAATTTCACACCATGACCACCTGTTTCTTTCATCACACGAATGGCAGCATTCAAGGCTTCTCTGGAATTGCCTTGATAAGAACCAAAAGGCAAATCGACCACCACAAAACAACGTTTTGCTGCTCGCACCACGCTTTGTGCATGATAAATCATTTGATCTAGCGTGATAGGCAGTGTCGTTTCATGGCCAGCCATGACATTGGAAGCAGAATCACCCACTAATAAAATATCTATTCCTGCATCATCTAATATTTTTGCCATAGAAAAATCATAGGCAGTTAGCATAGCTATTTTTTCGCCACGTTGCTTCATTTCTTTAAGCTTGTGAGTGGTTACTCTTTTAATTTCAGATTTCGCTGTTGACATAATTCAAAATTACAAATTTTATATTTTCTATTCCAATTATATTTTTATTAAAATAACATATTACTTCATTAAACCCAAATTATACAATAGATATTCTATTACAATCGAAAACGCCTGCAAAATATAACGCTACGCTAACTTTTGCTCATTCACCATAGAGGTTGCTATGTTTCAATCGCAAAAGTTTATATTTTATTGGTATTTTCACTTTCATAACGAATCCTATTGCATAATTCGGGCTGAATTTAAAAATTTTCACATCAACCATCGCCAACTTTTGTTAAATTAGAATATCTTTGACTTAGATGGAAAAATTATCAATTATCAATCGGGATTTGAGTTGGCTTTCGTTCAATGAAAGAGTGTTGCAAGAAGCAGAGAACCCAGCTGTTCCATTAATTGAGCGTTTGAAATTTTTAGGTATTTATTCTAATAATTTAGATGAATTTTTTAGAGTTCGTGTGGCTACAATTAGCAGAATGACTGATTTTAAAAAACAGGCAAAAAACAAAATGGGTTTCAATCCTATTAAATTGTTAGATGAAATGCAAAAGCAAATTCTTATTTTACAAGAACGATACGATAAAGCTTATGCAGATATCTTAGAAGATTTAGAAAAGGAAAATATCCATTTCATCAACGAAAAACAACTTACTAAGCAACAAGGAAATTATGTCCGGCAATATTTTCATGACAAAGTTCGATTAGAAGTTTTTCCTATTATAATTAGGAATGACAAACCATTTCCAGTTTTGCAAGATGCCTCCATCTACTTGGCGGTTCAATTATATAAAAAGAAAGCTAAAACAAAACATCGTTCATTGATAGAAATTCCAACAAATAGCCTTCCTCGTTTTGTAGAAATTCCATCAGAAGATGATAAGAAATATATTATATTTTTAGATGATATAATCCGCTATAATTTAAAATCGATTTTCAAGTTATATGATTTCGATGTTATTGAAGCTTATACCATAAAATTCACTCGAGATGCGGAATTAGATATCGATAATGATGTGGCAATTAGTTTTTTGGAATCTGTTGAACTAAGTTTGGAGAAAAGAAAAAATGCAGATGCATTGCGTTTCATTCATGATGCCAAAATGCCAAAAGAATTTCTAAACTTTCTGATTAAGAAAATGCAATTAGATAAAGAAGTACATGTTGTTGCAGGAACTCGCTATCATAATTTCAAAGATTTCATCAAATTCCCAACTTTTGAAAAAAGTCATTTACGTTATGAAGACTTACCTCAAGTAGCTCACCCTGATTTAAAAAATGCACATAGTATGCTTTCTAAAATGAAAGAAAAGGATATGTTGTTGTATTTCCCTTATCATTCATTCGATTATTTTTTAGATTTATTACGAGAAGCGGCAATTGACCCAAATGTTTCACATATTCGATGTACTTTATATCGAATTGCTGAAAATTCTAATGTCATAAAATCTTTGATTACCGCAGTGAGGAATGGCAAAGATGTAACTGTATTCATTGAGTTGAGAGCCAGATTTGATGAAGAGGCAAATATTGAATGGGCAAATATTTTAACCAAAGAAGGTGCGAAAGTGATAACAGGCATTCCTGATTTAAAGGTTCATTCAAAATTATGTTTAATTACTAGAAGAGAAAGAGGACAGAAAATTTATTATGCAACAATTGGCACAGGAAACTTTCACGAAAAAACAGCCAATATTTATACTGATGCCATGTTGCTAACAGCAAATCAATTACTAACAAAAGAAGTTAGAAATTTATTTACCTTCTTAGATAAAAATTATTATGCTCCAAAATTTAATCGCTTATTGGTTGCTCCATTTAATTTGAGAATTAAGTTAGAAAAACTCATCTATAGAGAAATAAAATTTGCAAAAGCTGGTTTAGCTGCGTCAATAACTATAAAAACAAATAGCCTTACCGATGAAGATATGATACGTAGATTATATCAAGCAAGTAAAAATGGTGTAAAAATAAAATTGATAGTTAGAGGTATTTGTTCTTTAATTCCTCAATTGCCAAAACTGAGTGAAAATATTGAAGTAATTAGTGTAGTCGATAGATTTCTAGAACATACTAGAGCTTTTATTTTTCACAATAACAATGAACCTGAATATTTTATTGGTTCAGCCGATTTAATGGCAAGAAATCTAGATTACAGGGTAGAAGTCATTACGCCTATTTTAGATAAGAAAATCCAGCAAACACTTGCTAATATTATTGATATTCAATGGAAGGACAATGTAAAGGCAAGAATAATTAGCGGTATTCAAACCAATCAATTTAGATATAATGATAAAAAAAATGACATTAGAAGTCAATATAAAATTTATGATTATTTACTAAATGATAGCAAGAAGAAAGTAGAAAACAAAAGACTAAAAAAGTAAGCAAATATTTATTTAGTTAAATTTTCTTATTAACTATCAGCACCTTATACAATTAAGAAAATTTAGGCTAATTTCAACAAAAAATAAATTATGCTAAACTCAATTCTATTTTTAGTCATTGGAATTATAAGTTGGACATTCCTTGAATATATCATTCATCGTTTTTTAGGTCATCAAAAGAATGGAAAACATATCATCAAGAAAGAACATCAAAGGCATCATGCAGAAGTCAATTATTTTGTTCCGATAGTCAAAAAAATAGGTTTAGCAATGGTGGTTTTGTTTATCTCAACTTTGATAACTGGACTAATTTTTAATCTAAAAGATGGTTTTTTGTTTTCATTTGGATTGGCGAGCATGTATTTTATTTACGAAACAGCACATAAACTATTTCATATAAAAGAACCAATAATCAGGTATGGATTAAGAATGCGAAAACATCATTTTTATCATCATTTTGGAAATCCAAAATTCAATCACGGCGTAACGACTGCATTTTGGGATAGAATATTCGGGACTTTTCATAAAGTAGATATAGTAATAGTGCCACGAAAAATGCCTTTAGTTTGGTTACAAGATCAAAATAAAAATCTAAAAACTAAATATTCAACCCATTTTAAAATCGTTTGAGTGTAGATTGTATTTGAATTATTCAACAACCGTAATTTTAATCATATTGGTTCTTCCTCTGCCTTTGATAGGCATACTTGCAGTATTGATGACGATATCGTTATTTTGAATTTTTCCTACATCTTTCAAAACTCCTATTATATCACGAATAGACTTATCTGTTGTTTCAAAATTATTATAGAAAAATACTTCAACACCCCAAACCAAACTTAATTGATAGATTAATTGAGGATTGCTCGTGAAAATAAAAATTTTAGATTTTGGTCTATAACTTGCCAACATAAAAGCCGTGTAACCAGAATAAGTCATGCCCAAAAGTGCAGTTGCTTCAACATCTTCTGCGATACTACAAGCATTATAACAAACGGCATCAGACAAAAAAGTTGGAGAGTCTTTTTTGGGAGAAAGGTTTTTAAAATAGATTTTATTTTGCTCTTCCGTTTTTAAAATAATTTTATCCATTGCTTGAATGACTTTTACTGGGTATTTTCCAACAGAAGTTTCTGCACTTAACATCATCGCATCAGCACCATCAAAAACACCATTAGCAATATCTGTAATCTCCGCACGAGTGGGTCTTGGTGCCTCAATCATCGATTCCATCACTTGTGTTGCAATAATAACTGGTCGTGCTTGGTCAATACATTTTTCAATAATCATTTTTTGAATAATGGGCATTTCTTCCATAGGAACCTCCACAGCCAAATCGCCTCTAGCAATCATTATTGCATCAGCATCATGAATAATACTATCAATATTCTTAATAGCTTCAGGCTTTTCAATCTTAGCAATTATTTTTTGAGTGCCGTGTTGTGCAGCAATTCTTTTTCTTAAATCTATAATATCTTCTGATTTTCGCACAAATGAAAGTGCAATCCAATCAACATGATGTTGTATGATAAAATCTAAATCTACAATATCTTTTTCGGTCAAACTTGGAATAGAAATTTCAGTATCTGGCAAATTAAAACCTTTTTTTGAAGATAAAATACCGCCATTTTCAATCACACATTCTATCTGCGTTTTATTAATGATTTTAGTAACTTTTAATTCAATTTTACCATCATCAATTAAAATTGATTCTCCTAATTTTATATCTTGTGAAAGATGCGTGTATGTAACACTAATCATTTCATTCGTTCCTAAAACCTCTTCAGTTGAAACAATAATGCTTTTTCCTTCCTCTAACAAAATTGCATTATTTTGAATTGCATCAACACGCAATTTTGGACCTTGTAAATCTGCTAAAATACCAATATTGCTTTTGTGTTTTTGGTTAATTTTTTTTATATTTTCAATGACCAAAAGATGCTGTTGTTGAGTTCCGTGCGAGAAATTTAATCTAAAAACATTGACTCCAGCGAGATAAAGCTTCTCTAAATTTTCTAAGGAATTACTTGCCGGTCCAACTGTGGCAACTATCTTTGTTTTTCTATTGTTTTGTATCATTAAAATGTCGCATTAATAGTTTGTACTTCGATTTGAGATTATCAACTTCGATTTCAAAAATAGATTGTATTCCTTGAATTTGTTTAAAAACTGTTGTTATTTCATCTTTATCAAAATAATCCTCTTCTCCATCAAATAATAATAAGTAATCTATATTTCTTAATTCTGGCAAAAGCACAAAACCATCATTTTTATTTTGAATAATTTCTACTGTATAAAAATCTTCTTTATTTTCATATTTATAGGCATTAAAATAGATTATAGAATTGTCTTTCTCTGAATCAATTTCAATATCATTTACTCTCTCAAAATTCCATTCTAAAATATTATTGAGCAACCAACATAATCTGTAATCAACTAATGGACTATTGATTCCCCAAACGTGAAAGTTGAAGTCAATTCCATCGATTTTATTTTTTGCAATCTTTGCCAATAAATTATTTTTATCAATATAAAACTACAAAAATAAAACTTACTTTAAAGTATATTCCTTATGATTTAAGTGCAATGATGCCACCAATAATAAATAATGGCACAAAAGTAAACCATTCTAAACCAGCAGATGCCATCATACTTGCACCAAGAATACAACAACTTGCAAAAATCATTGTTTTTATAGACTCAGAACCTGATTTGCTTTTTTTCTCTATTAATCTACTCTCATAGCGTTTTACACTTTCTGTAATCAACATTGGTGCTTTAATAATTACATCCATAATTTCAGGTGCATTCAACAACTGCTGACGAAGCATATCCATTGGATTGACTTCTCCTAAAACCATTGTTCTAATATGTCTTTTAGAAACTTTTTGTATATCAAATCCTGGTAGAATCACGTTTCCTACGCCTTCATAAGTAATGATTGCTTTGACCATCAATACCAATTCCAAAGGATAATACAAACGATATTTTGCACCTAATATAACAGATTCCATAATTAATTTTGCCAAAGAGAAGTCTTTGAAATTTGAATTCTTCAACCACTTATTACCAACGCCAATAAATTCTCTTCTGAAGCCATCTAAATCACTATGTTTATCCGTTTTTGCCAACGCCGATAAATATCTAGCAGCATTCTCAGGGTCGCCCATCACTAAACTATTGAAATAATAAAGCATCGCTTTTCTAGTCGTTTCCTCAAATCTTCCAACCATACCCAAATCAATAAACCCACACATTGGACCATTCGGACCATCCATAATCATTAAGTTGCCTGGATGTAAATCTGCATGGAAAAAACCATCTTTATATAGCATTTGTATAATGGCATAAGCACCAATATCTACAATCTTTTCACGCTCTTGTAAATTATATTTTTCGTAAGCTTTTTTATCTGGCTTAATCCCTTTGAATAATTCCATGACAATCATATTTTCATTGGAATATTCTTTATAAATAGTCGGGAAAACTATATCTGGATGTTTTGTAAAATTACCTGCAAATTCTTCCGCATTTTCTGCCTCTAATCTAAAATCTACTTCTTTGTTGGTGTAATCACAAAACTCCGTAAACATATTTTTGGGCTGAAGTTCTGGTACAAATAAGTTCAAAACACGACCCATGAATTTAATTATCTTACTATCTGTTTTAATTAATTCTCGAGTTCCTGGTTTTAGAAGTTTAATCACCACTTCCTCTCCTGTCTTTAACGTTGCTTTATGTGTTTGTGCAATAGAAGCCGAACCTAATGGATTCGTACTAATATCTACAAAAACTCGATGAATCGGTTGTTGAATATTCTCTTCAACTAATTCAGCAAAACGTTCATATTTTACAGCTGGTAAACTATCTAATAACTTCTTTAATTCATCAGTAATTTCCACTGGCAAAACATCTTCTCTCAAACTCATAATCTGACCGAGTTTGATATAAGTTGCTCCAAGCATTTCCAATCTTCTTCTCAATTGAACTTTAAATGGTTGCCTGATAAGTTTTTTATTTAAGAAAATCCAATGCAACCATAAAAACAATCTGAGAAAAACATCTTTACCAAAACTAAACTTTGCTTTGGTTTCTTTTCTATGACGAAGATAGGAAAAGCCTCCACCTAATAATAATCCACTAAGGTGCATTTGGGTAATAAAATATCTTACGATTAATGAACTTGGTTTTCGTTCAATATATTCTTCAAATATTCTAACTTCTTCTTTTTGTTCTACTGCATCATTATTTGCATTGAAATTAGTTACCATGGCACTTTTTTAGTTAAGTTACGAAGTTACTAAATTATGTATTAATATAAAAATTAAGGTTAATTTATTTTACATTGGAAAATTCTTTTATAATCAATAATTTATCAAATTTATGATTCAAAACGTATCTCTTTTTATGACAACTTAAGTATATTCAATAAAGCTGAATATATTTATGATTTCATAAAATAACAGTCAAGTCGATTAGTAAACATATTAGAATTAGAGATTGGTGGGACTATATTATTCCACCAATTATGGCATTTTATTTCGTTGCCTTATTACTGTCATCTCCACAAAATTTGACATTAATAAACACTACTTTAAATTTTCTATACTTTCTAGGAATAACAATTTGCACAGCTGCTTTGGGCTTTATTATCAATGAATGGAGTGATATAGAAGATGATAAAAAAGCACAAAAACACAATCATCTTTCAGACAGTAGTTTTGCTTATAAAATTACGCTTCTAAGTAGTACTATTGTAGGAATTACAATTGCCTACTTTTTGTTGCCGTGGAATTTAAAAAGCATTTTACTTTATGCAATTCAAATTAGTTTATTGCTCGTTTATTCAATAAAACCATTTCGTTTTAAACGATTTAAAATTTTAGCTTTAGTTTTTGATGCTTTGTACAGTGGTACATTGTTCTATATTTTAGCAATATGCTTATTCTCCAACACACTTAAATTTATACTATTAGTATCGATATTTTTATGGGCGTTTGTGCGTGGTTTAAGAAATTTCCTGTTGCACTTAATCAGTGATGCCAACTTTGATAAACAATTAGATTTCAAAACAATAGCTACCTATTATGACAAAGAAAAAATTATACATTTCATAAAGATATATTCATTGCCTTTAGAAATTATAGGATTTTTGGTATTATTATATCAACTACCTTATAAATTAATTTTCATCAGTAGCTATATCATTTTTCTAATTTATATCCAGCAAAGACATCAATTTATAATTCCGTTTATCGTCAAACGCAAATCAATTATTTCTACAAATATACTCAGAGAAATCAATATATATTACGAATTATTTTTCATCTACATACTTATCTTAGTTTTGGCATTAAGTCAAATTTATTTTCTAATTTTTATTCCTATTGCATTACTCTTGTTTCCAAAATCTTTCAATTGGTTTAAGCATTTATTTTTTAAATAACATTAATAAGCAGTTCTTCATTTTTGGATTATTAACATCTTTTACTAAGAATAAATATTATATTAGCAAATATGATGGAACTCAAAAATAAAGTTGCAGAAAGTGGTTTAATAACATTAGATTTGGAAGATTATTTTCCAAAGGAAGTCATAATAGCTTTTGATATCAAACCTTTTTTATTTAAAGAATTA
>CAYYMF010000051.1:0-1938 GCA_964472755.1 uncultured Chitinophagales bacterium | reverse complement strand
TTAATGCCCTATGTTGCAAGTTTATTTTTTGGAGAACCTTGTTCAACTGTACCAGTTTATAAAAAGAAAAAATAAAAACTATGAAAAGAATATTGTATTTTTTAGTCACTATCATTTGTTCATCATTATTGACATTATTATTTGTCAGAGCGGCAAGTTCTCCTAATGGGCTATTTACTTTCTTTAATCCAAATGCTTCGCAAACCACTACCACATCATTACCAAATCAACACGTAAATGCGCCTAAAATTCCTGCGACACTATCCTTTGCAGATGAAAAAGTACCTTTAGACGATATTGAAATTAGAGAGCGTTTAGATAATGAATTGATTGTAAATTCTTACAAACATTCGGCAACAATTTTAATGATAAAAAGAGCCAACCGATTTTTCCCAATAATAGAAAAAATATTAGCAGAAAATAATATTCCCGATGATTTCAAGTATTTATGTATGGCAGAAAGTGGATTGGAAAATGTTGTTTCTTCTGCAGGAGCATCTGGCTATTGGCAATTTATGAAAAGCACTGCTCCAATTTATGGACTAGTTGTCAATTCTGAAGTTGATGAAAGGTATGATATTGAAAAATCAACCATTGCAGCTTGTAAATATTTATTAAGTGCAAAAGCATCAAGCGGTTCTTGGACAAATGCGGCGGCAGGTTATAATATGGGCATCAACGGAATTAACAACCAAGCTAATAAGCAAGGCGATAGTGATTATTATAATTTATTTTTAAATAGTGAAACAAGTAGATATATCTTTAGAATTTTGGCTTTGAAAGTAATATATGAAAACCAACAGAAATATGGTTTCTACTTAGATAAAGATGATTTATACGGGCCTTATCCTATTAGAGAAACTATAGCTGTTGATGGATATGTAGATTGGGTAACTTTTGCTCAAAATAACAATACGTCCTACAAAATGATTCGCCGTATGAACCCTTGGATTCGTGATCCAAAACTATACAATAAAGAACGCAGAACTTATCAAGTAAAAATTGCTAAGTAAATTCTCTTTTGATAATTTTATTTTTTTCTGATTTTTTACCTACATTTGGGTAACTAATTGTAATTATGCAAAATTTATTGCTATTTATTTGTATTTCTTTCTGCCTTTTCTCTTGTAAAAAAGAAGCTAACCAACGACTTAAAAAAAGTTCAGAACAGATAAATCCCTTATTAGACACCTTAAAATTTAACCAAATACAATGCATAGGTTCACACAATAGCTATAGAAAAAGAACAGACCCTGACATCTACAAATTGGTATCAGCAATTGGCGGTATTTTACCTAGCGATTTGAATCCAAAAGCTTGGGATTATACACATATACCTTTTAATGAGCAATTTGATTTAGGTGTGCGTAGTTTGGAATTAGATATTTATTACGATCCTGCTGGTGGTCGATATTACAAACGAATTGGCAACGCATTGGTAGGCAAAAGTGTGGATTCGAGAGTACCAGAATTAATGCAACCTGGTATGAAAATGATGCATATTCCTGATGTCGATTATAATACGCATTATTACACTTTCAAATCGGGTTTAACTGCCATAAAAAAATGGAGCGAACAAAATCCATCACATTTGCCTATTGTTTTACTCGTAGAATATAAAGAATTTGGCGTAGGTAATGTATTGCCTTTTTTTACAAAAATATTACCTTTTACAGAGCAAGCCGTTAATGATGTAGATCAGGAAATTATTGATGTTTTTGGTGCAAATTCATCACAAATTTTCAGACCCGATGATTTGAGAAAAACATATCCCAACTTAAAAACAGCAATAGAACAAGAAGGTTGGCCAAAAATTTCAGCCATGCGTGGCAAAATAATTTTTGTTTTTTATGCAAATAATTTATATACCAAAAATCATCCAAATTTAGAAGGCAGAATGATGTTCCAATTTTCTCCACTTGGCTCAGACAATGGAGC
>CAYYMF010000050.1:0-15348 GCA_964472755.1 uncultured Chitinophagales bacterium | reverse complement strand
ACAACAAGGTGGAGCCTGATTTGCGCGTGCTCTGCGAGAACCTGGTGTTCAACAAGACCCCCCTGGCCACGGAGCAGATGCTGGAGCGCACCACCTGGGAAAAGGAGGCCGCCACCGCCAAGAAAAACGGCACGCTATCAACGTTGCGCAAGAAGCCGCGCGTGGTTGTGAAGAAAGACCGCGTGCGCTTCGCCTGTGACGACGTGCCTGATCGCAAGACCATTGAACCGCCGGCGCCCACGTCTCATTTCGCACAGAACAAAATTCCTGCCTCATATGAATGGAGCAAGCTGAACCACCCTGTTATCATCAGTAGTCGTGGAACTAATCTGACTGATGTTGCAGTCCGCGGCAAGGCTGCCGGTTGGTCCGACATGCGCACCGATTGGCAGCAGGATTCCTCTCTCTTTCCCACTGGGTTCCCGTACTATGTGCGTGGGAGAGACAGTCTGAGAGCCTATATTTGCGAACTGTTTAACACGCAGCTGACCATGTACGACGGCGCTATGGGTACCATGATTCAGAAGCAGAGCAAGTGGCTGGACGAGGCGGCCTTCCGCGGCGAGCGCTTTGCTGACTGGACGTCCAATGTGAAAGGCAACAACGACCTGCTGTCCCTGACACAGCCCGCCGTGATCAAGAACATTTACCTGGAGTACCTGCGCAGCGGGTCCCGGCTGATTGGCACCAACACCTTCAGCTCCACGGCGATCGCGCAGGCCGACTACAAGATGGAGGGCCTGGCCTACGAGCTGAACTACGCGTCCGCTCGCCTAGCGCGCGAGGCCTGTGATGAAATCACGCTGCAGGACCCGACGCAGCCGCGCTTTGTGGTGGGCGCGTTGGGTCCCACGAATCGCACGGGGTCCATCTCTCCGAGCGTGGAGGACTCGTCTATGCGCAACGTGACCTTCGACGAGCTGGTGGGCGCGTACCTGGAGCAGGTGGTGGGCTTGGTGGATGGCGGCGCGGACGTGCTCATCGTGGAGACCATCTTCGACACGCTGAACGCCAAGGCCGCCCTGTACGCTATCGGTGAGTTCCTGGAGTTCGCGCAGGTGGACATCCCAGTGTTCGTGTCGGGCACCCTCGTGGACTTGAGTGGCCGCACGCTTTCTGGCCAGACCACGGAGGCTTTCTACGCGTCCATCCGCCACGCCAAGCCCATGTGCGTGGGGCTGAATTGCGCGCTGGGCGCCCAGCAAATGGTGCCGTTCGTGAAGCGCCTGGCGGCCTGTGCGGAGTGCTTCGTGCACGTGTACTCGAACGCGGGCCTGCCGAACGCGATGGGCGGCTACGACGACACGCCGCAGGACATGGCCGGCTACAATGAGGAGTTTTTCCGCAACCGTTGGCTGAACATGGTGGGTGGCTGCTGCGGGTCCACGCCCGCGCACATCGCTGCGATGAAGGCGCTGATCACCGAGAAGAACTACAAGCCCCGCGAGCTGCCACCCGTGCGCCGGCCAAAGATGTGGCTATCTGGGCTGGAGGATCTGGTCGTGGAGGACGTGCACAACCACCTGGGCATGCCCTTTCTGAACGTGGGCGAGCGCTGCAACATCGCGGGGTCGATCCAGTTCAAGAAGCTGATGATGGCGGGCAAGTTCGCGGAGGCCATGGACATCGCCAAGAAGCAGGTGGCGGATGGCGCGCACGTGATCGACATCAACGTGGACGACGGCATGCTGGACGGGCTGGCGGCGATGCAGAAGTTCGTGAAGATCGCAGTGACGGAGCCCGAGATCGCCAAGGTGCCTTTCATGTTGGACGCGTCCAAGTTCGAGATCGTACTGGCGGGGCTCAAGTGGTGCCAGGGCAAGCCCATCGTGAACAGCATCTCGTTGAAAGTGGGTGAGGAGCTTTTTAAGGAGCACGCCACGTTGCTCAAGAAACACGGCGCTGCGGTGGTGGTGATGGCGTTCGACGAGCAGGGCCAAGCAGCGACCTGTGACGAGAAGGTGCGCATTTGCAAGCGCAGCTACGACATTCTGGTGAACGAGGTGCACTTCCCGCCCGAAGACATCGTGTTCGACCCTAACGTGCTCACGATCGGTACGGGCATGGAGGAGCACGCCAATTACGGGGTGGACTTCATCCGTGCCTGCCGGATCATCAAGGAGCAGTGCCCCTTCGTGAAAATCAGCGGCGGCATCTCGAACCTGTCGTTCGGCTTCCGCGGTGTGAACAAGATCCGCGAGTCGATCCACTCGGTCTTCCTGCAGCACGCCATCCTCGAGTCCGGCATGGACATGGGCATCGTCAATACAGTCGAGATGATTCCCTTCGAGGAGGTGGACCCTGAGCTGCTGGAGCTCTGCGAGAACCTGGTGTTCAACAAGACGCCCCTAGCCACGGAGCAGATGCTGGAGGCGACCACGAAGGAGAAGGCAGCCATGGAGGCTCGCAAGAAGGGTGGGTCGGCGACTGCCGCTGTGGCTGCCGATGCATGGCGCAGCAAGACCTACGACGAGCGTCTGACGCACGCGCTGATTAACGGGATTACAGAGTGGATCGATCGGGACGTCGAGGAGGCACGCTTGGCGGCCGGGAAACCATTGGAGGTGATCGAGGGTCCGCTAATGAAGGGCATGAACGTGGTGGGCGACTTGTTCGGCTCCGGCAAAATGTTCCTTCCACAGGTAATCAAGTCCGCGCGCGTGATGAAGAAGGCCGTCAACTACCTGCTGCCGTTCATGGAAGCCGAAAAGCGCGCCGCCATGATTGCCGAGGGCCGCGACCCGGACGCCGTGACTGAGGATGACACCTCAGCCTTCGCGGGGACCTTCCTGATTGCTACGGTGAAGGGCGACGTGCACGATATCGGCAAGAACATTGTGGCGGTGGTGCTGGGCTGCAACAACTACAAGGTGTACGACCTGGGCGTGATGGTATCTGCGGACCGCATCCTCGACGAGGCCATGCGCCTGAACGTGGACGTGATCGGCCTGTCTGGGCTTATCACACCCTCGCTGGACGAGATGGTGCATGTGGCGCAGGAGATGAAGCGCAGAGGCATGACGAAGCCGCTGCTTGTGGGCGGCGCCACCACCTCCAAGATGCACACCGCGGTGAAGGTGGCACCTGTGTATAGCACCCCGGAGCACCCGGTGATTCACGTGCTGGACGCGAGCAGGTCCGTTACGGTGGTGTCGTCGCTGCTCGGCGCGGGCAAGGCCGAGTACATCGAGAGCGTTCTGGAGGAGTACCAGGAGCTCCGCGAGGATCACTACGCTTCGCTCGAGAACCGGGTATACCTTCCACTGGCGGAGGCCATCAAGCACCGCAAGAAGATTGATTTTGTAGCCAGTCCGCCCGCATGCGTGCCGCGCCAGCTTGGAGTGACGGTTGTGACCAAGGAGATCGAAGAGGTAGTGTCGTTCATCGACTGGAACCCGTTCTTTCAGACCTGGGAACTGCGCGGCCGCTACCCTAACCGCGGGTACCCCAAAATCTTTAATGACGAGCTGGTGGGTGGCGAGGCCAAGAAGCTGCACGAGGACGCGCTGGCCATGCTCGCCACTGTCATCCGCGACAAGTCCCTGCAGCTGCGCGGCTGTGTGGGCTTGTACCCCGCCAACACCGTGGGTACGGAGGACGTAGAGGTGTACGCGGACGAGAGCCGCTCTGTCGTGGAGGCGCGCTTCTGCATGTTGCGCGAGCAGGCCGAGGGCGACGCCGCGGACAAGCAGTACCTGTCGCAGGCTGACTTTGTGGCGCCCAAGGACAGCGGCGTGCCCGACTACTTAGGCATGTTTGCGGTGTCGTGTTTCGGGGCGGAGGCTCTGGTGGCCAAGTTCGAGCGCGAGCTGGACGACTATTCGAAGATCATGGTGCAGGCTCTGGCCGACCGCCTGGTGGAGGCCTTTGCGGAGGCCGTGCACAAGGACATGCGCACGCAGTCGTGGGGGTACGCTCCTGATGAGGCCCTGAGCGAGACGGACCTGCTCAAGATCAAATACCAGGGCATCCGCCCCGCGCCGGGGTACCCTTCCCAGCCAGACCACACTGAGAAGCGCACGATGTGGCGACTAATGCAGGTCGAGGAGCGCACGGGCATCCAGCTTTCGGAGTCCCTGTCTATGATGCCGGCCGCCTCGGTGTCCGCGCTGGTCTTCGGACACAAGGAGAGCCAGTACTTCGCGGTGGGCCACATCGGCAAGGACCAGGTGGAGAGCTACGCCGAGCGCAAGGGCGTGCCCGTGGAGGAGGTGGAGCGGTGGCTCACGCCAATCCTCAACTACGAGAAGGCTTAAGGAGCCGATTAGCAGTTATGCATGGTAAAGGCAAAATGTCACATTTTCCTGTTCCTGCTGACGCCTTTTTTGTGCGCGTTTATTCATGGCTGGTGTTGAGAGGCGTCGAGCAGTAAGCGCCCGTCTGTGTGTTTTGAGCCGAGATGTTTTTAAAAAAGTGATACTAATCAATGTGGTTTTCTTTCAGTTCTATTTGCACAATTAATCAAAATTACATCACTGTATTAACATGAAACCTTTTAATTCAAAATTCCGGAATTTCATCCCATCTTATCAGTCACTGCCTTTCGGCTCCTCATACACGCGGTGCGCCTGCACCTGGATGATTTCGCGCTCAGGTAGCACCATTGCAGACAACTTGCGACCTGGGAGTAATAACAGAATTTTCAGCAAGTGAAACTCATTTGGTCAGATGAACTAACCGTAACAGCAACCAGTGTCCAATCCAGTCGCGAAGGGAAACTGCTGCAGACCCCGTTTCGCATCGTGTCCGAAATACACGTGCGGCCCGTCACTCCACATACTAGCCCAAGCAACGCCAGCGAGGGGACTGGAACTAGCTTTGAAACTGTCCGATCCCGCGGTCAGTGGGCTCTCCTCCGGCACGAGGTTTCGCATGGAGTGCATGTCGCCCGGCGCCTGCTCCTCCAACGGCCGCCCTGGCACCAAGCCCGCATGAACCACGAGACAATCCAGCGAGGGGATGGATAGCGTGTAGGGCAAGTCCTTCAGCCAATTCAAGTCGAGGCTGCCAAGTAGGAGAGGTAATTAATAATAAATTACTCATCGTATGGTATTCTCACCTGTCCAGCTTGTCGATGTAATCATAATGTGCGGGCCGAGTTTTATCATTCATATTAAAAGCATACGATAATAACGATTCTTCGTGATTGCCTCGAACGCAAAATGCCTCTAACTCGCGAGCCATTTTCACCACTTCCGCAGAGTACGGTCCTTTGTTTACCAAATCACCCAATAATATCAGTGTTGTATCATTTCTATTATAATTACACTTCTTGAGAAGTTCTTGAAATTCATTCAAGCAGCCATGTATATCACCGATCAAGATTACTTTTGATAATAGCCGTTCCGATTGCAGGATGAGGTGTTTAACAGATGGTGGTGGTACTCTGAAGTGATTCATGTTTTATGACCTAATTAAGAATATTTGTTCTTGCGCTCAGAGAAAAGGATTATTGTATTATCAATTTATCCGGACCGCACGCCGCATCGCCGCATGCATATATCTCCAGGGATAGCGTAAACCAAAAATGGTAAACCATCAATCTCCTTTTTTGCGTAGGTTTTCAATAAACTGTTTTGACTTCATACGCATCCGTTCAACGTCGTTTTGACAACTCATAATACCATTGTGACGGACATCTCACGGTTATTAGTAAACTAGTTTAAAGTGAAAAGCATAGCAAAGTCACCTTCAACTTTAGCGCTTTAGCAGAGCAAAGGTATTCAGTCATACAGTAGATTTTGGCCTGCATTGTGTTGTTGTTTTTAGTGACATTTGCAACGTGGCCAATTTCTAAGTGGTTGTGCAGCAAATTAAGTTTCAAGTAATAGAATCGTTCACCTATTGACAGTAACAACGTAGCAACGTAAAACCAACCAGTCATCACACCATGGCAACATACTTGAAGTTAAAATGGAGTAGCGAGTTTCGTTTTATTGCTTATACCGCTGGATTATATACAACGTTTATGTACTGGGGTTATTTACAAGAGAAATTGACTTCGTCAGATTATGCCATAGTTGCGGACTCTTCAAACGGTGCTGAAGGATCAATGAAATGGAGTTATCCATTTGTTTTGAACTTATCAATGTCAACAGTTGCAACAATTACAGCATTTATCGCTGATTTCTCCGAAGTACGAAAAATATCACCATTTGTGTTTTGGAAAGCATCTCTCACAGCAGCTCTAGCGTCACCGATCAGCTATGCATCTTTGAGGTATATTACCTACCCCATGATGATTCTGACCAAGTCCTCCAAGCCCGTGCCTGTCATGCTTATCGGGGTGCTATTCTATAAAAGAGTCTACCCGTGGTTCAAGTACGCCTCAGTGCTGCTGCTCTGCTGCGGCATCGCCCTGTTCACCGCCGCCAAGAGCGCAGCCGCCACGCCCACAGACGGCAGCATCGTCGAGCAGCCGTGGTTTTATCAGTTGCTGGGCGTAGCGATGGTGTTTCTGAATCTGTGTCTGGACGGGTACACGAACAACGAGCAGGACCACATATTCGCCGCGCATGCCGCCACGCCCCTGCAAATGATGAAATTCACGAACGCATGGCAGGCGCTCTACCTGCTCGTTTTTTTGCTGGTGGATCGAGTGGCCAAAGGAGAACGCAGCGGGTTGAGCAGCGCGTGGGCGGTGGCGTACTGGTGCCCCGCCATACGGAGAGACATCCTCATGTTCTGCTTGTGCGCCTCGGTGGGTCAAGTGCTCATCTGTGGACTCATCCGGGAGTTCGGCTCGCTGTCCTGGATTACGCTGAGCGTCACGCGGCAGCTCTTCACGGTGCTGCTCTCGGTGTTCATCTTCCGGCACTCTGTCAACGCCCCGCAGTGGGTGGGCATCGCCCTGGTCTTCGCCGGCCTGGGCCTGGAGATAACCATGGTGTACCTCTCCAAGAAAACGCATCTTAGCTCCGCCAGTACCAGCAGTAGTAGTTCGGGGTCCGTTGGTGATCGGGCGCGCGCGGAAAGCGGAGGTACAGAGAGCGAATGGGACCCTGAGGCCTCGGGCAGCGAGAAGCGGAAGAAGAGGGAATAGCCTCCTGTCCAAGGCGAGCAGATTTCTAATGTAGTAGGTTTATGGAACTGTTTGTTTGTAGTTATTAATTTCCGAATCAATGCCAACTAACATTATGGTCCGAGTCCATTGTGCGTTGCGAAAAGATCAAGCAACTTCAATTTGGGCACGCACAACATAGGCATTTTTTTACTGGCTGACGGAATAAATTTAAACGTGTCGCGCTCTTTATTTTGGTCAGTTGAAATCTGATCTCTTCAATGATTTTTGTCGGTCTGTAAGCCAAAGCTCAGGCAGGAAAGTCACATTAATCTTTTAAGAGAATGATCAACCATACAATGACAGAAGTTGTTTTCAGAGTGAGTAATCTGAATCTTTGTCCCTATTAGAACGATTTTAAAAATTCCTTGTCTAGGTATATGCGGAAGTTCAATTTGGAGAAGAAATTCGGGTGTCGGGGAATGTTCCGGCTTTAGGCTATGGTCATCCAGACAGGGCAGTTCCTTTGGTCACAACGCAAGCTGAGTATCCTTGGTGGAGAACCAAAGAAGGTTTTAATGTCATTTGCGTTTAAAACAGCTTTACTTAATCGTTATTTCTTTATGACAGCTATATTTCTGCCGGGTGATCAGAATGTTGTCAAATATCGATACTGTATATTTTGTGGAGGAAAGTTTAATCGTTGGGAGGGCAATGGAGAAATTTTGCGAACTTTAGACACTGAAAATATGGATTCAGAAACTCGCGTTACAGAAGATAAATATGGCGAGTCGGCATTCGAGTCATGTTCAGTTCCCAAATCGCCAGGCAAGGTGCTCGGTGATAGCAGATCCGCGCAGTCGGAGCGGTATTTTGAGTGGGGCCGCAAGTCGCAGGCCGAGAACAAGGTCACATCACAGGACGGCGTCGTTATCGTGTCGTATTTCCTACCAGTGATTCTGACGAGAGATGCGGTGGGCTTTTGGAAGGCGGCCTGGGATAGCGAGAATGTCTTGACTCTGCAGCTGGAATCGCGGACCATCTGGGTGGGCTCCGTGCGGTACGCTAACGCGCCCATCCCTCCCGAGGAGGAGGAGGCCGTGTCAATTGCGCTGGCGGATCTGAACTGCTTTCCGGTGTTCCTGAGCCAGAGCCTGCACTGCCAGTTCTACGATCTGTTCTGCAAGCAGCACCTCTGGCCCATCATGCACCAGATAATGGACGTGTACGGCCCGCTCGATCCGGCCGGTATCGGCGCGAAGGCACAGCAGAGCGTCTGGCTCGTCTACAGCACCGTGCACAACATGTTCCGTGACCGCATCCTGGAGGTGTACCAGCAGGGGTATCTGGTGTGGATCCACGGCTTCCACCTCATGTTGCTACCATCCTTTGTGCGCAGACGCATCCCCGGCGCCAAGATTGGCTACTACATCCACACGCCGTTCCCGTCGAGCGAGATCTGGCGCACCATGAGTCGGCGCGAGGATCTGCTGCGCGGCATCCTGGGCGCTGACCAGGTCGGCTTCCACCTCTTCGAGTACGCTCGACACTTCCTTACCGTGTGCCGCCGCCTGCTCGGCTGTAGCTACGAGATGAACGCAGCCGGCATGATGGTCGTGAACGTGGACGGCCGCGAGGTGGTGATCACCTGCATCCACGTAGGCGTGGACCTGCCGCGGCTGGACGAGGTGTTCCTCAAGGCCTCCTTTCTGCAGGAAACTGCCGCCTGGCGCGACCGCTCCCCTGGCAAGGTTGTGGTGGCGGGTATTGACCGACTGGAGCGTCTTAAGGGCATCCCCTTGCGGCTGATGGCGATTGACGCGTTCCTCCAGGAGAACCCCCGTTGGGTGGGTCGCATCGCGTTTAACTTGTTAGGCATCAGCGCGGCGGAGCGCGGGGCGGACTATCACCAGACGCAGCATGATGTGCGGGTGTTGGTGGCGCAACTGAACGCCAAGTACAAGGACGCGCAACTGGTGAGCTTCGAGGAACGTCACGACAAAGACCTCCGCCTGGCGCAGCGCCTGGCCTTCTTTGCTGCCTCCGATATCCTTATGATCACCGCCACGCGCGACGGGCTCAACAGGTACCCCATGGAGTTTCAGCTGGCGCGCAAGAAGGTTTCCGAGCTGGCGGGATACGCTGCGCGGTCGGCGCCCCGCCTGGAAGGCACGGGTCTGCCGGGGCAGGGCTTGGTCATCATCAGCGAGTTCATCTCGAGCGCGCGGGTTATGCGTGGGGCGCTGGCTGTAAACCCCTGGCGGCTGGTGGAGGTGACGGAGGCCCTAAAGCACGCGTTAGAGATGGGCGATCAGGAGCGCAGTGATCGCAACCGACGCAACCTGGAGTTCTGCACGCGGCTCACCACGGTGAACTGGGCAAACCACGTGCTGCATGACCTGAAGTCGGTGGTGAAGGAGACTGCTGAGTACCCGGGGGCCAGCTACGCGGTGGGCTTCGGCCTGCACTACAAAGTCATGAACATGCGGGCAGGGTTCCAAGCGCTGGACGCCAAGGCTGTGAGCAGCGCGTACAGGGCCGCGCGCAGTCGCTTGATTATCCTGGATTGGGGCGGCACTCTCGTCTCTAACAGCGGCACCAATGACAGTATGCACACTTATGCAATGGCCCAGGGACATGCGGCACGCGAGAGCCCCACGGCCGAAATTAAACAGGTGGTGGAGGCGCTGTGTGCGGACCCCAAGAACGTGGTGTTCGTGGTGTCCGGCAAGGAACTGTCCCAGGTATCGGAGTTTTTCGGCGGCTTCAAGAACCTGGGCTTGGGTGCCGAGCACGGCTTCTACTACCGCTGGCCGCGCGACGACACCCGCTACGCCACCTCGGACCAGCACATGAGTGGCGCGGCCGGCAGCGGCAGGGCGAAATGGCAGACGATGGCGGAGCTGGGCGACCAGACGTGGAAGGAGTCGGCCAAGCTCGTGATGGACATCTTCGTGCAGCGCACGCACGGCACTTACATCGAGCGCAAGGGAAACGCGCTGATCTGGCAATTCCGTGACGCGGACCCCGAGTTCGGCTACCTGCAGAGCAAGGAGCTGGAGGAACACCTGGTGAGCGTGCTGGCGCCGCACCACGTTGAGGTCATCCGCGGGGGCGGAGTGGCCGACGGATATATCGAGGTGCGGCCGCGGGGCGTGTCTAAGGGGCTCTTTCTGGAGCACGCGCTGGCCACCATGAAAGCTAACAACAACGAGGCGGATTTTGTACTGGCGGTGGGCGACGACATCTCGGACGAGCCCATGTTCGAGCGGCTCGTGCGCCTGCAGGAGCAGCAGCAGAACCCGCATTTTCTTCAAAGTCATGGTGGTGGGCATGCATCAGCCGCGATGTTTGGCGTGACAGTGGGCAAGAAGCCAACGGCGGCGAACGCGTATCTGGACGACCCGAGCGCGGTGGTGGAGCTGCTGAGCTCCCTGGGCAAGGCGAGCATGCGCGAGAAAAAGTTCTTCTCCGCTCTGGATTTGCCCTCACAGGCGCTGAAGGACGTCGCGGGGTTCGCACAGCAGGCCAAGCAATCCCAGCAGCAGGCCAGGCAGCAGGTTCACTTTTCCCCAGCGCCGGACAGGCAGCAAACATCGGGCACTGGCTCTCCGTACGGCTCTCTGGTGAGTGGTTGAGTTCTGGTTAACCCGATGTCTCTCGATGTTGTTACCCCTGGCTATCTTCCCCTCCGTCTCCCCGCAGAACTCGCACTCGCATATTTCTCGGGCAGCCTCGGCTGGAAACCTCTCTATGCCCAAGAACGACGTGAGTGGCCTTGCTTGTCGCCGCATTCTCTCACTCTCTCTCCATGTTTTTATCTTACACTCGCTGCACTGTCTTATTTGTCCGTATCCCAGTCGTTCCAGCGACGGCCCATCGCACAGAACGACTCTCGGGTGCTCGGCAGCGGCATTGCTCTGGACGGGTTGTCGGTGACGGAGCCCCCTCTGGCTCCTGTGCCCCGCACCATGAAGCGCCAACCGTCCTCCTCGGTCATAGACTATATGAACAGGTGCGAACAACCATCACTGCTGCATCCACTAGTTCTTCGTGTAACACACAGACTTGTTCCGTGTCTCGCAGCATCAAGAGCGATCCTCGCGACGAAGAGGGCGATGGAGGGATATTTTTCTAGTCCATGGTGGTGCTTGTGACAGGTTCATGTTGCTGAACTGCTTGCCGCGAACCGGGCGAGTGGAGAGAGTGACTGGTATGCGTTTCGCGAGTGGATTTGCGTAGCTCTTGCGTATGTTGACGTGAATGATATCGATAATTGGACAGACTCAAAGTGGTACTTCCTGTGGAAAAATATGATCATTCATACAACAGCTATTCAGCTATGCCAGTGGTATACCCCTGCCGTTCGTCATTACTTAAACACGGCACCAAAACAAGAAAATATTTTTAGTTTAAGCAGTACCGACGAAAGGAGGTACTGTAGTTGTACCTATACCAATGGCAACACCACTCGGCAACAGCACGATATGGCGTTGGGCTATTAAATTCGATGTAGACCGTTATTTGGTTTGACAACAATCTTTGTTTAACCACATTTCATAGAATGTTCTCAGTACACTGTACACTACTGTATATGCCTGCACAGTACACAGTACACCAAATGGTACACCACCGTGACACACTGCTGCTAAAAAAAACTCGGACAGCTGACAGCTGACAGCTGATAGCTGATAGCTGCAAGAACCGAGCGCTGAGGTAGGGCAGCTACTACTGTAACATGAGCGATGGTACAGAATCTGACGGAGAGTCCCCAGCAATAACTAAAACAGTTGACTGGGATTCGTTGGCTGGGTTTCTATCAGAATCTGCGCTGACAGCACTCAAAGAACACATGAGCCTACCAAAACAAATAATGATTACAAAGGATAGTGCAGATGATAACATAATACGCAAGGAAGGTGTGGTCAATGGCAGCAACAAGGCTCTCAACACAGTCTTCGGGAAACAGGAATACTGGGAAGGTCGCTTCGAAGAAGAAGAGGAATACGATTGGCTGGTGAAGTATAATAATGTACGGGAGCTCATTATTCCGTATTTGAAAACGACTGACAAGATACTGATAGTTGGATGTGGTAATAGCTCCTTTTCGCTGGATTTGTATGATGATGGATTCCATAACATTACCAATATCGATTACTCGCTTGTCTTAATCGATAAAATGCGTGCGGCTCATCAGGTCTCTCGTCCCAAGATGCAATGGGTGCATATGGACATGACCGCGCTATCGTTCGCCGATGGAGAGTTCGACGTGGTGCTTGACAAGGCGGCCATGGACGCGCTCATGGTGGACGAGGGGGACGTCTGGTACCCCAACGAGAAAGTGGTGCGCGCTGCAGACGCGATGTGCCGGGGAGTGCGGCGGGTGTTAAAGAATGGTGGTGGGGGCGTGTTTATGCAGATCAGCTTTGCGCAGGCGCATTTCCGCACCAAGTATCTGATGGGGCTGCGGGCTGACGAGGACGACGCTGTGACCAGTGGTGCAGCACCCCCGGAAGTTAACCCGTATCAATCTCACTCCGGTGAAAGCGAGCGGTACCAGTGGCGTCTGTCTTCTCAGACGATCTCAGTGGAAGGCGGCTGTCTGAACTCGTTTTTGTACACTATGATCACATTGTAATTGTAATAGACACTGTGCTAAACCGCTGCAATTACAAGCCATGCGCAAAAAAGGAATGTTAAACCATGTACAGTAACAAATCGTTGCATCAGAATTCAGAGTAGACCGCATCACTGGCTCCAGATACTTTGCTCAGCTTAGAGCTTCGCCGCCGCACCTCTGACGGGGCCGCAGCATGTGTACTACCAACCATTACCTCCTCAGCGGCCTCCCACTCCTCACCGGTACTCTTACGAGACAGTTCACGGTCTTCCTCAGCGTCGTACTGCTCGTAGTTGAAATGTAGCACTTTGGACAGCAGGTCCACCTCCGCCGCCTTGGTGCGCAGCAGCGTGGATTCCCGGTCCGCCTGATCAGCCAGGTCCTGCTGCACCTTGAAGGTGTAGCCCTGGTCGATCAGGTACTGCTGCCGTTTTGCGGAGAAGTACATCTCCCGCGTGTCCGTGCTGATCAGCGTATAGAAGAACGCGTTAAAGCCACCAAGTGGGTTGGGCTTCGGGCGCAGGATGCGACCCAGACGCTGCGCCTCCTGTCTGCGCGCGCCGAAGTGGCTGCTGATCTGGATGATGACATTGGCCTCGGGGATGTCCAGCGCAGTGTCACCTACTTTGCTCAGCCCGATGCAGCTGACCTCGGGCCGCGTCTTAAAGAGGGTTAGGATGTCGCGCCGGTCGTTCTCCTTCGTCCCGCCGTAGATGTACGGCACCACAAGCACGTCCTTGAGTGCCTCGCAGTAGAGAATCAGTGCTGGCACGTCGTCGCTGAAAATGATCATCTTGTCGCCGCGCGCCGCGTGGTACTTGACCAGGAACTCGCAGGTGCGGAACTTCCGGGGGTTGAGCGTGTACAACAGGCGCTGTACGCGAGACTTGTTGCCCAGGCTGCGGCGAATGTACTCGGCGTAGAATTCCTTGGTCATCGGGCACCACACCTCCACGCACTGCACGCGCGCCAGGTAGCCGTCCGCCGTGAGGTCGATCCAATTGGCCTCGTACAGTTTGGGGCCCACCAGGAAAGATAGGTCACGGATCTTGTTGTCCTCGCGCACCAGCGTGGCCGTCAGCCCCAGCTTGCAGTGCGCGTCCACCAACTGCACCACCTTTTGGAACATGTCCGCGGGGGCAACGTGCACCTCATCCAGCACCATGAGTCCCCACTCGCGCTCGCGCACTGAGCGGATCATCTCGTCTCCGCCCGCAGAACGCCGGCCTCCGTGACAGATCATGCTATATGTCGTCACCACAATGCATGCCTCAGACGGCGGCGGCAGCTTCTCCTTCGCAGCGCTCGTAAATAGCTTGACGCAGCGTTCCTGAGTCGCGACTCGTGGTCAGACCTTCAACGCAGAGCTGTCACACAGGAGGAGCGCGCGCTTACCGGCACGTTGGTCCACATCAGGAACTGCTCTCGCCACTGCTTCACGCTGGCGTTGTTGATGCAGATCACCATGCTGGACCGCTTAATGGTGGACACCGCCGTCACCCCTGTGAGACTCTTGCCTGCGCCGCAGGGCAGCACGATGATGCCAGAGCGCGCACGGCCATTCCCGAACATTTTTGACAACGATTTTTCCTGATAAGGCTGTCCGCAGCAGAGAGAATAGAGTCAAAAAAAGTCAAAAGTTTCGCAAATCGCAAGGGTGTACTCACCCTGATCCTGGTGGATGGCCTGAGGTCGATGGCAAGCAGCGGGTTCTTGCGGTCGTTCTTGAAGTCGTACTCCTCCATCAGCGGGTAGCGCGACTCCTCTTTCGCCGACCGCTTCACGCTCTGCACCGCGCGCATGTCCTTACTCAGCATAAACGACACAGTCTGCCGCTTGTGGCTGAATGTCGACCCGACCACTGTGCCGTCGTCCTCGTCGTCTTCGTCATCCTCCTCTCCCGCCATGTCCGCGCCCAGCTTCGTGTAGTCCAGGTTGCGGCTATCTTCCAGTGGGGCCGCGTCCTGCACGAACCCGTCGCCACCCAGGACAGCGTCCGCTGGCACGACTTCCCGGTACTTGCTGATATTGGGATTCTTGAGCAACTCCCGCAGGATCTCCGGGTGCTGGGACTCCACGAAATAATTGTTGTTCTTAAGCACTATCTTCGCCTTGCCGAAAGTGTATGTGCACTCTCGAATGTACGCGCAGACGCTTTGTGGGACATCAGTCTTACAAAGCCTATTGAGCACTTTAATGATCGACTCAGTGTCAATAGAGACAGCCACTGCAGCATACAGACTGTTCTCAGTCAAGCGATATGTGTGAATGTACTCCGGTCGTGACTCTGGTTCGGCAATAGCAACTAAAAAATCATAAGCCTGTTGATAAAGCGGTGAAAACGCTTCTAAGAAAATCAAATTGTCACTTGTAATCCATATTGGTCGACTTTCATGATCCGGTTTTAATATCAAACTTTTGGAATAATCTTGATATGAACTTTGCGAGTCTTCGTTGCTTATGACTGTTTGTGCCTTTGAAGTCAATTGGGTGCTTCCTTTCAATTTACCGCTTTTCCTTCCGCGCTTATTGCTTGGCATATCATCAATAATATAGTCATCAGTATTCGCTTCGGCGCCATCAACGTAATCTTCATCGTCATCCTCATCATAAGCTTTTCGTTTCGGAGGCATTATCAATTACGTTTGAATCTAATCTAATCCTTGCAGATAAAAACTTTCTTCTTGTCGATTTCCATTATTATTATTATTATTATTATTAGGGTGTA
>CAYYMF010000049.1:15076-16179 GCA_964472755.1 uncultured Chitinophagales bacterium | reverse complement strand
TTTGCAGGCGTTTTCGATTGTAATAGAATATCTATTGCATAATTCGGGTTTAAAAATCAACACCATAAAAAAAGGGATAATCGACAGATTATCCCTTTTACTTTATCTATCAATAAAGAACTATTCTTCAACACCTTCCGTCAAAACAGAAACTTTATTATTCAAAACTTCTACAATGCCACCTTTGATAAAAAAGCTCAATTTTTCCTTATTGTTTGTGATTTTTAATAATCCATCAGAAAGTGCAGCAATTAATGGAGCATGTTTATCCATAATTTGGAATTGTCCATCAACGCCTTGTAAATGTACAAGCGTTGCCTCGCCTTTATAAACTTCTTTCTCCGGTGTTAAAACAATTAATTGCATGTTTACTTCTTTTGATATTTTTCAATTATTTAGCTTCTGCTAAAATTTTCTTACCCTTTTCGATAGCATCTTCGATTGAACCAACCAAGTTGAAAGCTGCTTCTGGATATTCATCTACTTCACCGTCCATAATCATTTCAAAGCCTTTCAATGTATCTTCGATAGAAACGAATACACCTTTCAAACCTGTAAATTGCTCTGCAACGTGGAATGGTTGAGATAAGAAACGTTGTACCCTTCTTGCTCTGTGAACTACTAACTTATCTTCTTCTGAAAGTTCATCCATACCTAAGATAGCGATGATATCTTGTAATTCTTTGTAACGTTGTAAAATCATTTTTACTCTTTGAGCAACACCGTAATGTCTTTCTCCGATAACTTGTGGGTCTAAGATTCTTGAAGTAGAATCCAATGGATCCACTGCAGGATAAATTCCTAATTCCGCAATTTTACGAGATAATACAGTGGTTGCATCTAAGTGAGCAAAAGTAGTTGCTGGAGCAGGGTCAGTTAAGTCATCTGCAGGTACATAAACTGCCTGAACTGAAGTAATTGAACCACTCTTAGTTGATGTAATACGCTCTTGCATCAAACCCATTTCTGTTGCTAATGTTGGTTGATAACCTACCGCAGATGGCATACGACCTAATAATGCAGATACCTCAGACCCAGCTTGTGTAAAACGGAAGATATTATCTACGAAGAATAAGATATCTTTACCTTTTCCATCAGAAACT
>CAYYMF010000049.1:0-15066 GCA_964472755.1 uncultured Chitinophagales bacterium | reverse complement strand
TCATCTCTAAATTGCTCCGCAATTGTCAAACCAGATAAAGCAACACGTGCTCTCGCTCCTGGTGGCTCATTCATCTGACCGAAAACCAAAGTCGCTTTTGATTCTTTTAATTGTTCTTTATCCACTAAAGATAAATCCCAATCTCCATTTTCCATAGAGTGAGCAAATTTTTCACCATATTTAATAACGTTAGATTCTAAGAACTCACGTAATAAGTCATTTCCTTCTCTTGTACGCTCTCCAACACCAGCAAATACTGATAAACCACCATGTCCTTTAGCAATATTATTTACCAATTCCATGATTAATACCGTTTTGCCAACACCAGCACCACCAAACAAACCAATTTTACCACCTTTTGCATAAGGCTCAATTAAGTCGATTACTTTGATACCTGTAAATAAAACTTCTTTAGAAGTAGCTAAATCTTCATATTTAGGTGGTTTTCTGTGAATTGGATATCCACCTTCTTTGCTCACGTTTCCGATACCATCTACCGCTTCTCCTACAACATTAAATAATCTTCCTTTAATTCCTTCTCCAGCAGGCATTGTAATCTGTCCTTCAGTATCAACTACTGGAGTACCTCTTCTCAAACCTTCAGTACTATCCATAGACACGCATCTTACAGTGTCTTCACCTAAATGTTGCTGTACTTCTAATACAACTTCTTGACCATCATCTTTTTTTACAACTAATGCATTTAAGATTTCTGGTAATTTTGAGTTTTCGCCACTGAAACTTACGTCAATAACTGGACCAATAATTTGTACAATTTTACCCGTGTTTGCCATTTTATATCAATTATTTATTGTTAAAATTTTCCGCAAAGATACAATTATTATCGTTAATAACGATGAAAGTTACCCACAAAAATAGCCCTTTTGCATTAATTTATTATTAAACAGTCTCAATATTTTAGTCTTCCAAATAGCCAAATTTACCTTGATTAAAATCTTCAAAAGCCTGTACCAACTCTAAATGGTGATTCATTACGAATGGACCGTGCGAAGCAATGGGTTCGCCAATCGGTTCTCCACTCATCAATAATACTACAGCTTGTTCATTTGCTTGTATATCAATTAATTCTCCATTATTTTCAAATAATACAAAATTATCCAATGCAACATGTTCGTTTCCATTTACAACAACACTTCCTTCCAAAACTAATAATGCGGTATTATAATTTGTTGGAAATGAAAAAGTCGCTTTCCCATCTTTATTTAATTTTGCATTCAATAAATTTACTGGTGTAAAAGTACTTGCAGTACCTTTTAATCCTTGATACTCGCCCGCTATAACTTCAATTTTACCATTTTCGCCTAAATCAAAAATTGGAATGTGCTTATTTTCAATTGCCTGATATTTAGGAGCAGACATTTTATCTTTTGCTGGTAAATTTACCCATAATTGCACCATTTGAAAATCACCACCAGCTTTGCTAAATTCCTTTTCGTGATATTCTTTATGCAGAACACCAGATGCCGCAGTCATCCATTGAACATCACCTTCACCAATTACACCACCACCACCACTACTATCATGGTGTGCAACTTTTCCCTTATAGGCAATTGTTACAGTTTCAAATCCACGATGTGGATGAACACCTACACCTCTCGGTTGCTCAGTTGGAGGAAAATAAAATTTAGAATTGTAATCCAACATAATAAACGGGTCCATACGTTTCATACTTAAACGAGATCCTCCAGGAATAAAATTATGCACTCTGAAACCATCACCAACAAAATGTGGTTCACCTGGAGCCATTACTAATTCAATTTGTTTTGTAGCCATAATATAAATTTTTATTAGTACAAAATTAGACCATTCTTATTCGCTGTGCATTGATGTAGGTTAAGAAGTAAAACTATATTAAACCCGAATTATGCAATAGATATTCTATTACAATCGAAAACAATGGAAATCGATTCATTAATTTCAAAATTCTTTTTTATATCAAATATATTAAGACCTGTGCAAGGTAATCAAATTAAGATATTCTGATAGTGTAACTGCATTCTCACTATTCTATTTTTCAAATCAATACTTTGCCCAAAGCCATTTCCAAAGTTCTTTAAATTGAATTTTCTTCCCTTGAATTAAAATACCAATTCTATAAACTCGAGATGCTAAATAAACCATTCCTATTGATGAAATCAACAAAATAAACATAGATAAAATTTGTTCCCACCAACTGATATCATAAGGAATTCTAGCCATCATCACAATAGGCGAAGAAAAAGGAATTATAGAAGCCCAAAAAGCTACAGGCGAATAAGGTTGCTCCACCACAACAGACATCAACACGATAGATAAAATAATTGGAATTGTAACGGGTAAGGTTAAGGTTTGCACATCGGTATCGTCAGTAACCGCTGAACCAATCGCAGCAAACTGTGCTGCATAAAAAACATATCCAAAGAAGAAATAAAATATAAAACTTAGAAAAATTCTTATTAAGCTCAAACTATTTAAGGCTTCTATACTTTCATTTATCAACTGTACAGAAACTTGTGCCTGCTCGTAATTACCAACAGATTGTATATTCTGCATATCACTAATTTGACCAGCAAACAGTAATCCTATTAAAGTTTGGATACCCAAAATCAAAACTGCCCAAATTCCTACTTGAAACAAACCCACCATTCCGATGCCTATAATTTTACCCAACATTAAATAAAATGGCTTAACCATTGTTGCCAAAACTTCTATTATTCTAGTCGTTTTTTCTTCACTTACACCACGCATTACCATCGTGCCATAAATAAATAAAAACATATAAATTAAAAAACCTGCTATATAACCAAAGCCTCCACTCAAAGAGTTTCTGCCAGTTTGCTTTTGATTGTTTACGACCATTTCTACTGGAACATTTACACTCAGTTTATTAATTAAATCTACATCATAATTTTTCTGTAATAATACTTGATTTTTAACGACATCAGATATGGCATCAGTAATAATATCTTCCGTTAAAAAATCCACTGGTTTATCAGAAAAACAAGCTATTCCTTTAGGATTTTCCATATCAATAATCGGAATATAAACTAAAGCATTATAATCTTTGGAATAGGTTTTCTTCCATTCTTCAATACTTTTAGAATCTCGGATGTAATGGAATGTGATATTTTTTTGGTCTAAACCTCTAAATTTATCTTCAAAAAGCATGGTTTCATCTTTGACTGCAATATTCATTTTGCCAGAAGAATTGATGGCAACCAAAATCGTTCCTATCATCAACAATCCAATAAAAATGGGTACTAAAATCGTTACCAACAAGAAAGACTTTTTCTTAACACGTGTTGTAAATTCTCTATAAATTATATATTTCAAATGGTTCATGTCTATACTTTATTAACTTGTTGGATAAATATTTGATTTATAGAAGGTAGAATTTCATGAACACCTACCACTTGAATTTTGTTATCAATCAACAGTTTCAATAATTCTGTAATATTTTTATTTTCAGGCAATTTAATTACAACAAAACCATCTCCTTCTTCTTGAATTAATTCACTTGGAAACATCGAGTAATCAATAATTTCATTCAAATAATTTATTTTATACAAATTCTTTTTAAACTGTTGTTTAATTTCAGCAACATTGCCATCTAAGATTTTTTGACCTTGATTAATCAACATAATATCACTACAGATTTCTTCAACATTTTCCATTCTATGTGTTGAGAAAAGTACGGTAGTTCCATTTTTATTCAATTCAAAAATTGCATCTTTAATAATTTCTGAATTGATAGGATCTAAACCAGAAAAAGGTTCATCTAAAATCAACAATTTAGGACGATGAAGAATAGTTGCAATGAACTGTACTTTTTGTTGCATACCTTTTGATAAGTCTGTAATTTCTTTATTCAGCCAACTCTCAATTTCAAATTTTTTAATATAAAAATCAATTCTTTCTTTGGCATCATTTTTAGAAAAATTTCTTAACTGAGCAAAATATTGAAGATGCTCTCCTACTTTCATTTTTTTATACAAACCACGTTCTTCGGGCATATATCCTATTTGGTTCAAATGCTTATTTACCAATGGTTCGCCATCAAAAAAAACCGTTCCACTATCGGGATAGAATATTTGAGTAATTATGCGAATTAAGGTCGTCTTTCCAGCACCATTTGGACCCAATAAACCATATATTTTTCCTGCTTCAATTGAAAAAGAAACATCAGCTAATGCCTGTTTGTTTTCAAATTGTTTACTAATGTTATTTACTTGCAAAAACATGCAACAAATATATACATTCTGTACTAATTCTTAATCTATCAATTCTTTTTGTAAAGTTTTGGCTCTTTGATCTTTGCCATTGTGCGACCAGCCCGGCGAATTGAAAATATAATTTAGTTTAGCTTTCAAATTAGGTGCATTTTTCACATCTTTAATGATATTTCCTAATTCGTGGAAAGCAATAGTAATTAAGTTATAAGTTTCAATATTTGTGGTTATTCCATACACACATTTTTCTTTATCCAATTCCTTTTGAAATGTGCCAAGCCATCTATCCCAAATAATTAAAACGCCACCATAATTTTTATCTAAATATCTTAAATTTGATGAATGATGTACACGATGATGCGATGGCGTATTGAAAATATATTCAAACCACTTAGGCATTTTTCCAACGATTTCAGTATGAGGCAAGAACTGATAAATTAAATTCAATTGATGTAAGGTTAAAATCATCAATGGATGAATACCAATAATTGCCAATGGAATATACCACATATCTTTATATAATAATTCTAACCAACTTTGGCGTAAAGCAACCGCATAATTTAAGTTTTTTGAAGAATGATGATTGACATGAGCTGCCCAAAGTATTCTAATTTCATGGCTCAATCTATGGTGCCAATAAAACATAAAATCTTGTAAAATAAAAGCAAAAAACCAAACCCAAAGATGAGCCTTTTGCCAAGTCCAACTTGCAAATTCCTCAACTGAAGATGGTCCAAAATTATCAAAAATCCTAAATTGATAAAACCAAAATAAATAACCCAATGCAATAGCTTTCATTGCTATGTCAATTATCGTAGAACCTAAACCCATTCCGATACTAGCACCAGCATCTTTCATATATTCCTTATTTAAAAGATTTCTCTTTCTTAAATAGAAATAAAATTCTCCAAATATGAGCAATAAAAAACCAGGCACAGCATATGCAACTGGGTCATTAAAATCAAACGGATTGTATAAAGTAAATGACATTCTAAATACTAAAATAAAACAAAAAATCCAATTATTAAATACTACATTCTTTCAGGAACTTGAATACCAACGATTTCCAAAGCTTGTTTAATCAATGTTCCAGTTTTTTGAGTTAATGCTATTCTGAAATTTCTAACATTTCCATCTTCAATATTTAAAATTGGACAATCATTATAAAATTTATTGTAAGCTTTTGCTAATTCATAAATATAATCTATCCATTTTGCTGGATTCATTTCATTACAACTTATCTCCAATTGGATTGAATAATTATAAATTTTAATAAGTAATTCCTTTTCAGTTTCACTCAAATTAATAGACGATTGCCAAGTGCCGATATTTTCATTTTCTATTTTTCGCAATACGCTTCTTGTCCTTGTATAAGTATATTGCACAAATGTAGCCGTATAACCTTGTAAATCAATACTATCCTTTGGATCAAACAAAATTCGCTTTTTAGGATCTACTCTCAATAAGAAAAATTTCAAAGCACCAAATCCTATTATTTCAAATAATTGTTGTTTTTCTTCCTCTGAAAATGTTTCAATTTTCCCTAAAGCTTCTGTTTGCTCTTTAGCTGTTTGTATCATTTCGTCCATTAAATCATCGGCATCAACAACCGTTCCTTCACGTGATTTCATTTTTCCAGAAGGCAAATCGACCATACCATAAGAGAAATGATGAATGCCATCGGCATACACTCGACCCAATTTTTGCATAATAAGTTTCAAAACTTTGAAGTGATAATCTTGCTCATTCCCCACCACATAAATTGACTTATTCATTTGAAAATCACTGTATTTCAAATCAGCTGTACCGATATCTTGCGTAATATAAACAGAAGTTCCATCACCACGCAAAACTAATTTTTCATCTAAGCCATCAGCTGTTAAATCTATCCAAACACTATTGTCCTCACGCTTATAAAAAACACCATTTTTAAGTCCTTCCTCCACCGCATCTTTACCTAAAAGATAAGTATTACTTTCATAATAATATTTATCAAAATCAACACCCAAACGTTTATAAGTAAGCTCAAAACCAGCATATACCCAATTGTTCATCATCTTCCAAAGTGCCACAACTTCCGCATCATTTTGCTCCCATTTTCGCAACATTTCTTGTGCTTCTAATAAAATTGGTGCATATTTTTCGGCTTCCTCTTCCGATTTTCCTTGTTCAATTAAAGTTGAAATTTCAGCTTTATAATATTCATTGAATAATACGTAATATTTTCCAACCAACTTATCCCCTTTTATTCCCGAGCTTTCAGGTGTTTCGCCATTGCTAAATTTTTGCCAAGCCAACATACTTTTGCAAATATGAATTCCTCGGTCATTAATTAAATTTACTTTATTGACAGTGTAATGATTCGCTTTATATATTCCTGACAAAGCATAACCTAAAACATTATTTCTGACATGTCCAAGATGGATAGGTTTATTCGTATTTGGGGAAGAATATTCAACTAAAATTTTATCCGATTTTTTCGGAATATCAATAGTTTTAATGAGCGTTTCTATCCAAAAGCTATTTTTGAAACTTAAATTTAAAAATCCTTTAATAATATTAAACTTTTCAATAGAAGGATTATTTTCTACAAGCCAATTCCCAATTAATTCTGCTGTTTCTTCAGGCTTTTTCTTACTCAATTTCAACAATGGAAACACAACCAATGTAATATCGCCTTCAAAATCTTTTACAGTTTCATTGAGTGTGATTTGGTGCAACCCAATAGATTCATTAAATAATATTGGGAATGCGGTTTGTACCTGTTGTTGTAAAGTTTTAAAAATTGTCTGCATAATAGTAAAAAATCGTTTGCAAAGTTATCAAAAAAATAATAACAACAATTTAAGTTAATTGATATTCTGTTGTTCCAATTAATTATTTACATTCGTTGTATGGTAAATTTATCTGTAAATATTAACAAAATTGCACTCATTAGGAACTCAAGAGGCAGCAATTACCCTAATATTCTTCAAGTAGCTAAAGATTGTGAACGTTTTGGTGCTGATGGCATTACCGTTCATCCTCGACCTGACGAAAGGCATATTAAGTTTTCAGATTTAATACCTTTAAAAAATATTGTTCAAACGGAATTTAATATAGAAGGCTACCCAAGTGATTTTTTTATGCAACAAGTTTTAACAGTAAAACCACATCAATGCACATTAGTTCCTGATGCTACTGACCAATTAACTTCTGACCATGGCTGGGATACAGTAACGCATTTCGACTTTTTGAAAGATATTGTTGCGACACTCAAACAAAATGGCATTCGTACTTCATTATTTATCGATCCAGATAATCAATTAATAGAAAATGCAGCAAAATTGGGAGCTGACCGCATTGAATATTATACAGGACCTTATGCAAAAAACTATTCTATTGATAGAAACATTGCCATTCAACCAATATTAGATACTTTAAAAACTGTTCAAGAAACAGATTTAGAAATTAATTCAGGACATGATTTGAATTTAGAAAATTTAGCATTTTTTAAACAACAAATTCCTACATTAAAAGAAGTTTCTATTGGACACGCTATCGTTTGCGATTCGATTTATTTAGGCTTAGAAAATACTATAAGAATGTATAAACAAAGATTACAATAAAAGCTTATTTTTCTAGCTTTTCGACATAATCTTTAAACGTTTTATAGTCTAATTTTTCTTGCTCCTGAGGATTCAGTTTTTCTCTATTGGTATTTCTAAATAAGAAAGCTAAAAACAAACCTACTATTCCGCCTAATAGATGTGATTCCCAAGAAACACCTTCTTCGAGTGGAAAAACGCCCCAAACCATTCCACCATAAAATAAAGCAACAAACAATGAAATTGCAATGGCTTTGCCATCCATACGAAACCAACCACTAAAAAATAAAAAAGAGGCAACTCCATAAACAATTCCACTCGCACCAATATGGTAAGATTCGCGAGCAAATAACCAAACCAATATTCCTGTTAGAAAGTGAATGAGCATCCAAATAAAAATGCCAATTTTATTATATGTAATAAATAAAACAGTACCTAAAATAAATATAGGCAAAGAATTAGAAATCAAATGCCCCCAACTTCCGTGAATTATCGGTGCTGTAAAAATTGCAAATAATGAATGTATATCTCTCGGATAAATTCCTAATTGAGTGAGTTGGATATGCAATACAAATTGATAGCTATTAACTATCCACATAAAAAGGACAAAAAAGAAAGGCAGTAAAACTGTATAATATCTGAATTTCATTTGAGTAACTAAGAAAAATAAACCTATATTTTTAGCAAAATAGAAATAAAAATAAAGCTTTCACAATTCTTTACTGTAAGTTAATACCCAAAATTAAAAATAAATACGTATCTTTGTATCCACATCGCGGGATGGAGCAGTTGGCAGCTCGTCGGGCTCATAACCCGAAGGTCGTTGGTTCGAGTCCAGCTCCCGCTACTAAGGAAAGTCCAATATTTTTTATTGGGCTTTTTTATTTTTCTTAATCTATTCTTTAAATAGATACAATCAATATCAGATTTATTCTTTCTATTTTCGCACGCAATTGAATTATTATACTATAAAATTATATAGACATGACTAAAATCACAGAAATAGCAAAAGCATTTAATCCTTGGCATCATGTAAGTCCAGGCGACAAAACTCCTGGTATTGTAACAGGAATTATTGAAATTCCGAAAGGAACAAGAGCTAAATATGAATTAGATAAAGAAAGTGGTTTATTAAAATTAGATCGAGTTTTATATTCTTCCGTTTATTATCCTGCAAATTATGGTTTTATTCCGCAAACCTATTGTGATGACAAAGATCCTTTAGATATTTTAGTATTGACTCAAATTGATGTTGTTCCTTTGTGTATGATTAATGCAAAAGTGGTTGGCGTAATGCGTATGTTAGATAATGGCGAAGCTGATGATAAAATCATTGCAGTTTGTAACGATGATCCAAGTTGGAATCATATCAATGATATTTCAGAATTACCTCAACATTTTATTTCAGAAATGCGTAATTTCTTTGAAGATTATAAAAAATTAGAACATAAAACGGTTGTAGTAGAAGAGTTTTTCAATAGAGCAGTTGCTATGCAAATCGTTGAAGAAAGTTTTAAAATGTACCAAGAAGAATTTGGAGAATAATTTCTCTTTATAAAAAATATCAAAATGGCTTGTAGAAATACAGGCCATTTTTTTTTGAGTATAGTAAAAGTAATTAAAGTTGCGATTCTTAAAAATTTCAAGTAATTTTATTTTACAAGAACTAACGTATTATTTTAAAATGCGTTTATTTATTCATCTAAAACTATTTAAAATGAAATCGTTTGCTTTAATATTCATCATTAGTGTATTTATTTTGGGATGTAAATCCAATAACTCAAATGACGCTGCGTCAAAAAATCCTATAAATAATCAAGATACTAAGAACTTAAAAAATAATGAAAAATATTGGCAGGAGCTTATTATGCATGAGATTAAAGACAACAAGGGCGTTGTGAATGCAAGTATTCCATTACCTGAATCTTGGAAATTAAATACAAACGGATTTTCAATTTCTGGTCCAAATAATATTCGAGTTAAAGATTATGCACCGCAGTCATTTATGATGAACTATGACCCAAGCTTACAATATGCCTATGCTCAAACACCTATGCGTTCAATGCCTGAAATTGGACAATTAATACAAGAGGATATTGTGCCTGGAATAGCAAAACAAGGTTTTACTTATATTAAACATTATGAATTGCCTGAAATAAGTAAACTAGATAAATGGTATAGTGATCAATTGTATAAATCTGTTCCGATGCAAACTTTAGCCAAAGCTTATGGGATTGATGTAAAAGATAAAGAAGGCAATCCTGCATTGGTCATCTTACACATAAATCAAGGAAAAACTTCATCGATGGAGAATTGGTATTATTTTAATTCTATATTTCAAGCGGACAAAAATGTATTTGAGACTGCAAAAAAACAATTACTATTTGGGCTTGCAAATATGCGATATAATCTAGAGCCGATAATGGCATACAATAAAGCTGAGGCTCAACGAATAGGACAAAGTTGGGCAGCATTTAATCAGAAAATGGCTGCAAATCAAGCTGCTTTTGAGGCACAACAAAGAAATCATATCAACAAAGTAAATGCTGTAAACGATGCTATTATGAGCAATTGGGATTCTAAAAACAAAGCGATGGATAAAAATCAAGAGCAATTTTTAGATGTTATTTATGAAAGACAAAATGTGCAAAACAGCGAAACTGGAGAAAAACACAAAGTAGAATATGGTTACAATAAATATTGGATGAATAGTGATGGTCAATACATTGCTACTGAATCACCAACATACAACCCAAATGCTGATGAAAATATGAATCAACAGAAGTGGCAAGAACTCAATAAAATCAAATAAAATAATAGCTAGAATTCATATCTTCTATAAGGTAAAGACCATCTAAATCCAACATTGACAAAGTGTGTTTTCATACTCAATTTTGGATCTTCGCTTTTCTTCTTTCTATAAATATAACTTAAATCAATAAAGATATTATGCCAAGGCTCGTAAGTAAGAACAGCATCTACATAAAATTGTTTAGCTTTTACACCTTGTCCTGTATAATTACCGTACTCATTCACAAAATCATTGTATGTATGTAAAGGATTGCTTCCCCAGTTTTGAGTTTTTGAATTTTCGCCTAAATTATTATATATAAATCTTGTATTAAGGTATAATTGTTGGATTGGCTGATATTTTAAATCAACAATAATTTCTTTAAAATTTGCACCGAGTGGATGTGCCAATGCTTGATTATAATGCGTGTAAGAAGTCGTTGTATCCATGTGGCTATATGTATATGGACGCACGATATTTGCTTCCAATTGTAAATCTAAATGATCTAAACCAAATGCATCAATATATTTGATACCAAATTGAGAAGCAAATTTAGTTCCCCACCATTTTCTTGGATGAAATAGTCCATAAAATTTACCTTTTCCAGGCACAGAAAATTCTTGTCCAAAATTCATTTCATCTAATAATAATTGACTATAAATTTGAACATGTTTTGCAAAATTAATTTTAAAATCGAAGCCTAAAGCTGCATTATCTGGCGATCCTAAAGCTTGTTCAATAGAACGATAAAAAATCAAAGGATTAAGGTATTGCAATTCAAAATGATTGGATCTTGAAAACATTACTGATTCAAAAATTCCGATATTCAACCATTTTGCCGCATTAAAACTTAGATGATGCATTGCCATATATTTTTTTTCCAATAAACCATCTGAAGAATGTGGATAGTATTGTGTTAGCTCTGCAAATATATTTTGATAATTAAATTTCCAAACATTTGTATTGATTTTAAAGAACAAATAGTTGTTGGAAAAATCAGATAAAAACATTGAGCGAATACCATTTCCAATAAAATTATTATCATAACCAAATTGAAATTGAATATGTTTTGATGGCGATAGCGTAACATATCCTTTAGAAAGAAAATAATCATATCCTCCATTTTTGTATTCTTTCCAATAACCAGCATGAGGTACAACTTTATAATTCCCTACATACTGATTGATATAATTTGGAAATCGACCTTGTTCTGAAGAAAATAAGGCATAAAAAGAAACCCATTTATCAATTTGTCCACGCAATTCAAATCCTTTAGAATTAAACATTTTAAAACTCTTTTCATCAAATTCATTTCCAATACGAATATAAGCAGCTGGATTTAAAGCCGCTTTAAAATGTGGCGTTTCTACACTGATAAAATTCGCTGGATGTTTATACATAAAACCTAAAACACCTCTTTCTCTTCGCTCAATATTTTCATCTTCATCAAACTCAAAATTATCTTTATAAATGTATTCAATATTTTTTTCGTCCATTCTTGTTAATTCCAAATCAATGTCGCCTGTATCTACTTTTGAAGCAAAATCCATAATCATTTTTCTATCATAAGGTTTACTAGTGGTATGAAAACTATTCATCATACCTGTTTTAATTTCCATTCTGTCCAAATAATGATAAACATTTGAACCTAAAGGCAAATACGAACCTTGAGCTATAACTATAACACAGCATGTGAGAAAAATACTCAGTAAAAAAGATTTCTTCATTAGAGGTATATATTTTAAAACGATAAATATACACATATTGAATTGGTTTTGGTTAAAATTTGTAAATTTTTTCAATATCTTTGATAGTATATAAACTATCGAAATGAATCAAACAAACAACAAAAGTGTCCGTTTTCAAATTACCATAATCGGAATTTTATTTTTTATTTTCGGTTTTATTACTTGGGCAAATGGCACACTCATTTCCTATTTAAAAATTGCTTGTGAGCTAAATTCAACACAATCTTATTATGTTGCATCAGCCTTTTTTGCGGCTTATTTTTTTATGGCGATTCCTTCTTCTTATATTCTAAAATGGACAGGTTTTAAGAATGGAATGTCAGTAGGCTTACTCATTATGGCAATTGGTACGGCATTATTTATTCCAGCAGCTCAAACAAGAATTTATGGCTTGTTTTTAACTGGCTTATTCACAATAGGCACTGGTTTGGCACTCTTACAAACTGCTGCCAATCCCTACGTTACAATTTTAGGACCCATTGAAAGTGCTGCACAACGTATTTCCATTATGGGCATTTGTAATAAATTTGCTGGTATTTTAGCTATCTATATTTTAGGAAGTATTGCTTTGAAAGATGCTGACGGTATCAAAGCAAAATTATTAACACTATCAGATGCCGAAAAAGTAATTGAATTAAATGCATTAGCATCAAGAGTTATTTTACCTTATACGATCATTGCTATAATACTTTTAGTATTAGCCATAACGATTTATTTTATCAATATGCCTGATGTTCCTGAAGAGGAAAATACCAATCACGAAACAGAAAAAATTGATGATAGAACAAGTCTTATTCAATATCCTTATTTGCTTTTAGGAACAGTTGCAATATTTTTTTATGTAGGTGTTGAAGTTATTAATTATGATACTTTTATAGGATTGGGCGAACATTTAGGCTATAAATTAGACGAAGCCAAAAATTTTCCAACGTATGTAGGCTATATGTTATTAGTAGGCTATGTTTTTAATATAGTGGCGATTCCAAAATATATCTCACAACAAAAAGCGTTAATAAGTTTGACTATATTAAGTATTATTTTAGTAATATTGACCATGTTTACATCAGGGAAAGCAACTATTATCTGTTTTATGTTACTTGGATTTTCTAATTCTGTGATGTGGCCAGCAATTTGGCCATTAGCAATTGAAAAATTAGGCAAATTTACAAAAATTGGCTCTGCTTTATTAGTAATGGGTATTATTGGCGGTGCTGTATTACCACCATTCTATGCTTCAATTTCAGAACAATTAGGCAGTTCACAATTAGGTTATGTTGTAATGATTCCTTGTTATTTATATATTTTATTTTATGCTTTAGTTGGTCATAAGATTGGTAAAAGGTAAAAAATAATTTTTAATAATATGAAAACTATAAAAAGACTTAGAAAATTAATAAAATTATATATATATATATATATATAATTTTATTGATTAATGTTTCATACTCTCAAATTGCTTTAACAAACACTTTTCTCAATTCTGATTCAGCCTTCGTTGAAATCACTTGGGATGTTCCAGAAAATCACCAAATCACGTATTCAATAAACCGATTTACAGAAGATAGTCAAAAATCTTATACCCAAGGTTTTTGGCTATATGACCGTACTCAAGAAACGAACACATGGGAAAACTATCAATATGGCGAACCTTGTCCTTATACTCATCTTCCTTTTGATACAACACCAAGAGGAACACTCAACAGGGTAAATGTTGTTTCCGTGAAGCTCATTGATACACTCAGTCGAAAAATCATAAAAGATTCCGTGTATATTATCGGCTTCGGTACGTTACCACACAAGCATTATACGCTTTTTGCTACAGTGGATTCGAGTGATTTATCAGAAGTTTTTAGTGATTACGAAAACGAAGCCCTCAAAAAAAGAGCATGGCTCCATATTTTGAAACCCAATGGAGTTTTCGAAGTTAGTCAGCCTGTTGAATTTGACATTGCTGCAGGAAGTTCTGCCTGTTATCCGAACAAGGGTATTGCGTTCAAAGCTACCAAAGACAGTCCAATCAATGGACCGAATAATTTCAAGACGAGTATCTTTACCAAAAACTACAAAGAAGAAGTCAAGAAAATAAAAATGCGTGTCGGTGGAAATGGTCAAAACGGTACCTTCGGTATTAACGAAATTTGCTTACGGATTATCAATTATGCAGATTGGAAAATTGGTGGTGTTCGAAACACGGTAGGAACTTGGTATGTGAATGGTTCGTATTGGTCACTCGGATTTCCACAGGTGAAACCAGAAGAGCGATATGTTGCTGAGGAGTATCATATTGACAAAGATTCTGTAGATATTATTTATCCAATTCCATTCAATATTTATTTTGATACAATATATGCTGGTTTTGAAAATGGGGTAGCTGGAAATTTTGTAATATTTGAATCTACAACTGCACAGATGTTAGGTTTGCCTGATACTGTATTCTATACAGGGAATCAAATCGATTCGAGTAATTCTGTTTTTATACAAGATATTGACGGGAGAAAGAGAGTAGTTGCAAATCCAGAAGAAGGAACTTCTACTTATATCCAACCAATTTTTCAGTCATTAGTGGATTTACAAAAAGACACGATTACTGATCATTATTTTACAATTGATTCGTTGATTAATTTAGATAGTTGGTTGCGATATTTGTGTTTGATACATTATTTCGGAATTTATGATGCAATTTATAATAATGTAAATATAGGGTTGAGTTA
>CAYYMF010000048.1:0-18113 GCA_964472755.1 uncultured Chitinophagales bacterium | reverse complement strand
AGATGATAAAATTGCATTCATAGTACCTTTCTCTCTGATATAATTCACAATAGCACGTGTATCTACATTGGTAATACCCACTAAGTTATTCGCTTCGAAATAATTTTGAATATTGGAATTTGCCTGAACTCGAGAATAATTATTTGTAAATTCACGGCATATTATACCATTAATCTGAATTTTATCAGACTCAGTTTCGCTATCTTTAATTCCATAATTACCTAAATGCACATTTGTCAAAATTAATAATTGACCATTATAACTTGGGTCAGTAAAAATTTCTTGATAACCAGTCATCGTTGTAGTAAAACATAATTCTCCCGTTGTTGTACCAATTTTTCCACATGCCAAACCCTCGAAGTGTGTGCCATCTTCTAATAATAATATTGCCTTTTGCATTAAAAATGTTTTTTTTTGATTGAAAAGAAAACTGATAATATATCAAAACCAAAGATAAAAAAAAGGTTCGTAAAAAATACGAACCTTTTATTATATAACTTAATTTTCATCTTAAGCTTCTGCGTTTTCAGTTGGAGTTTCGTTTGTTGTTTCAACAGTGTCTGTTGTTTCTTCTGAAACTTCTTCTTGTTTCTTTTTAGAAGTTGCTCTTCTTGTACGTTTTTTAGTATCTGTTGTAGCTTGAGCAGATTTATTTGCAGAATAAATTTCATTAAAATCAACTAATTCAATCAATGCCATTTCTGCATTATCACCTAGACGTTTTCCTAATTTAATAATTCTTGTATAACCGCCTGGTCTTTCGCCAACTTTTGGTCCAACAACATCAAATAATTCTTTTGCAGCGTATTTATTTTGTAATTTACTAAACGCCGTTCTTCTAGAATGCGTTGTATTATCTTTTGATTTTGAAATCAATGGCTCCACATATACTCTTAACTCTTTGGCTTTAGCTAAAGTAGTTTCAATTCTCTTGTGTATAATTAAAGCATTTGATAAATTCTTTAACAAAGCACTTCTGTGTCCGTATGTTCTTCCTAAATGATTTATTTTATTTCCGTGTCTCATTGTATTATTCCTTAATTATCTCGAATTATATTATTAATCTTCTAGTTTGAATTTAGATAAATCCATTCCGAAGTGTAAACCTTTTTCAATAATTAGCTCTTCAATTTCAACTAACGATTTACGACCGAAATTTCTAAATTTCAATAATTCGTTAGTATCATATTGAACTAATTCTGACAAAGAATTAATTTTTGCAGCTTTTAAACAATTGAATGCTCTTACTGATAAATCCATATCTTCTAAATTAGTTTTTAGGATTTTTCTCATGTGTAAGATATGCTCATCAACAACTTCTTCTTGTTGTTTGCTTTCTGTTTCAAATGTAATATTTTCATCAGAAACCAAAATTAAATGTTGAATTAAAATCTTAGCAGCTTCTTTTATTGCATCCTCAGGGTGAATAGTACCATCAGTTTTAATATCGATAATTAATTTCTCGAAATCTGTTCTTTGCTCTACACGAGTATTTTCGATTTTATACTTCACATTTTTAATTGGCGTATAAATTGAATCTACTGGAATAATACCAACAACAGAAGAATCCACAAAGTGTTCTTCAGCAGGCACATAACCTCTACCTTTTCCTATCGTTAATTCCAACTCTAAGCTAACGCTTTTATCCATATTGCAGATAACTAAATCTGGATTTGTTACTTCATAAACATTTGTATGAGCAACAATATCGCCAGCAACGAATTGATCTTTTCCTTTTATAGAAATATATACTTTTTCAAATCCTGCATCAGCTTCAGTAAGTACTCTTTTTAATCTTACTTGTTTTAAGTTAAGAATAATTTCAGTAACATCTTCAATAACACCTTTAATAGTAGAAAACTCATGTTGAACACCCGAAATTTTTACAGATGTAATTGCATAACCTTCTAAAGAAGAAAGCAAAACTCTTCTTAAAGCATTACCTACAGTGTTTCCAAAGCCTGGTTCTAAAGGTGCAAATTCAAATGTTCCTTCAAAATCAGTTGCCTTCTGTAATAAGATTTTATCTGGTTTTTGAAATGATAATATAGCCATTTTACTTTATTTATTTTACTTACAAATATTATTTGTAAAAATTATTTAGAATATAACTCGACGATTAATAATTCCTTGATATTTTCTGGAATTTGATCTCTATTTGGCAATTCTACATATTTACCTTCTAAAGTTTCAGAATTCAATTCTAACCAAGTATATTTTTTAACTCTACCAGTAGCTAAAGTATCTTGAACTAACTCTAAATCTTTCGATTTTTCTCTAACACTAATAACATCACCAACTTTTACCGTATAAGAAGGAATATTTAAAATTCTACCATTAACCGTAATATGCTTGTGAGAAACCAATTGTCTAGCGGCACTTCTTGTTGGAGCAAATCCTAATCTATAAACTGTGTTGTCTAATCTTTGCTCTAATAAACGCATTAAGTTTTCACCAGTAATACCGTGTTTTCTATCTGCTTCATTAAATGTTTTCAAGAATTGTCTTTCTAAAACACCATAAGTGTATTTAGCTTTTTGTTTTTCTTTCAACTGAATTGAATATTCAGATTGAGATGAACGTCTTCTACTGTTTCCGTGTTGCCCTGGAGGAAATTTACGTTTCTCATAAGATTTGTCATAACCATAAATTGCGTCTCCGAAAGTTCTCGCTTTTTTGGTTCTAGGTCCTGTATATCTTGCCATTTTTTACTATATATTTTACTAATGTCTAAAAAAACATCTAAATTTTTAAATCAAATTATACTCTACGTTTTTTTGGTGGACGACAACCATTATGAGGTAAAGGAGTAACATCTCTAATTACCGTTACTTCAATTCCAGTTGCTGCAATCGTTCTGATAGCAGATTCTCTACCACCACCTGGTCCTTTTACAAAAACTTCTACTTTTCTCAAACCTGCATCATAAGCTTTTTGACCTGCATCATGTGCAGCAACTTGAGCAGCATAAGGTGTACTTTTCTTAGAACCTCTAAATCCACCTTTACCAGCACTACTCCAAGAAATTACCTGACCTTGTTTGTTCGTTAAAGAGATAATAATATTATTAAAAGTAGCATTTACATAAGCAAAACCTTCTGCTTCTACTTTAACTACTCTTTTCTTAACTTGTTTTTTAGCTTGAGCCATTACTTTCAGTTATTTTATTTATGATTATTTAGTTGCTTTTTTCTTTCCAGCTACAGTCTTACGTTTTCCTTTTCTAGTTCTAGAGTTACGTTTAGTACTTTGTCCATTTACAGGAAGACCTTTACGGTGTCTAATTCCTCTGTAAGAACCAATATCCATTAAACGTTTAATATTCAGTTGGATTTCAGAACGCAAAGCTCCTTCTACTTTAATTTCATTAGAAATTACATTACGAATGGCAGTTTGTTCATCATCATTCCATTCATGAACTTTCTTCATTCGATCTACATTCGCTTTTTCTAAAATGTAATCAGCAGTTGAACTACCAATTCCATAAATGTATGTCAACCCGATGAAGCCTCTTTTGTTTTTTGGTAAATCAATACCCGCTATTCTTGCCATAATTATTAACCTTGTCTTTGTTTAAATTTTGGATTTTTCTTATTAATTACAAAAATTTTGCCCTTTCTGCGTACAACGATGCAGTCTTCGCTTCTTTTCTTTACTGATGCTCTAACTTTCATTTTTCTATTTATTTGTATCTAAATGTTATTCTTCCTCTTGTTAAATCATAAGGCGACATCTCTACCGCTACTTTATCTCCTGGCAAAATTCTGATGTAGTGCATACGCATTTTACCAGATATTGTTGCCAATATTTCATGTTCATTTTCCAACTTCACTCTAAACATTGCATTAGATAATGCTTCTGATATCGTTCCGTCTAATTTTATTAAATCTGTTTTAGCCATATTGTAGTGCAAATATCGTAATAAATATCTAGAAATCACTAATATAATCAGACTTTTTTATCGCTTCGAATATTAAATTATGGTCACTTAATATTTGAGGCATTCCCTTCCCTACTGCAATTGTGTGTTCAAAATGAGCCGATGGCCTTCCATCTCTTGTTACAATTGTCCATTTATCGTCTAAAACTTTCACTTCATGAGTCCCTAAATTTATCATTGGTTCAATAGCAATCGTTAATCCTTCTTTCAAAACCAATCCTTTACCTCTCTTACCATAATTAGGCACATCTGGTTCCTCATGTAAATTCTTTCCTACTCCATGCCCAATTAAATCCCTTACAACACCATAATTATGTTTAAATTGAGTATGTTCTTGAATGGCATAAGAAATATCACCTATTCTATTTCCAACAACTGCTTTTTCAATACCCAAATAAAGAGCATTTAAAGTAACACGAAGCAATTTTTTAGCTTCAGCACTTACTTCTCCAACAGGAAATGTAAAAGCAGAATCTCCAAAATAACCATCTTTCTTAACACCACAATCAACCGATAAAATATCACCTTCTTGAATAATTCTATCAGAAGGTATTCCATGAACAACCTCTTCATTTACAGAAATGCACAAAGTTGCAGGAAATCCTCTATAACCTTTAAATGCAGGTTTTGCCTGATGATCATTAATAAAAGCTTCAGCTATTTCATCAATTTTTTTAGTCGTTTGACCAGGTTTAATAAACTCAACCAAAGTTGCTAATGTTTCGCTAACAAGTAAAGAACTCTTTCTTATATATTCAATCTCCTCGGGTGTTTTATAATGAATCATTATTTATTTAAAAATTTGAATCACTATAAATTCTACCTTTTAACTTACTGCCTGATTTTGTCAATCCATCATAATGTTTATTCAATAGATAGGTTTCTATTCTATCCATAGTATCCAAAACAACTGCTACTAAGATTAATAAAGAAGTACCACCAAAGAAATATGAGAATTGAGAGTTTACACCTAGTCCACTTGCAAAAGCAGGTAGAATAGCTATCAAACCTAAGAATACTGAACCAGGCAAAGTAATTCTTGACAAAATTGTATCAATATATTCTGCGGTACTTGCTCCAGGTTTAACACCAGGTATATATCCATTATTACGCTTTAATTCATCTGCCATTTGTGTAGGATTCATAATTACGGCTGTATAAAAATAAGTAAACAACAATACCATTAAAAAAGTTAATACATTATATGGAATTGATGTATGGTCTGTCATTTTCGTTAAAAATGATGCTGTTGAACTTTGAGGAAATAATTGTACAACCGTAATAGGTATCAATAAAAATGTCTGTGCAAAGATAATAGGCATTACACCAGCAATATTTACTTTTAATGGTAAAAAACCTCTTCTACTTCCTGCTTGAACATTTGCTCCGCCAACTAATTGCTTTGCATAACTTAAAGGAACTCTACGAACAGCTTTAATAATTAATATTGTAAAAGTAATAATTGCAATTAAAAATGCCATTTCTAAAATAAACATTAATAAACCACCTCCTGTTCCTTGGAATCTACTTTCAACCTCTACCATGAAAGAACCAGGTAATCTTGAAATGATGTTTGCCATGATTATGATTGAAGAGCCGTTTCCAATTCCTCTTTCTTGAATTTGTTCACCTAACCACATTACGACAATAGAACCTACAGTAAGACAAGCTATAGTAGTTGTCCAAAATAAACCTGCACTAATACCAGGATATATTGGTGTACCTAATTGTGGAGAAGTTAAATATTTAACATAAGCAACAGCTTGAACTAAAGTAACACCTATTGTACCAATTCTAGTCCATTGAGTAATTTGTTTTTGTCCACTTTCGCCTTCTTTTTGTAATTTTTGAAAATAAGGAACAGATAGTGTTAATAACTGCATTACAATTGAAGCAGAAATATAAGGCATAATACCCAAAGCAAAAACCGAAGAACGAGAGAAAGCACCACCAGCAAACAAATCAAAAACACCCATTAAACCTTCTGAAGAAATTTGAGTTAATTGATTTGGAGCAATACCAGGTAATACAACATAACTACCAAATCGATAGATAAATAAAAGACCAAGCGTAAGTAATATTCTATTCCTTAATTCTACTATCGAGAAAATGTTTCTTATATCTTCTATGAATTTATTCATGTATAACTTAAATAACAGAAGCTTTGCCTCCTAATTTTTCAATAGTTTCTTTTGCTTTATCACTGAATGCATGAGCTGAAATAGAGATTAAAGATTTCAATTCCCCATTAGCCAATACTTTTAACTTATCTGTTTTACTAATTATTCTAAGTGCTCTTAAAGTTTCAAAGTTAAAATCAGTAATTTGGTTTTTATCAGCTAATTCTTGTAATTTACTTAAATTAATTACTTGATATTCTACTCTATTTGGATTTTTAAAACCACGTTTAGGTGTTCTTCTTTGTAGTGGCATTTGACCACCTTCGAAACCTCTTTTTGATTTATAACCAGAACGAGATTTAGCACCTTTATGTCCTCTTCCTGAAGTTCCACCCCAACCAGAACCTTGTCCTCTACCGATTCTTTTCGTTCCTTGAACTGAACCTTCTGCAGGTTTTAAATTATGCAATTCTATACTCATCTTATTATATATTTTCAATTTTTAATAAATGTGCAACAGATTTAATCATACCTTCAACCTGTGGTGTTAATTCTTTTTCAACAGAATTATTTAATTTCTTAATACCTAAAGCAATCATTGTTGCTTTTTGTTTTTTATTTCTGTCTATAGTACTTTTAACTTGTGTTATCTTAACCTTTGCCATATTATATTATCCGTTAAATACTTTACTTAATTTGATACCTCTATCTTTAGCTACAGTATAAGGATCTCTTAATTGTGATAATGCTAAAAAAGTAGCTTTAATTACATTGTGAGGATTAGAAGAACCTAGTGATTTAGCTAATACGTTATGTACACCAGCACTTTCTAAAACAGCTCTCATTGAACCACCAGAGATTACACCAGTACCATCAGAAGCTGGTTTTACTAATACTTTTGCTCCATCAAAAATTGCTAATTGATCATGAGGAACTGTACCATTTACAATAGGAACTTTAATTAAATTTTTCTTTGCATCATCAATTCCTTTAGTAATTGCTTCTTGTACTTCACGAGCTTTTCCTAAACCATAACCAACTGTTCCATTACCATCACCAACAACAACTAATGCAGAAAAGCTAAATGTTCTACCACCTTTTGTTACTTTGGTAACTCTTTGGATATTTACTACTTTTTCTTTTAGTTCGATATCAGTTGCTTTGAATTTCTCAAATTTTATTTTAGATTGCATGTTATATTCTTAATTATGAATTAAAATTGAAGTCCGTTTTCTCTTGCTGCATCAGCTAAAGCTTTTACTCTACCATGGTATAAAAAACCATTTCTATCAAACACTACTTTAGAAATATTGTTTGCTTTTGCTACTTCAGCAATCGCTTTTCCAACTTCTACAGCTTGTTGAGATTTATTTTTATTTGCTTTATCTATTTTAGAAGAAGAAGCAGAAAATAAAGTAACTCCTTTTGTATCATCTACCAATTGAGCGTATATATTTGTATTACTTCTATATACACAAAGTCTTGGTTGTTCAGAAGTTCCATTAATCTTCTTTCTAATTCTATATTTAAGCTTCAGCCTTCTTGTAATCTTTGTTTTGCTTAACATGACTTTTAAATTTTATTTTTTACCTGCAGATTTTCCCGCTTTCTTTCTTAAGATTTCATCGCTATACTTAATACCTTTTCCTTTGTATGGTTCAGGTTTTCTAATAGCTCTAATTTTAGCTGCAACTTGTCCTAATAATTGTTTGTCAGAACTTTCTAAAAGAACTTTAGGCGCTTGACCTTTCACTGTTTCAGTACTCAAAGTAATTTCTTCTGGTAATAATACATAAACAGGATGTGAATAACCAACTGCTAACTCAAGTAATTGTCCTTGGTGGCTAGCTCTAAAACCTACACCAATTACTTGTAATTCTCTCTTAAACCCATCAGAAACACCTACCACCATATTTTGTACGATTGCTCTATACAAGCCATGTAATGCTCTGTGTCTTTTCTGATCTGTTGGTCTTTCAACTAATATTTTACCATCCTCTACTTTTACTGTGATATCTCTATCAATCTGTTGAGTAAGTGTGCCTTTAGGTCCTTTTACTGTAACAAGATTCTTATCAGAAATAGAAATCTCAGTTTTTGCAGGAATTGATATTGGTGCTCTACCTATACGTGACATGCTTTATTTTTTATTATGATATTAAACAAATAATTTCTCCACCTACATTTTGCTGACGTGCTTGCTTGTCTGTAAGTACTCCTTTTGAAGTTGATAATATAGCAATTCCTAAACCGTTTTTAACACGTGGAATTTCATCTGCTGGAGTGTATTTTCTTAAACCTGGTCTAGACACTCTTAAAAGTTCTCTAATTGCAGGTTCTTTTGTTGATGCATTATATTTTAATGCAATTTTAATCAATCCTTGAGATCCTTCATCTTCAAATTTGTATTTTAAAATATAACCATTCTCATAAAGAATTTCTGTTAATTTCTTTTTTAGATTTGACGCAGGAATGTCCACAATGGTATGTCCAGCCATTTGAGCATTTCTAATTCTTGTCAGATAATCTGATATAGGATCAATAACCATCTTTATTCTATTTTATACGTTTATAATTTTTTACCAACTTGCTTTTGTTAATCCAGGAATTTTGCCTTCATTAGCTAAGTCTCTGAATTTAATTCTAGAAATCCCGAAGAAACCTACATAACCTCTTGGTCTTCCTGTAATTTTACATCTTTTTCTATATCTTACTGGAGATGAATTTTTAGGTAATTTATCTAACTCTTCCCAGTTACCTTCTTTTTTTAATTGCTCACGTTTCTCTTTGTATTTAGCGATAAGTTTTGCTCTTTTCGCATCACGTGCTTTCATTGATTCTTTAGCCATCTAGTATGATATTTTTATTTTTTCTTAAATGGTATTCCAATTTCAGATAATAGTGCATGAGCTTCATCATCTGTTTGAGCTGTTGTTACAAAAGTAATGTCCATACCACTAATTCTATTAATTTTATCGATATCTATTTCAGGGAAAATGATATGCTCTTTAATACCTAAAGTATAGTTACCTCTACCATCAAAAGATTTATCATTTACACCTTTAAAGTCTCTAACTTGAGGAAGTGCTACCGAAATTAATCTATCTAAAAACTCATACATTTTATCACCTCTAAGTGTAACCACTACACCAATAGGCATATTCTCTCTAAGTTTGAAGTTAGATATCGCTTTCTTAGACTTCGTAGATAAAGCTTTTTGACCAGTAATTCTAGTTATTTCATCAACCTGTGTATCAATGATTTTCTTATCCCCAACTGCGATACCAACACCTTGATTTACAACAATTTTAGTCAATTTTGGAACTTGCATAATGGATTTGTATTTATACTTTTCCATTAATTTAGATACAACTTCTTCTTTGTACTTCTTTTTTAATCTTATTACGTAGCTCATATTAAATTACCTCCCCAGTTTTTTTAGCGAAACGTACAATTTTACCATCTTCTTGAACTTTTCTTCCAACTCTAGTAACTGTATTTCCAGCTTTTAATTTTACATTTGAAATATGAATAGAAGCTTCTTGTTCAACAATTCCTCCTTGTTGGTTTTGAGCATTTGGTTTAGTGTGTTTTTTTACGATATTCACACCTTCAACTAAAACTCTTTCCTTAGTAGGATATACTTCTAATACTTTACCTTCTTTTCCTTTACTTGCACCAGTAGTAACAACTACAGTATCTCCTTTTTTAATTTTGAGTTTTGGTGCAAACCTTTTTTGTGTATTTGTTTTCATCTTTATAATACTTCAGGTGCTAATGATATAATTTTCATGTAATCCTTGTCTCTAAGCTCTCTTGCAACCGGACCAAAAATACGGCTTGCACGAGGTTCATCTTGGTTATTTAAAAGAACAACAGCATTATCATCAAATCTGATATAAGAACCATCTTTTCTTTTAATTTCCTTCTTAGTACGTACAATTACTGCTTTAGAAACTTGTTTCTTCTTAACGTTACCGTTAGGTGCAGCACTTTTAACAGATACAACTATCTTATCTCCAATACTTGCGTATCTTGATTTAGATCCTTTAAGGACACGGATACAAAGTACTTCTTTTGCTCCGCTGTTATCTGCAACTTTTAATCTAGATTCTGACTGTATCATGTTATTTCGCTCTTTCTAAAATTTCAACTAATCTCCAACGTTTGGTTTTACTTAATGGACGAGTTTCCATTATTTTTACTGTATCTCCTTCATTGCATTCATTATTCTCATCATGAGCATGGAATGATTTACTTTTTTTCAAGTATTTTCCATATTTAGGATGTTGAATTTTTCTTTCAACTTTTACAGTAATTGTTTTGTTCATCTTGTTAGATTCAACAACACCAATTCTGGTTTTTCTTTCTTTTCTTTCTATCGTTTGCTCAGCAGACATATCTTGCTTTTTTATGCTTGGTTAGATAATTTTCTTTTATTCAATTCAGTTGCCATTCTAGCAATTTCCTTTTTAGCTTTTTTCAATACACTTGTATCTTCAAGAGGACTAACAGCATGATTGAATTTCATTTTAGTTAATCTCATTTTAGCCGCAGTGAATTCACTTTGTAATGCTTCTGTGCTTGTATTAGCTATTTCTGTATATAATTTATTCTTTGACATTTTAATTATATTTTATTGACCATCGTAATCTCTTCTAACTACAAATTTAACTTTAATTGGTAGTTTTTGTGCTGCAAGTTCTAATGATTCTTGAGCTAATTGTTTAGAAACTCCCTCAATCTCAAATAAAAGTCTTCCTGGTTGAACCAAAGCAACCCAATGATCTAAAGCACCTTTACCTTTACCCATACGTACTTCAGCAGGTTTTTTAGTAATTGGTTTATCTGGGAATATTTTAATCCAAACTTTACCTTCTCTCTTCATATTTCTAGTAAGTGCAATACGTGCAGCTTCAATTTGTCTATTTGTAATTCTTCCTTCATCTAAAGACTTTAAGCCGAAAGAACCAAAAGCCAATTCAAAGCCTCTACCAGCATTACCAGTATTTCTACCTTTCTGAACTCTTCTAAATTTTACTCTCTTAGGTTGTAACATTTTGCTAAGTTAATGATTTATAATTATTATTTACTTTTTCTTTCTCTTCTATCGCCACCACCAGCTCTTCTATCATTTCTGTCGTTTCTATCGCCTCTTGGTGCTCTCTTATCTACGCCTCTTGGTGCTCTTTTTTGTTCATCACCAATAATATTCTGTGAGAAATCTCTTTTTGATAAAACTTCACCTTTACAGATCCAAACTTTAACACCGATGATACCATAAATCGTATTTGCTTCTTTATGTGCATAATCGATATCAGCTCTGAATGTATGTAATGGCGTTCTTCCTTCTTTATATTCTTCACTTCTAGCCATCTCAGCTCCACCTAATCTACCAGAACATTTAACTTTAATACCTTCAACTCCTAATCTCATTGCTGAAGCAATAGCCATTTTCACAGCTCTTCTGAAATTCACACGAGCTTCTAATTGTTTACAAATTGTTTCACCAACAATCGCAGCATCAACTTCTGGTCTTTTAATTTCAACGATGTTGATTTGAACTTCTTTATTCGTAATTTTTTTGATTTCTTCTTTGATTTTATCAACCTCACCACCACCTTTTCCAATGATGATACCAGGACGAGAAGTTTGGATAGATATAGTAATTCTATTTAAAGTTCTCTCGATAATAATTTTAGAAACTCCACCTTTTTGAATACGGGCATTTAAGTATTTACGTATTTTGAAATCTTCAACTAATTTATCGCTGAAATCTTTTCCACCATACCAATTAGAGTCCCAACCTCTTGTGATACCTAAACGATTTACTATTGGATTTGCTTTTTGTCCCATTAATTCTTAATTATTTTCTTGATTAGATTCTACAACACTATTTTGATTTCTGCTACCTAAAGTAAGCTGGATATGATTAGAACGTTTTCTAATTCTGTAAGCTCTACCTTGTGGTGCTGGTTGAAATCTTTTTAATACTCTACCACCATCAACAGATACTGATTCTACAAATAATTGACTGTCAGCAGCAGAAGAATTAAATTTTTGTTCCCAATTTGCAATTGCAGAACGCAATAATTTTTCTAATGTAATAGATGCATGTTTAGATGAAAATGTTAAAATATTTAATGCTTCATCCACATTTCTACCTCTAATTATATCTGCAACAAGTCTCATTTTACGAGGTGATGTTGGAACAGCAATTGCTTGTGCAGTACAAATTTGTTTATTTTCTGCTTTTCTAGCCTCTGCTGATAATCTTTTTCTAGCTCCCATTGTTATTTACTATTTTCTGTTACCTGAATGTCCTTTAAATTGTCTAGTAGGTGAAAATTCTCCCAACTTATGTCCTACCATATTTTCTGTTACATATACAGGAATAAATTTATTTCCATTGTGTACTGCAAATGTATGTCCTACAAAATCAGGTGTAATCATTGATGCTCTTGACCATGTTTTAATTACATTCTTTTTATTTGCTCCGTTCATTGCATCTACTTTTTCTTGTAGATGGAAAGCAACGTAAGGACCTTTTTTTAAACTTCTTGCCATAGTATTTTATTACTTAGATTTTCTTCTTGAAATTATATATTTACTTGATGCTTTTTTCTTATCTCTAGTTTTTTGACCTTTAGCCATAATACCATTTCTTGAACGTGGTAAACCTCCAGAAGCTCTACCTTCACCACCACCCATTGGGTGATCTACTGGGTTCATCACTACTGGTCTAGTTCTTGGTCTTCTACCTTTCCATCTGTTAGCACCTGCTTTACCCATAATCAATAAGCTATGATCAGAGTTAGATACAGAACCAACAGTAGCAATACATGTTGCTAAAATCATTCTTGATTCACCTGATGGTAATTTAATGATAGCATACTTGCCTTCTTTACCTGTCAATTGAGCAAATGTTCCAGCACTTCTACAAATAGCAGCTCCTCTACCTGGTTGCATTTCAATATTATGAATAATCGTACCTAAAGGCATATTTTTCAATTGTAAAGCATTCCCAACTTCTGGTGCAACTTTTTCTCCAGATACAACTTCTTGTCCAACTTCAATTCCTTCAGGTGCAATAATGTATCTTTTTTCTCCATCTTTATAAAATAATAAAGCAATGAATGCCGATCTATTAGGATCATATTCAACTGTTTTCACAGTTGCAGGAACTCCTGCTTTATCTCTTTTAAAATCAATAATTCTATATTGTTTTTTATGACCACCTCCAATATAACGCATAGTCATCGCACCTTTCTGATTTCTACCACCACTTCTTTTGATAGGAGCTATCAAAGATTTTTCTGGTTTATCAGTAGTGATTTCCGTATATGCATTCGCTACTTTAAAGCGAAGACCTGGAGTAATTGGTGTAAATTTTTTTGTTGCCATCTCTTATTATTCTTTCTTATCTTATAAATCAGTATAAAAATCAATTTCTTCACCAGCAGATAAAGAAATAACTGCTTTTTTATAGCTGCCTCTTCTACCAGAAATAATATTACTTTTTGTAAATTTAGATTTCGGTTTAGACGGCATTGTATTTGTGTTCACTTCAGCTACATTTACACCATACATTTCCTCTATTGCTCTTTTAATAGCTACTTTATTAGCTTTTTTATCAACAATAAAAGTATATTTTTTTGAAGAATCTTGAAGTTTCTGAGATTTCTCCGTAATTAAAGGTTTCTTTAAAATTCCCATCTCTTAGTTGTTTTCAATTTGGTTAGACAATGCTTCAACTGACTTCTCACTCAATAATATCATACTATTATTCATAATATCATAAGTATTTAAACTTGCAATATCAGATAATCCTGCACCTTGAATATTTCTAGATGACAAATAGATATTATCATTAAATTCTGGCATAATTAATAATGACTTTTTATTTTCTAATCCAAACCCTTTTAATAAATTGATATATTCTTTAGTTTTTGGAGCTTCCATTGAAAAGTCTTCGATTACTTTAATAGAATTAGAAGCAATTTTTGCTGATAAAGCTGAAAATTTTGCTAATTCTTTAACTTTTTTATTCAATTTAAAGCCATAATTTCTTGGTCTAGGTCCAAAAATTCTAGCACCACCTCTAAATAAAGGATTCTTAATGCTACCTTTTCTTGAGCCACCAGTTCCTTTTTGCTTATGTAACTTTCTAGTTGAACCTGAAATTTCAGATTTTTCTAAAGTTTTGTGTGTACCGCTTCTTCTATTAGCTAAGTATTGTTTTACAGCTAAATAGATAACGTGCTCATTCGGCTCAATTCCAAAAATTGAATCGGGAAGCTCAACTTGGCGTCCTGTGGATTGACCTAATTTATTATATACATCTACTTTCATCTCTTCTTATGTAATTTGCTTATTAAACAAATAGATTTTTATTTCTTTTCTAATACTACAATTGCACCATTATGTCCAGGAACAGAACCTTTTACTATAATATAGTTTTGTTCAGGAATAATCTTAATAATTTTAGAACCTGGTAACTTAACAGTTTCATTTCCCATTCTACCGCCCATTTTCATACCTTTAAATACTCTTGAAGGTGTTGAACAAGCTCCGATAGAACCCGGAGATCTTAATCTATTATGCTGACCGTGTGTTTGTCCACCAACTCCACTAAAGTTGTGTCTTTTAACAACACCTTGAAATCCTTTTCCTTTAGAATTAGCACTAATACTAATTTTATCTCCTTCTTTTAAAATATCAGTAGAAACTACTGCTCCTAACTCAACATCAAAAGTACCTCTAAATTCAACTAATTTAGATTTAGGTGCAGTTTGTGCTTTTTCAAAATGACCTTTTAATGCTTTAGTTGTATTTTTTTCTTTTTTAGTACCATATCCTATTTGTACTGCATCATAGCCATCTTTAGCTTTTGATTTAATTTGAGTAACTACACATGGTCCAGCCTCAATAACAGTACATGGGATAATTTGACCTTGCTCTCCGAAGATACTAGTCATTCCTATTTTAGTTCCTATTAATCCTTTCATTTCAATTAACCTTTAATTTCTACATCAACACCACTTGGTAATTCTAATTTCATTAGAGCATCAACAGTTTTTGGTGTTGCACTATAAATATCTAACAATCTCTTATAAGTATTTAATCTATATTGTTCTCTTGCTGTTTTATTAACGTGTGGAGAACGCAATACTGTAAATATTTTTTGGTTTGTAGGTAAAGGAATTGGTCCTGTAACTACTGCACCAGCATTTTTAACTGTTTTAACGATTTTTTCTGCTGATTTATCAATCAGATTATGATCGTAAGATTTTAATTTTATTCTGATACGTTGTGTCATAATATTAGTCTGCTTTAACTTTACTTTTAACTTTTGCAATTACTTGTTCTGTAATATTATTTGGAGCTTGTGCAAAATGCGAGAACTCCATGATAGATGTTGCTCTTCCAGATGTAATAGTTCTTAAATCTGTAACATAACCAAACATTTCACTCAAAGGAACTTTTGCTTTAATTACGTTAGCATTATTTTTCATCTCCATACCTTCCATCATACCTCTTCTTCTGTTCAAGTCTCCTACTACATCACCTGTATTTTCCTCTGGAGTAATAACTTCCAACTTCATAATAGGCTCTAATAAAATAGGATTTGCTTTTCTACATGCTTCTCTAAAAGCAAATTTAGCTGCTTGTTCAAAAGAGAATGAATCTGAATCCACTTGGTGGAAAGAACCATCATATAATCGTACTTTTAATGAAGGTACTTCATAACCAGCTAAAACACCAGTTTTCATAGCTTCTTTAAATCCTTTTTCTACAGATGGTATAAATTCTCTTGGTACAGAACCACCAAAAATATCATTTATAAATTCTAAACCTTCTTTATCTTCAGCACCAGGTCCAACTTCAACAGCGATATCGGCAAATTTACCTCTACCACCTGATTGTTTAGCATATTTCTCTCTATGATTAACCGTCTGAGTAATTGTTTCTTTATAGTTTACTTGAGGAGCACCTTGATTACACTCCACTTTAAATTCACGCAATAATCTATCAACGATAATTTCTAAGTGTAATTCACCCATACCTGAAATAACAGTTTGAGCTGTATCTTCATCATATCTTACTTTGAAAGTTGGATCCTCTTCTGCTAATTTACCCAAAGCCATACCTAATTTATCAGCATCTTTTTGAGTTTTAGGCTCAATTGCCAAACCAATAACAGGGTCAGGAAATTTCATAGACTCTAAAACAATTGGTGCTTTTTCATCACACAAAGTATCTCCTGTTCTAATATCTTTAAATCCAACCACTGCACCAATATCTCCAGCACCTAATCTTTCAATTGGATTTTGTTTGTTTGCATGCATTTGGAAAATACGAGAAATACGCTCTTTATTTCCACTTCTTGTATTTAGTACATAAGAACCAGCTTCTAAAATACCAGCATAAGCTCTAGTAAATGCTAAACGTCCAACATAAGGGTCAGTAGCAATTTTAAATGCTAAAGCAGTGAACGGCTCATCATAACTTGGTTTTCTAGAAATTGGAGCATCTGTTTTTGGATCAGTTCCATTAATACTTTCTTTATCCAATGGACTAGGTAAAATTTCCATTACTAAATCTAACATAGTTTGTACCCCTTTATTTCTAAAAGATGAACCACAAACCATAGGAACAATAGAACCGTCAATTGTTGCAGCACGTAGAGCATTTAGTATTTCTCTTTCTGTAATAGATGATGGATCTTCGAAATATTTTTCCATTAATTTTTCATCATACTCAGAAACTGCTTCTAATAATTTTTCTCTATACTCCGTAGCTTCTTCAAGCATATCAGCAGGAATATCTACCACTTCATAAGTCATACCATAATCCTCTGTATTCCAAATCATTCCACGGAAGTTGATTAAATCAACCACTCCTTTAAAATCATCTTCTGCACCGATTGGCAATTGTAAAGGAATTGCATTACTTCCTAACATTGATTTTACTTGACCAACAACATTTAAAAAGTCAGCACCTTGTCTATCCATTTTATTAACAAAACCTAAACGAGCAACATTATAGTTATTCGCTAAACGCCAGTTTGTTTCAGATTGTGGCTCTACACCATCAACTGCTGAGAATAAGAATACTAAACCATCTAACACTCTTAATGAGCGGTTTACCTCAACTGTAAAGTCAACGTGACCTGGTGTATCAATAATATTTACATGATAATTTTCGTTTCTATATTTCCAACCAATAGTTACAGCAGCAGATGTAATAGTAATACCTCTTTCTTGCTCTTGAGCCATCCAGTCAGTTGTTGCAGAACCTTCGTGCGTCTCTCCTAATTTATGATTCACACCAGAATAGAAAAGAATACGTTCTGTTGTAGTTGTCTTACCTGCATCAATGTGTGCTGCAATACCAATGTTTCTTGTATATTTTAAATCGCGAGCCATTTAATCTTTCGTATTATTTTTTCTTTTATTTTTAAATTAAATTTTAAAGTGAGAGAATGCCTTATTAGCTTCAGCCATTTTGTGCATATCTTCTTTTCTTTTTACTGATGAACCTTCTCCTTTAGAAGCTGCTATTAATTCAGCTGCTAATTTATCACCCATAGATTTTCCATTTCTTTTTCTAGCAAAATTAACTAACCACTTCATCATTAAAAACATTTTTCTATCTTCTCTGATTGGTGTTGGGATTTGAAATGTTGCTCCACCAATTCTTCTACTTCTAACCTCAATCGCTGGCATCACATTATCCATAGCTTTTTTCCAAATATCATAACCTTCCTCTCCAGTACTTGCTTTAATTTTATCCATTGCTTCATAAAAAACTGTATAAGCGATAGATTTTTTTCCATCCAACATAATAGTATTCACAAAACGTGTAACTACCGTATCATTATAGATTGGATCCGGTGCTAAATATCTTTTCTTTGCTCTTTGCTTTCTCATCTTATATTATAGAAATATTTGAATTAATTATTTTTTCTTACCTTTTACTGGTGCTGCTTCTCCTGCTTTACCTTTTTTAGTTCCGTATTTAGAACGACTTTTCTTTCTATTATTAACACC
>CAYYMF010000047.1:0-18241 GCA_964472755.1 uncultured Chitinophagales bacterium | reverse complement strand
TAATTAATTGAACAAGTGGGTTTAAATTGTGGGTGTATTTCCTTTTAATCTTTGAATAAAATACCAAAATAATGTACTATAAGCATTTTTTATAGCTTTAGATGAAACTCTTGGCGATGGTGCTTGGTAATGAATAGGAATTTCAGCAATACGATGTTTTCTTAAAAGATATTTTACTTCAGTTTGGTAAAAATGTGCTCTAGATTTTAAAGGATATTGTAATAATTTTCCAATGATATCACGATGAAATCCTTGATAGCCAGAAGTCATATCGTATAATTTTGTACCTAATAATAAATTGGCTAATGTTGTACCAGTTTTTGATAAAAACCTTCTCCGCCACGGTGAATCACCCATAGAGCCATCTTTTATAAAACGGCTTCCAAATGCACATTCATTACCTTCGTTTAAAACACGTAAATACATAGGAATTGCTCTTGGGTCGTGGCTCAAACCAGCATCCATTTCAATAATGATATCATGACCATTTTTATATGCAACGTCAAAACCTTTTAAGTAAGCATCAACAACATTTTTATTATCTGGAGCCCAAACTACCTCAAAACGATTGTCTTTTTTTTCTAAATCTCTTGCTAATTCTAATGTCTTATCTTTTGATGCATTATCTATTACAAAATAGATTTTTCCTGTACCAACGACATCCATTACTCGACTTAATAAATCTACAAAAGGTGCAAAATCTTCTTCTTCATTTGCCATTGGTATAGTCGCCGCCCAATTCGTATATAAATACATGTTTTTTTTAAATTTGAGTTGCTAAAGTACGGCTTTTTTCTTATTTAAAGAGAATTATATAATATGCGGATTAAAATATCTGTTAAAAGTATTTTATTTTCTAAAATTGATGATTTATTATTGATTAACAGTCATTTTTTTGTGGACAAAAATTGACTCGTCATTGTAAAATACTTTGTATTTTTGTAGTATGGCTTTCAGATACAATACTGCAACCCTTCAATTGATAGAATCGATATTTAAGCAAAATAAATATGTGGTTAGATATGAAAAAGGCTCTTTTCAGTCAGGGTATTGTGTATTGCAGGATAAACGTGTGGTGGTCATTAATAAATTCTATGATACAGAATCAAGAATAAATGCTTTGGTAGAAATTTTTCAGCAATTAGAACTAACGAATACAGATTTTGATGAAAAGCAAATGAAAATTTTTAGTGAATTAGCTCAAAGAAAATTAGAAATTGAATAGTACCTATCATTGTATAATACGAATATTTGAAAATGAAATTTACTTTTTTAGGAACTGGAACATCACAAGGCGTACCAGTAATTACTTGTCATTGTAAAGTATGTCAATCTATAAATAAAAAGGATAAAAGAACAAGAAGTTCACTTTTAATTCAGTCTGACAAAACCACTATTGTTATTGATACAGGTCCAGATTTTAGGTATCAAATGTTGCGTACAAAAGTAGAAGATTTAGATGCCATTGTTTATACGCACGGACATAAAGATCATGTGGCAGGATTAGACGATATTCGTCCATTTAATTATAAGTTAAATAAAACAATTAGCGTTTATGCAGAATCTTTAGTCCAAGATGTTTTAAGGCGGGAATTTGCTTATATTTTTGCTGAGAATAAATATCCAGGCGTGCCACAAATTGATGTTCATACTATTGATGAAAAAGTTTTTGCAGTTCAGGATATACATTTTATTCCTATTCGAGCAATGCATAAAGATATGCCTGTTTTGGGTTTTAGAGTTGGCAGTTTTACCTACATTACAGATGCAAACTTTATCGCAGAATCGGAATTGGAAAAGATAAAAGGTACGGAAGTTTTAGTTTTAAATGCACTTCGTAGAGAACCACATTACTCTCATTTTTCTTTATCAGAAGCCATCGAATTGGCACAAAAAATTAAAGCGAAACAAACTTACTTTACGCATATTTCACATCATTTAGGCTTGTATCAAGAAGTTAATCAGGAATTACCTGAAAATATTCAGTTGGCTTACGATGGACTAACCATTGATTTGTAGTTAAGCATGAATTTTTTGGTAAGTTTTTAAGCCTTCGCCTAAACAAATAGCTGCTTTTTCTAGTTCATCAGAATTTAAAACATAAGCGATTCTAACTTCATTTTTGCCTTTTTCAGGCGTAGCATAAAAACCAGTTCCTGGTGCCATCATTACGGTTGTATTATCATAAGTAAAATCGCTCAACATCCATTTGCAGAAATGTTCTGCATCTTGAACGGGCAATTGAACCATACAATAAAACGCACCTTTAGGTAAATGACATTTAACGCCTTCGATTTTATTCAAGCCAGCAACGATGGTATCTCTTCGCTTTTTGTACTCTGTATTTACTTTTTTAAAATAATCTTCTTCTACATCAAATAAAGCAGTTGCAGCCAATTGTTCAATACTTGGAGGACTTAACCTTTGTTGTGCAAATTTTAAAACAGTTTCTAATACCAATTTATTTTTACTTGCCACCATTCCAATTCTTGCACCACAAGCACTAAATCTTTTAGAAATAGAATCTACTAAGATTACATGCTGTTCAATCTCTTGGAAGTTGAACATACTGATATGAGCTTGGTCTGAATAAATAAACTCACGATAAACTTCATCACTAATAATAAATAAATCGTGTTTTTTGACTAATTCTTTAAGTCTTTCTAATTCTTCAAAAGTATAAGTATATCCAGTAGGATTATTCGGATTACAAATTAGGATTGCTTTTGTTTTCGGTGTAATAACTCTTTCAAATTCTTCAATAGAAGGCAAATTAAAGCCATTTTCAAAAGAAGTGGCAATTGGAACTACTTTGATATTTCCACTTTTAGAGAATCCGATATAGTTAGCATATAAAGGTTCAGGGATAATCACTTCTTCTCCTTCATCTAAGATGGATAATAATGTAAAAAATAATGCTTCAGACGCACCAGTTGTAATTAAAACATCTTCAGGTAATAAAGTTTCTAAGCCACATTTTTCTTGAAAATAGCGTGTATAACGATTTCTTAGACTTTCGTATCCATTTGATGGACTATATTCTAATATTTTTCTATCAATTTGTTTTACAGCTTTCCAAAAAATATTTGGTGTTTCAATATCAGGTTGTCCAATATTAAGTTGGTAGATATACACACCTTTTTTTCTTGCTTCATCAGCATAAGGTGCGAGTTTTCTGATAGGAGATGAGGGCATTTTTAGCCCTTTTTCTGATACTTTTGGCATAATAAGTACAAAATTAAAAAAACTCCATACTAAAAAGCATGGAGTTTGAATTTAAACTAAAATTTAATATAGGTTGTGCTATTACTTTTGTCCACCACCAATAATACTTTGGTCGGCACCTTCAACGCCATTTGTTTGAGGAATAGCATTGCCAGAAATATATAGTACAACGTTCTCACCACCTTTTGTGGTTACATTTATAGACTTTCTAAAAGTTCCTTCTCTCGACATATTGTATTGTGCTTTTACAGAACCAGTTTTGCCAGGCATAATAGGCTCTTTACTCCAATCTGGAGTTGTGCAACCACAAGAAGCTTTTACACTTTCTAATACCAATGGTTCAGCACCAGTATTCGTAAAGAAGAATTCGTGGGTAATTGGTTTTCCTTGTGGATGATTGCCAAAATCAAATTCAGTTTCATTGAATTTAATTGAACCTGTTTGAGCAAAAGCTAATGATGAACACAATGTGATAGCCAAAAAATAAAATAATTTCTTCATAAAATTCTTTTTTTAAATTGTAGCAAAGATTATGCCAAATAAATGAAAAATTGTTTTTTTTGTTTATAAATAATGAACGATTGTAGATATTGATTGGTCTTGAGCTTTATGTTTTTTGATGCATATATAAACTTTTATATTAAATTTGTATTAATAGAGATAAAATATTTTTATGTTACAAATGGGAAAGGATATTTTGGATAATATTGATAAAACACTCTCTTTTAAAAATTTTAAAAGTAGCATACTTGCTGACTTTAGGTTAGCATTGATGAGTAGAGAAGTCAGTTTGATTGGAAGAAGAGAGGTTTTAGCAGGGCGTGCCAAGTTTGGAATTTTTGGAGATGGAAAAGAATTACCACAAATTGCTATGGCAAAAGTATTTCAAAATGGAGATTTTCGCTCTGGCTATTACCGTGATCAAACTTTTATGTTAGCAAGTGGTATTGTTACAGTCGAACAATTATTTGCACAATTATATGCGAATCCATCGCTTGCAGATGATCCAAATTCTGGAGGTCGCCAAATGAATAATCACTTTGCAACTAGAAGTTTATTTCCAAATGGTGATTGGCGAAGTTTGAAAGATTTAAAAAATACAGCAGCAGATAATTCTCCTACAGGCTCTCAAATGCCACGAGCATTAGGATTGGCATTGGCATCAAAAAAATATAGACAATTAATAAATATTATTGGCAATACTCAATTTAGTCAAAATGGGAATGAAATATGTTTTGCAACCATCGGCGACGCATCTACCTCTGAAGGATTATTTTGGGAATCGGTAAATGCTGCTGGTGTCTTGCAAGTACCATTAATAATTTCTGTTTGGGATGATGGATATGGTATCTCTGTTCCAAAAAAATATCAAACCACAAAGGAAAGTATTAGCGATATATTAAGTGGATTTCGATATGTGGAAGGGAAAAATGGATTTAAAATTTACAAAGTCAAAGCTTGGGATTATGTGCAATTGATTAATGTTTATACAAAAGCTGCACAAGAATCAAGAGTATCTCATATTCCAACACTTATTCATGTTGAAGAAACAACACAACCACAGGGACATTCAACAAGTGGTTCTCATGAAAGATATAAATCATCAGAACGTTTATCCTTTGAGAAAGATTATGATTGCATTTCAAAGTTTAAAGAATGGATTTATGAATTTGGTATAGCAACTGAAGATGAATTAACTGAAATTGAACAAGAAACCAAACAATATGTTGGTGAACAGAGAAAAATTGCATGGAATAAATTCCACCAACCAATTATAAATGAACGTGATGAAATTATTCAGTTGTTTTCTAATATCCAAAAGCAACTACCAGAATTTAATGAGCCAATTGAACAGATTATACAATCGCTAAAAAATGCAATAGATATTCAAAGAAAAGATATATTTGAATCGATAGATGAAGTATTGATTTTATTAAAAGATATAAAAAATGAATATAAAATTGAAATCATAAAATGGAGGAATGAACAGTTGGCTGTGAATAATGAAAGATATAGTTCTTATCAATTTACAAACTCATCTAAATCGCCATTGAAACAAGCTATTGTCCCAATTCGTTATGATGAAAATTCCAAAATTTTAAGTGCTTATCAATTGTTAAATGCTTGTTTTAAAGCGAATTTTGAACGGGATAAAACGATACTTGCTTTTGGTGAAGATGTAGGACATATTGGTGATGTTAATCAAGCATTTGCAGGTTTGCAAGAACAGTTTGGTAAGGAAAGAGTTTATGATACAGGAATTCGAGAAGCAACAATAATAGGAGAGGGAATAGGCTTATCGATGAGAGGACTACGTCCGATAGCAGAAATTCAATATTTGGATTATTTGCTTTATGGTTTACAACCATTAACTGATGATGTTGCTTGTTTATCCTACCGTTCCAAAGGTGGACAAAAAGCACCATTAATAGTTCGAACGCGTGGACACCGATTGGAAGGTATTTGGCATACGGGTTCACCTATGCAAATGCTTTTGGGAAGTTTGCGTGGTATACATCTTTGTGTCCCAAGAAATATGACTCAAGCTGCTGGATTTTATAATTTATTATTGCGAAGTGATGAACCTGCTTTGGTGATTGAATGTCTGAATGGTTATCGTTTAAAAGAGAAAATTCCTGCAAATGTTGGTGAATTCACTGTGCCTTTGGGTATTCCTGAAATATTAAAGGAAGGAACAGATATTACATTAGTAACTTATGGCTCCTGTGTTAGAATTGCACAAAGTGCTGTAAACACATTAGAATCATTAGATATTTCTGTAGAGTTGATTGATGTACAAACCTTATTGCCGTTTGATATATATGGACTAATTGGAAAATCTGTAATGAAAACAAATCGAGTAGTTTTCTTAGATGAAGATTATCCAGGTGGAGCTACTGCTTATATGATGCAAAAAGTAATGGAACAGCAAAATATTTTTAATTATTTAGATGTTGTTCCTCAATCCATAGCAGCCAAAGAACATCGTACATCATTTGGTACAGATGGTGATTATTTTTGCAAACCCAACCATCAAGATATCGTACGAAAGTTATATGCAATAATGCATGAAGTTAATCCTAATAAATACAAACAGATTTTCTAATTTTATGGGCTACTTTTTTAAATTGAAAAACGCAAACTATTGATATACAATAACTTGCGTTTTATTTTGGAGGTCGGTGGCGGATTCGAACCGCCGTACGAGCTTTTGCAGAGCTCTGCCTAGCCTCTCGGCCAACCGACCCTATTAGTTTATACTAACGAAGTGCAAATATAAAACCTTTTTCTTTATATGCAAACTTTTATCACATTTCTATTTCAAAAATTGCATAATTTACAATACCTTCTAATGGTGGACGATGTTTTTTTATAACAACTTTTATACTTTGATGTGTTGGAAGTACTTTTTTAAGTTGTCTAATAATTTGTTCTCCAATATGTTCTATTAATTTTGAAGATATTGTCATTTGATTTTTAACTACTTGATAGACAATTTCATAATTTATAGTATTTTCAATTTTATCTTCCGAAAATTCAGCCTCGTATTGAATATAGACATCAACAGTATATTGTCCACCAATTTTTTGTTCTTCTTCATAGTATCCATGATGGGCATAAAATTCCATTCCGACTAAACCAATACTTTGTTTTTTTTCTATAACTTGCATCTCAACAAAAATACATTATATCATGCAAAATTCGTTTATATCTTCTTATAGAAATTTTGATTATTTAGAATTAGATAGTTTTTTAACGGAAGAACAAAAATTGATTAGAGAGAATGTACAGCATTTTACTAATCATCAAATTATACCTATTATTGATGACTATGCTCAAAATGCAAAATTTCCAAAACAATTATTGTCAGAATTAGCAAAGATTAATGCTTTCGGAGCTATGGTTCCTACAGAGTATGGAGGTGGTGGTTTAGATGCGATTAGTTATGGATTAATAATGCAAGAGCTAGAAAGAGGAGATTCTGCAATAAGAAGCTGTGCCAGTGTTCAGAGTTCTTTGGTAATGTTACCCATTTATAAATTTGGCTCAGAGGAACAGAAAAAAATATACTTACCGAAATTAGCCACTGCCGAAATGATTGGAGCCTTTGGTTTAACTGAACCAAATCATGGCAGTGATCCATCAAGTATGGAAACTAAACTGATTAAAAAAGGCGATAAGTATATTTTAAATGGTGCAAAAATGTGGATTACTAATGCACCAATTGCTGATATTGCAGTCGTTTGGGCAAAAAATGAAAATAATCACGTTGTAGGTTGTATAGTTGAAAAAGGAATGCTAGGATTTTCTACACCTGAGATTAAAAATAAATGGAGTTTGCGAGCATCTATCACTGGCGAACTTATTTTTAACGATGTAGAATTGAATGAAACAAATATTTTGCCTTTGGCAAAAGGATTAAAGGCGCCATTGTCTTGTTTATCCTCTGCAAGATATGGTATTGCTTGGGGTGCATTGGGTGCAACTATGGATTGTTTGCATACAGCCATAGAATATAGCAAACAGCGAACACAATTTGGAAAGCCGTTAGCTAAATTCCAATTAACACAAAAGAAACTAGCCGAATTACATACACAAATGACTCAAGCACAATTATTAGCTTTACGTTTAGGACAATTATATAACGAAAATAAAATTACGCCTGCTCAAATTTCAATGGGTAAACGAAATAATGTAGAATTAGCTTTAAGAACAGCAAGAGAATGTCGTCAGATTTGTGGGGCGATGGGTATCATTGGCGATTTGCCATTTATGCGACATGCAATGAATTTAGAAAGTGTGATAACTTATGAAGGTACACATGAAGTTCATTTATTAATTAACGGAATGGATATTACTGGAGAAAACGCTTTTGAATAGTACTCAATTACTAACGGAAAATTGGTATTTTTAGTATTGTTGGTAGAATTAGTTTTTAAATAAAGAGAAATATAAGATTTTTGTGCTTTAAATAAATAAAGAAAAATATGAAGATTAGGTACTTTTTGGTGGTGATATTGACGATATGTTTTAGTTTCTTTTCATTAGGACAGCAAGTATTAGAAAAAAAATCCAACAAGGAATTTACAATTAAAGGAAAAGTAACAGACAAAGAAACCAAAGAAGAATTGATTGGGGTGAATATCTTTGTGGAGAACGATAAATTAAAAGGAACCATTTCTGATTTTGAAGGTAACTTTTCTTTAAAAGTAAATGAAGGTGATATTGTTATATTTAGATATGTAGGATTTCAAGATTATATATATACAGCAGTTGGCGATGCAGACTTAAAAATTGATATGGGAACTGAAGCTCAAGTATTAAATACAATTGTCGTTTCAGCATCAAGAAGAAAGGAAAAAATTTTAGATGCCCCAGCCTCAATAACCTTGATTGATGCAAGTACGATTGAGAAAAAAGCAACAAGTGATGTTGGCGATCATTTGAAAAATATTTCTGGCGTATATATGCAGAAAACTGGTATTAATAGTGGTTCTCCATCGATGCGTGGTTTTAGTGGTTATTTTACAACTGATGTTTTAACTATCACAGATTATAGAATTGCAAAATTACCTAATACAGGTTTAACGCAATATCAAATGCTTACAACAAGTGATGATGATATTGATAGAATTGAAGTATTGAGAGGTCCAGCAGCTGCATTATATGGACCAAACGCAAGTAATGGTGTGATACATATTATTACAAAATCACCTATTGACCAACAACGTATGAAAGTATCTGTAGGTATTGGTTTTAGACAAAAAATAAAAGGACCTTTAGCTATCGAAAGTGATGTCAAGAATAGATACGATGAAGATTATCTATTTAAAAGAGGTATTTATACACTTAGTGCTTACTTAGCAGATACTATCCATAGCAAAAACCCTAAATTGAAATTAGGATATAAAATTTCTGCAAAATATTTTAGAGCTTTAGATTGGAAATATAATGACCCAAGTGAGCCTGACGAAATTATAAAATTTAAAGCTTCATCTGAAGATATTCATTATTTAAGATCTGATTTGACTATTGATCCAAATGGGAAAGGTGATTTAGTAAAAAATGGTCGTGATGAACAAATTAATAATGGCATGGTAGATGCCCGTTTTGATATTCGTTATAATGAGGATATCAATTTGGTAATTAATGGTGGCTATAGTCTTAGTAATGGTGTGATTGCTAGTCCAGTTGGTGCTTTGCAAAATGAAGGTTGGAAATATTATTATGCTCAAACGAGATTTAGTTGGAAAGATTTATTTGCTCAATTTTATATGAATGGGAATAATTCTGGAAATTCATTTTTTGTCCCAATAGGTGGAATGTATGTCGATCATTCTAAAATGTATGGATTGCAATTGCAACACGCCTCAACTTTCTTGAAAAGAATATTTTTGATTTATGGATTTGATGGCTTTTGGAATAGACCTGATACAGAAGGTTCAGTAAATGGTAAAAATGAGGATAAAGACAATTTAGACGAATATGGTATTTACTTTCAAGGAAACTATAAATTGCATCCTCGTTTTGATATTACTTTTGCTTCTCGTTTAGATTATAATACAGTCAATAAGAAAGTTATATTTTCTCCCAAATTGGCTTTGTCTTATAAACCTGGAACCGGACAAAATTTAAGATTTACTTTTAATAGAGCATTTAAAAATCCTGGAATTGCTGGTTATTTCGTAGATGCTAAACAAGCTGAGATTCCACAAGGTATTCAAGTTCGTAATATTGGTACACCTCGAGATGGTTTGCATTATTCTTTTGCAAATAATCCATATTATGGTGGACAATTATTACCACAATTTAGATCTCCTTATGGTACAACAAACAATACTTATTATAATGTAGGCGATGGAAGTATAAATAATGCTGCTTGGAATGGAATTAAAAATGCAATAAAAAGCCAATTTTTAATGCAGTTTGGTTTTGATCCAAATAGTTCATTGGCTGTGTTGGCTGATGGTTTAATAAATGCATTAGCACCTGCTACCATTCCAAATAGTATTGAGCACGAAGTAAAGAATCTGAATACTACAACTCGTGAGTTTGATGAAAATACAACATGGAAAAAAACAAAAGATATTCCTGGGTTAAAACCAACTATTACTTATAGTTATGAATTGGGCTACAAAGGATTATTGTTTAAAATACTTGGCTTGTCTTTAGATGTTTATAGAACAGATTTTAAAGATTTTATAGCTCCAGTTACAATGACTACACCTACTGTACAATTTAATGCTGACCAGTTATTGGATTATGTTGGACCATTAATTCTAGCAAATTATAATAATCCTGATAATGCCATTATTAAATCTGTTTTAGACGGATTATTAGATACTAGAGCTGATTTAGGTGGAAATGGAAACGGTTCAGGTAGTGATGAATTATTAGCATTATTTAAAAAAGCAGTTTCAAATTTACCAATTGGCGTAATTACCACTCAAGAAACCAATGGTCCAAATATGCTTTTGATTACTAGAAATATTGGTGATTTAACGATCTATGGTGTTGATTTTGGTGCAAATGCTTATTTGTCTAAAAATATTGTATTATCTACAAATTATTCTTGGATTAGTAGAGATTCAGTTGCTTTAGATGATGCAGTTTTTAGTTATGTTGCTTTAAATTCTCCAAAACATAAGTTAAATATTGGATTAAATTATAACATTGAAAAAGTAGGATTAAATTTTGGTGTTAGATTTCAATACAATTCAGGATTTCCTGTAAATTCAGGAAACTTTATTGGATATCAAAAAGCAACACACGATATGGATTTGGATATTTCTTATACGCCGAAATTCTTAAAAGATAAATTTAATGTTGCGGTTTCCATACAAAACTTATATAGCCACAAACAGCAGAGATTAATTGGCTCGCCAATTATTGGTACAACTGGTGTGATGAAATTATCTTATACCTTTTTGTAAATAGAATTAGCGTATAATAGAATTTAGATTTGATCTCTATTCTAAATTGCTGGAGCATTTCGATAGCATTATTTTATTGATGCATTGTTTTAGTTGTCCTATGGTAATTAGTAGCATTTGATTTCTACTTATCTTTGCATAAAATAAATTTTTAAAAAATTATGAGTACAAAAACAGCAATAGATTTTAAATTACCTTATAAAGTTAAAGATATTTCTTTAGCAGATTGGGGAAGAAAAGAAATTGAATTAGCAGAAGCAGAAATGCCAGGTTTAATGTCATTGAGAGCAGAATTTGGTGCTTCTAAGCCTTTGAAAGGTGCAAGAATTGCAGGATGCTTACACATGACTATCCAAACTGCAGTTTTAATTGAAACGTTAGTAGAATTAGGAGCTGACGTTACTTGGAGTTCTTGTAATATATTTTCAACTCAAGATCATGCAGCGGCAGCAATTGCAGCGGCAGGTATTCCAGTTTATGCTTGGAAAGGTATGAATGAAGAAGAATTTAATTGGTGTATTGAACAAACATTATTCTTTGGTTCTCCAGATCGTCCATTAAATATGATTTTAGATGATGGTGGTGATTTGACGAATATGGTTTTAGATGTTTATCCAGAATTAATAAGTGGCATCAAAGGTCTGTCTGAAGAAACAACAACTGGTGTTCACCGTTTATATGAAAGAATGGAAAAAGGTACTTTACCATTACCAGCTATCAATATTAATGACTCTGTAACTAAATCTAAATTTGATAATAAATATGGTTGTAGAGAAAGTTGTGTTGATGCAATTAGAAGAGCAACAGATGTAATGATTGCAGGTAAAGTGGCAGTTGTTGCAGGATATGGTGATGTAGGAAAAGGCTCTGCTGAATCTTTAAGAGGAGCTGGAGCTAGAGTTATAGTTACTGAAATTGACCCTATTTGTGCTTTGCAAGCAGCAATGGAAGGATTTGAAGTGAAGAAAATGGTTGATGCCGTTAAAGAAGCTGATATTGTTGTTACTACAACAGGTTGTAGAGATATCATAACTGGCGAACATTTTAAATCAATGAAAGATAAATGTATCGTTGCCAATATTGGTCATTTTGATATTGAAATTGATGTTGCTTGGTTGAATACTAATTATGGTAATTCAAAAGTAGAAATCAAACCACAAGTAGATAAATATACGATAGACGGAAAAGATATAATCTTATTGGCTGAAGGTCGTTTAGTAAATTTAGGTTGTGCAACAGGTCACCCTTCATTTGTAATGAGTAATTCATTTACTAACCAAACTCTAGCACAATTAGAATTGTGGACAAATACGGACAAATACGAAAACAAAGTGTATGTTTTACCTAAACATTTAGATGAAAAAGTGGCACGTTTACATTTAGCAAAAATTGGAGTGGAATTAGATGAATTGACAACTACTCAAAGTGAATATTTAAGTATTCCAGTTGCTGGTCCATACAAGCCAGATTATTACAGATATTAATTGATGTAGTTCCTACTAAATTGGGACTAATTTTTTCAAGCCAAATGTTTTTACTATTTGTTATTTTTAATTCCATTTCTAATGGTGTAAGGGAACCTAAGGCAGAGTGTAATTTTTTGGTGTTATACCAATTGATATAATCTGCCTCAGATTCATACAATTGATTAAAGTAGGTGTATTTAAAGCGATACAACCATTCGTGTTTTATCGGACACTATCCCAAATTTACTAGGAATTCCAATCTAACCTCCAAATTGTTTTATATTCTTCTGCCCAAATTTCAGATTGCTTATTATTCAAAGATTACTATTTATTTAACAACCTCTTTCTTTCAAATCATGCAATAAATAGGCAATAAATGCTCGTGCGTTGAATTTTTTTTCACCAATAGTTTGAGCAAATCCTATCATATCGCCATGGCTTACGCTTGGAGCATCTTCTGTTGCAATAAGACCTTTATAATTTTGCCATTTTGCAGATTCAACACCAACTAAACCATCATTTTTTCCATCATAAGGTTTAAGAATTCCAGCTAAAGTACGCCACATTGTACCTGGATAATCTTTGTTGATATGACCAGCATAACTCTGACAATAAATACTATCAATATCAGGAACTTCAGCATTGAATTTTTTTAGCTGTTGGGTAGAAACTTGCAATACTGCTCGAAAACTATCTGGTTGACTATCGCCTAATATTCTTGCATAAATATTAGTGAGTTGTGCCATTGCAAAATTTGGAATTGGGATTTTACCCAAAACAATATCAGCTAAATGTGCTCCTTGATGTGGTGTTCCAAGCGTTGTAATACTTGCAATTTGTCCATGGATACCAAGTTTTCCAGCAACATATCTAGCTTCTAAACCACCTTTTGAATGCCCAATAATATTTATTTTATCTTTTTTTGTTGATTCTAGAATATCTAAAATTCTATATTTTAAGCGTATCGCATTATCAGGAATACTTAAGAACGCATGTTGTTTAGCCAAATAAACATCGGCACCATGAAGTTTTAAATATTCAGGCACTTTGCCCCAATAGTTAGTTACTTTATTTTGGTCTTGAAAACCTAAGCCACTCACTAATAAAGTTGGATATTGTGTATTACAATAAGCAAGTTTTTCAAAAGGAGCTAAGTTCGTTACGGTGTCAAAGTTCAACATAATGAGAGCAAGTATAATCAAATTATTTACTTTACCTATACTATTTTTATACCACTTAATAAATATTTAATATCCTTAAACTTGTAAAAAACAAAAAAAATGATTTGTTTTGCTTTATGATTATGAATTTTGTATATGGTTATTACTTTTACTTTACTACCAAGTAAGGGATTGTAATGCTGTGTTCAATAGATAAATTATAGTCCCGAGTTTTCGGGACTTTTTTTTTGAAAAAATTATAGTAAAATGAAAACAAAAATAGCAATACAAGGTTTTAAAGCATCTTTTCATGAGATTGCAGCAATAAAGTTCTTTGGAGAAGCAATTGAAACTGTAGAATGTGTATCGTTTACAAAATTGTTTGATGTAATGGCTAAGCAAAAAGCCGATTTTGCTGTCTGTGCCATTGAAAATTCATTAGCGGGTTCATTGTTGAATAATTATGCCAATATAGGCAATTCTAATCTTGAAATAATAGGAGAAGTTTATTTGAGAATTGGCATGAATTTAATGGCTTTAGAAGGTCAAAAAATTGAAGATTTAGAAGAAGTACATTCTCATCCGATAGCATTATTACAATGTAGAAATTTTTTTAGAAAGTATCCAAATATTCAAATAGTAGAATCTGCAGATACCGCTTTAAGTGCTGAAGAAATTTATAAAAACCAAATTAAAAAACGTGGAGCTGTTGCAAGTAAACGAGCAGCAAAAATTAATCACTTAGAAATTTTGGCTGAAGATATTCACGATAATAAAAGAAATTTTACTCGTTTTTTGATTCTAGAAGATAAATCAAAAGTCAATAGTAGAAGTGAACATATCAATAAAGCATCAATTTCTTTTAGAGCATTTCATACACCTGGAAGTTTGGCTAAGATATTGACTGTTATTGGCGAACATCAAATCAATCTAACTAAAATTCAATCCTTGCCAGTCATCGGTGAAGAATGGCAATATTATATGTATGCTGACTTAGAATTTGAAGATAAAAATGCTTATCAAAATATGAAAAAAGAGATAGAGCCATTGTGTAAAGAATTGAGCATTTTGGGCGAATATGAAAGAGGAAAGAAAATTATTGTTTCAGAATAAAAGTAGTTAAAAGATTTTATGATTATAGAACCTGCAAAAAAATTAGCTCATATTAATGAGTATTATTTTTCAGCAAAATTGAAAGAAATTGCTCAGTTGAAAGCACAAGGAAAGCCAATTGTAAATTTAGGCATTGGAAATCCTGATATGCCACCATCTGATGCGACAATCAATGCATTAGTGGAAAAAGCAAAACAACTAAATACACACGGTTATCAAAGCTATATTGGTACACCTGAATTGCGTCAAGGCTTGGCAGGTTTTTATAAATCTACATATAATGTAACTTTTAATTCAAATTCAGAAGTGTTGCCACTATTGGGTTCTAAAGAGGGAATTTCATTTATTTCTAATGCATTTTTAAATCCTGGAGATAAAGTATTGATTCCAAACCCTGGCTATCCAACTTATACATCAGCTACTTATTTAGCAGGTGCAGAGCCTATTTTTTATGATTTAGATGAACAAAATAATTGGTTGCCTAAATTTGATTCCATTGAGGATAAAATCTTAAATGAAGTAAAATTAATGTGGGTAAATTATCCTAATATGCCTACTGGTTCGGAAGGGAATGTTGCTTATTTTGAACAATTAATTGCATTTGCAAATAAATATAAAATATTAATTTGTAATGACAACCCATACAGCTTGGTTTTGAATAATGAGCAACCTATGAGTATTTTTCATGCAGAAGGTGCAAAAGAGGTTTGTATTGAATTAAATTCATTAAGTAAATCGCACAATTTGGCTGGAGCAAGAATTGGAATGATAGTTGGTAATAAAGCATATATAGATACAATTTTAAAAGTGAAATCTAATGTGGACAGTGGCATGTATTTGCCTGTTCAGGCTGGTGCAATTGCCGCTTTGACGAATAGCCAAGAATGGCATACTGCAAGAAATGAAGTGTATAAGAAAAGAAGAACAATTGCGTATCAAATTTTGGATACTCTAAATTGTACTTACACCAAAGATCAAGTGGGTATGTTTCTGTGGGCAAAAATTGAGGATAAATATGATAATGTAGAAGATTTGACAGAGAAAATTCTACATGAAGCAGATGTATTTATTACACCAGGTTTTATTTTCGGAACGAATGGAGCTAGATACATCAGAATATCATTGTGTAGCAATGAAGATGATTTGCAAGAAGCATTGAAGCGAATTGAAAAATTATTCAATAATTAGAATAGATGCGATTGGAAAACTTTAAAGATAATATGAAATGAATGTTGCAATATTTGGAATGGGATTGATAGGAGGCTCTGTGGCAAAAGACTTAAAAGCCAGGCATTTTGCAACGGAAATTATAGGTGTTGGAAGAACAGCTTTGACCAATCAGAAAGCTTTAGATTTAAAATTAGTAGATAGGGTTTTATCTAAAGAAGAAGCACTTAAAATTGCAGATTTAGTTGTGCTTACTGTTCCCGTCAATGCATTAGTAGATGAGTTGTTATTTGTTTTAGATAATATTGAAAGTCATCAAGTGGTTACGGACATGGGTTCGACAAAAGGTGCAATTGTTGATGCGGTGAAAAATCATAAAAATAGAAATAGATTTGTTGCTTCACATCCAATGGCTGGAACAGAAAACTCTGGACCAACTGCCGCTATCCATAATCTATTTGACCATAAAGTTTGTATTATTTGCGACAAGGAAAATTCAGATAGCGATGCTGTAGAATTAGTAGAGCAAATGTATCAATCACTGAAAATGAACTTAAAATATATGGATGCTCATCAACACGATATTCATGCAGCTTATGTTTCCCACATTTCACATATTAGTTCTTTTGTTTTAGCAGCAACGGTATTGGAAAAAGAAAAAGATGAAAGTGCGATTTTAGAAATGGCAGGTGGAGGTTTTGAGAGTACTGTCCGTTTAGCAAAGAGTTCACCTGAAATGTGGACTCCAATTTTTATTCAAAATAAAACGAATATTTTGGAAGTTCTAGATACTTACATTGAGAAAATGTACAGTTTCAGAAATTACATCAATAAAGGGAAATATGATGAATTGAATCAATTTATGAAAGATGCCAATCAAATTAAAAAAATATTAAAGTAAAACATTATGATACTAGAAGCATTTACATTAAAAATTAAGACTGAACAAATATTGAAATTTGAAGAAAATTTCTTAAAAGCATCTGAAATTATTAATAAATCCAAAGGATATATTAAGCATGAATTACAAGCTTGTAAAGAAATAAAAAACCAATATTTATTGATGATTTATTGGGAAACTTATGAAAATCACATGGTCGATTTTAGAAACTCTGAAGGCTTTAAAGAATGGCGAGCATTATTACAAGATTTTTATGAGGAATTGCCAACGGTATTACATTATGATAGAGTTGTTTATCCATAGAAATTTTAAATAAATAAAAAGAAAAATAATAAGTAATTAACAAACAATAAATTAAATTTGCAATATGAGTAATTTAGAAATAAAACCAATTAATGAGTGGGGTTTTAACTTTAAGAAACCAATCGTAATTTCTGGTCCTTGTTCATGTGAAACAGAAGATCAAATGATGGAAACAGCAAAAAGATTAGGTAATCAAAATATCGATGTATTAAGAGCAGGAATTTGGAAGCCACGTACACGTCCTGGTATGTTTGAAGGCATCGGAACAGAAGGATTGGCTTGGTTAGTAGCCGCGGCAAAAGAAATCAATAAACCAACAACTGTAGAAGTTGCAACAGCTCAACATGTGGAAGATTGTTTGAAAGCTGGTGTTGATATTCTTTGGTTAGGTGCAAGAACTACCGTAAATCCTTTCTCAGTTCAAGAAGTTGCCGATGCTTTAAAAGGTGTGGATATTCCTGTTTTAGTTAAAAATCCTATTAATCCTGATTTGCAATTGTGGATGGGAGCAATGGAACGTTTAAATAAAGTAGGCATAACTAGAGTCGGTGCTATTCATAGAGGTTTTTCAACTTATGAAAAAACTAAATATAGAAACAAACCAATGTGGGAATTGCCAGTTGAATTAAAAAGATTAGTTCCTGAAATCAGTATTATCGTTGATCCTTCACATATTTGTGGGAATAGAGAATTGTTAGGCTATGTAAGTCAAAAAGCTTTAGACTTAGATTTTGATGGTATAATGTTGGAATCGCATAGAGATCCAGATAATGCTTGGAGTGATGCTGCACAACAAATTACACCTGAGCAATTAGGCGAATTAGTTGCTAATTTAGTAGTTCGTCATAGCAAATTAGATGATTATGAAGAAGATAAACTAGAATCATTACGTGCTAATATTGATAGAATTGACAACTATTTCTTAGAATTAATGAGTGAAAGAATGGATATTGCAAGAGCCATTGGACAATT
>CAYYMF010000046.1:16808-18293 GCA_964472755.1 uncultured Chitinophagales bacterium | reverse complement strand
CGGAAGTAGATCTGGTGTGTTGTTTTGATGGTGAACTCGATGGTTGACAAGTCGGAACAACACTAGTAAATGCGGATGGTTGACTACTTGGTCTCGAACTGGGCTGCACTGACGGTAAACTCGAGGGGAAGTCCGATGGCTGTGATGAGGGTTGATGCGAAGGTCGGCCACTGGGCTGAGTTGACGGATTGGCGCTTGGCTGTCCCGTTGGAGAGACACTGGGCTGGCTCGACGGAATTGTTGAGGGTTGCGTGGAAGGCTGACAGCTGGGTCGAACCGATGGATTACTACTTGGCTGGGATGTTGGACAGTCGGACGGCTGTACAGACGGTGTAACAGTGGGCTGTGAGGTCGGTAAACCCGAGGGCACAGAACTCGGTTGCCGCGACGGATAAGATGACGGCTGGGCTGTCGGGAAAGCCATAGGTTGCTCAGAGGGCTGCGCAGAAGGTATGGATGATGGCAGCACAGTTGGTTGGGCAGATGGCAGCCCACTCGGTTGATCGCTTGGCTGTGCACTTGGCATAGCGGATGGTACAGTGGAAGGATTGGATGTCGGCTGTTGCGAAGGTACGGATGAAGGCACCGTAGTAGGTTGTGTACTTGGATTGCCGGTTGGCTGTGAGCTCGGAAAGCATGATGGTTGTGCAGTCGGAATCACTGATGGTTGTACAGAAGGTAAACCGGTCGGTTGTCCCGTCGGTATGTTACTGGGCTGTTGAGTGGGCACCGACGAAGGCAGAGCCGACGGTTCAGTACTTGGAATGCCCGAGGGCTGGATGCTGGGCTGGCCAGACGGAGATGACGAGGGCTGCGCAGATGGTTTTCTCGACGGCATACTGGTAGGAGACCCAGACGGCTGTCTAGTGGGCGACTCTGAAGGCTGAGTACTTGGTTGAGACGATGGAGCATTACTGGGTAGCGACGACGGTGCACTGGATGGTTGACAAGACGGCCTGCTTGACGGGCTCATAATTGGCTGGGAGGAAGGTTGGGAGGACGGCAACGACGACGGTTGTATTGTTGGCATAGAACTGGGTTGTCCAGACGGTTGAAGCGTTGGAATCGACGATGGCTGTCCAGATGGCGCCATGCTTGGTTGCCCCGTAGGTAATGTGCTCGGCTGCGCGGACGGTAGCGATGACGGGTAGCTGGTCGGTTGTACAGATGGGCTGGACGACGGCACACTGAGCGGCTGGCTGGAAGGCTGCGCAGACGGACAAGAAGATGGCTGGCATGAAGGGTGGCAAGTAGGCTGTACAGAAGGAAGTGCTGATGGTATCACACTCGGCTGTGCAGTTGGAACTCGAGAAGGCCTACCAGATGGATGCCCACTCGGTTGCCCAGTAGGTAACACGGACGGTTGCATCGTTGGCCAAGCCGAAGGTTGCACACTAGGAACACTACTCGGCTGGCCCGACGGCATAATAGAAGGGCTTCCCGTGGGTTGCCCTGACGGCAGCACCGACGGCGACGTCGATGGAT
>CAYYMF010000046.1:0-16708 GCA_964472755.1 uncultured Chitinophagales bacterium | reverse complement strand
CACGCCACTGGGCTGAGCACTTGGTCTTGAGGACGGCTGCTGCGTGGGGCTTCCACTTGGCTGCGTGGATGGCGAGCTAGATGGCCTGCTGCTCGGCTGCAGCGATGGCGATGCTGTCGGTGACGTCGAAGGACTTCCACTAGGCTGCACGGACGGCTCGCTAGAAGGCTGCTGTGAAGGGCTTCCCGTGGGTTGCCCTGACGGCAGCACCGACGGCGACGTCGATGGATTACCGCTGGGTTGCGCGGAAGGCGCACTCGAGGGCTGCTGAGTTGGAACAGCACTGGGCTGCACGGTCGGTCTGCTACTGGGCTGGATCGACGGACTCGCGCTGGGCTGAGTCGACGGACTGGCCGACGGCTGAACACTGGGATTCACCGACGGACGGCTGCTAGGCTGCGTTGTTGGCGAGCTCGAAGGAAGTGTCGATGGGCTGGCCGACGGCTGCGACGTCGGAGCTACCACAGGCACGCCACTGGGCTGAGCACTTGGTCTTGAGGACGGCTGCTGCGTGGGGCTTCCAGAGGGTGGAGAAGTTGGTTGAGTGGAGGGGTCGCTGGTGGGCTGATTTGTGGGCCTTACAGATGGTGAAGTAGTGGGGCAGTTGCTTGGGTTGGAATTGGGTTGTATTGATGGAGTTGAAGATGGTTGAGAACTGGGTTTGCAACTGGGCTGATTGGTTGGACTCCCACTTGGTCTCGTCGATGGATACTGTGACGGAATTCCAGTAGGTTGTGTTGAAGGTGATGCGAATGGTTGTGATGATGGTTGAGAGCTCGGAATATTGGATGGCTGTGAGGATGGAAGTTTGGTGGGTTGAATTGATGGCGGTTCTGTTGGAACTGAAGTAACAACACTATTCGGATATATGGAAGGTGAGAACGTCGGGTTCTCCGAACCATTGACAGTGCCCGATAAAAATATGATAATGTGTATTCCTACAACGGCTACCAGTTTTGTCACTGTTACAATACAGTTCAAAAGGATATGGTTATGTGAGAAAACGAATTGACCCAACACATAGTACGTACCTTTGAGAAGATTGTGTGATATTTTTCGATTCATTTTCTAAAATGCGGTTTCATAATACGGTTTATAATGCATAAATGAACAGCAACTGAAGACGTTATGGTGTTTGCAGTCCATATTATAATATATTTGTTGATTTTTTCGATACAATATTAGGTGAAATACAGTTTGGAGTTCTGAAGCCGTTCATCGTACATGGACAAACGAGATCTCAGTTGAACAAAAGTGCAGCGCAATTTCCAAACTAACTTCAATTAACCAGAAAAAAGAACAAGGGAGAGATGAGATTAGCCCGGTGAGGCTCAAACTAGCTGTGGTGTATACTTTGGAAACTTTAATTCCAGTGCTGGAAAACTGTTGTGTAATCCAGTGATGGACATGATAGCTTCTTCCGCCATTTCATTTTGTCGTTGAGTTTGTTCGCGACTAAAGAGGAGCTTCTGGCTTTCCACAATGTCCTCAACGACTTGAGAACGACTCTGCAAGTGGTCAAGACGGGCTTGGTCCTCCTCGAGAGTGCAGTCTGCAGGCCACGAGGCGCCACTTTCCGTCTGCAGCACGAGGCGGCTGTAACCCACAAAGCCACTCGATGTGTCATTCTTAGCCAGCTCTGTCGCGCAGAAGGGGCAAATGGGGCTCATCTCATGCGATGGCAGGTTGCGGCTGTACAAAGGAATTTGCGACCAGAAATGGCAAGTGCGATGCGACGCTACGTGTCCGCAGGGATTGAATACGTGGGTTGGCCGACGGTCGCAGATGGACGGCTCGAAGGAGAAAGCGATCGGAACGAAGGGGCCACTCTTCCTGCAAAACGGGCAGGGCTTGTGTTCCATGGACCGATGGTAGCCGTGGACGTGTCCACACGCAGGGAACACATAGGATCTGTTCTCTGCATTCACATCCGAGTAGTCCGTGGCAGGGATATGGAAGCTACCTAACGGCATAATTGCAGGTAAACACTCGTCGGTTGAGCGACGAATGGCTTTCACGGCGCGTTGCTTCGAGTCTAGGAAGCTGAACTTGATCTCGTTGAACAACACCGGGCACTGCGGCTTCATGTCGTTCAGTGACTGAATTACCTCCGCTGGATTCATCTGTTCGACAAAACAGAAAATTTATAATCGGATCCTACATATGACTCCACATCACCCCATTACATTCATTGTGCGTGCCATGCTCACTGGGCCCTGGAAGACCATCGCCACACCGCCAATATCGACGATGCTGCCATTCCTAAGCATGTTGAAAGGTAGCCGCACATCACTACCACTCAGCGACACTCGCCGTCCAGGCATTTGCGCGCACTCTGTGCGGGGCTCATATGCGTGACCTAGGACTGATATCTCCACCCATCGGGCGGTGTCCGGGTGCCACACCTTCACTCCAAAGGTGGTGAACCCATCAACGATATCCTTATGTTCTGGACATTCGCTTCCTGTTGCGGTCTCGTTTACGCGCATCCACTTCGCCACCTTAATTTCCTATGAATATTGAAACGATCAGAATACCTTTCAGCTTTCTCGCATTCAGCCAAACAAACATTGCGATTGTCGAATGCCCCAGAATATATGAAGGTACGGAAAGGCGCCAGTCTCTCGCACTCAATCCTACAAGCGTATCTGCTCACCGGTCCGGTAGGCACTCCCTCTTCGTCCTCGTGCAGTTGTCCAGAGACGTGGAAGTCGTTTGTGGAGTGCGTCATGCGGCCGATCTGATAGGCGTCCTTGGACGGATCACTGACGAAGTCAATCACAGTGACGGATGAGTCGACGCTGTCACTGGAAGACAGCGCTGCGAGGTTACTCCCGGCAATGTGTTGGTTCGCAGGATAGAACACAATCTTACACACGCCTGTGACGTTCGCCGCAACGTCATTCTCACTACACATCCTTGTCTCAGCCCTCTGTATGCCATTTGGAATACGTCTGAGGAAATGGATGCACAATCACCAAAAGAGTTAATCCAACTTCACCAATCAAAAAGTCTCACCTTCTCTTCAACAGAAATTTCTCATTAGAGGCTCCGAAGGGGTACAAAGAGTTGTCCAACAGTCGATACTCCTGAACACAAAGGATGGATAAACATTTTAACACTACTACTCATCTGAGTAAACACTGTTGTTCACCTTATATCCTAAAACCACCAGTTGTCCGTAGATATATCCTGCTCCACTGGCAATGCATGCATCGTCTGCGTCAACCAGGCGTCTGGCCAGCTCAGGACTACAAACACTCAAATCAGCAACAACTCCTGCCATCACACCTAATGTAATACATTCATGAGGACAGAAGATAATTAAGAACAAGGAACCCACCGATAGGTTTAGAACGAACTGAATCCAACTTGAATGTTCTACTTCCAAGAGCCCAGCCACGAAAGATAAGCTCCATCATGTAGAACGACGGAAAGGACAACTTGAGTCTGTCAGTCCACATGTATCCGCGGATACTGGCAAGTGTCCCTCCATCGATACATTCCTCTTCAAGTTTTTGTGCGATTAACTGAGAATCTTCACCTAGAAATTTCAGCGAAAGCACCCACGCAGTCACATCGCTAGAACTCCAGCCTTTTACACCCCCTAGTTGAAACGTCTTCTTATATCGTTCTCCCCAGATATTTTCCACAAGTTCTTCAAGGTGCTCCTCCAAGTTATACTTTGCTAATTTCTCAGCCAAGTTAAATCCAGAAAAATCGTCATTTATGATCATTTACCGTCGTCGTTTCCCTTCATATAATGAGGTGTTAAACTATGCAATGATGTGCAGGCATCCTTATTGTCAACCCGCGGTAAACTTATGATGACATCCTACCTCTGCTTCAACAATCATCATAATAGTACAGACTACCAAGTACCATGATAGACCAGTTAATTTGCGGACCGTTAGGCCTTATTACCGGCCGGTACCATGGGGTACAAGCAGTAACGTTACAGTATGTATGAAATTAATAATTAAACCATGGTAAACGTAAAAAAAAATGCTGGTGCGAGAACAATAGAAAATAATAATAATCCAAGCGAAATTTATTTTGATCATCAATACAAATCGGAATCATCCGCCTTATTTTATGCACGAATATATATATAACATTTGCCGTTAATATGGGTGGCGGTGTCCGTATGATCAACTGGATAATAATTCTGCTACTTCTGTATGTTACATCTTCAGACCAGACTACAATTCCATCCACAATGGCACCAAGTCAAACACCAACAGTCATGTCCAGTCCAACATCACAACCGAGTGGGTTCCCAACGGTTCAACCATCTGCAAACCCATCGACTCGACCCAGTTCTCAACCGTCAGGAAATCCGTCCACAAGACCAAGTGGGAAACCATCAACGCAACCAAGCGCAATCCCTTCATTGAAACCGTCAAGTCAGCCGTCGCTATTGCCATCCCTACAACCATTTTCGCGGCCGACACTGTGTCCGTCGGTGCAGCCGTCGTCATCGCCAACTAATCGGCCATCCACTATGCCAAGCGCTCAACCATCACATTATCCCTCTGGTTCTCCGACAACTCAGCCATCCGAAGAACCTTCAGCCTATCCATCCACCCAACCGAGCTCTGTGCCCACGTTACAACCAAGTGGATTGCCATCGATGCAGCCATCATTGCAGCCATTCGCAGAACCCACAGCCTGTCCATCTGTTCAACCGTCCTCAACTCCGACCTGTCGGCCATCAGTCACTCCAAGCAGCCAACCCACGAACCGACCGCTATCACTGCCCACAAACAACCCCTCAAGGCAGCCATCTGTCTCTCCCACGCAACAGCCTTTCGGAACACCGACAGCGACTCCTTCTATCCTCCCTAGTCAGCAACCGTTAAGTTCACCCACGAGTCAGCCGACTGGTGTTCCAACGCAGCAACCAATAGCTTCACCATCGAGCAAGCCTTCTAGCCAGCCATCGTTGAATCCGACACGTCAGCCCAGTAGCAGACCCTCAAACCAACCTTCGACAGTCCCAACAGGTCAGCCAACAAACATCCCGTCTGTGCAACCTACCACCGCACCGAGCACACAGCCTAGTTCGAATCCGTCAAAGCAACCGTTTTCGCGGCCTACGGGGTCTCCAACAAATCAGCCGGCTGCGGAACCATCGACACAGCCCAGTAGCAGTCCCAGCGAAAAACCATCAGCGACCCCATCGAGTCAACCGTCAGGTATACCGTCTTGCCAGCCGTCCAGCGTACCAACATCTCAGCCCAGCAGCATACCTTCTTCACCACCATCCGAGTTGCCAAGCGCTCAACCCAGCAGCGATCCAACGCAGCAGCCATCGACCTCGCCTACAAATCAACCGTCGGCAATGCCCAGTTGCGTACCATCGACACAGCCGACATCGCGGCCATCAATTCAACCTGTGAGCCGCCCCTCATGCGTTCCTTCGGTTCAGCCATCTGGTGTGCCGTCAACTCAACCCAGCGGCTATCCCACTTCCCAGCCTTCACAATACCCTTCAGTGCAGCCCTCTGCTATTCCCACCTCTCAGCCCAGTGCCATCCCATCGACGCAACCAACCGTCTTTCCGTCAACACAACCATCGAACTGTCCCTCTTCACAGCCAAGCGATCGACCATCAATGCAACCAACGTCTGTACCATCGTGGCAGCCATTAGCACGACCCAGTTCAAGACCGTCGTCACAACCCTCTGGAATGCCGTCATCACAGCCGTCGAGTGTTCCCAGTTCCGCGCCGTCAATGCAGCCAAGCGCATTACCCACGATCCAGCCAGTTGGTCAGCCCAGTGCCAATCCATCGTCACAACCATCGGCAGAACCGACATCAACGCCCACTGATCAGCCCAGTGCCATCCCATCGACGCAGCCAAGTTCATTGCCCTCTTTAGCGCCGACTTCTCAACCATCCGCTCTGCCTTCTTGTCAACCGTCAAGTTTACCTAGTGCAAACCCTACATCTCAACCCTCAGTTGCTCCGTCGCAACAGCCTTCCGGGCAGCCCAGTGCTATGCCAACTAGTGCTGTACCCACGAAGCAGCCGATTAGCAGACCCACTAGCCAACCATCGAGTCAACCAGTCAGTTCTCCGTCGTCACAGCCATCAGCAGAACCCACAAAACAACCCACCGATCAACCGTCTGCGATTCCCACTGACCAGCCGAGCAGCCTGCCAAGCGCTTTCCCGTCAAACCAACCGAGCAGTTATCCAACTTCACAGCCCTCAACTGAGCCGTCAAGCAGGCCTACTGTTCAACCTTCATCAGTTCCGTCCGCACAGCCGTCGGCGCTGCCATCCAATCAACCTACATCGTTGCCTAGCTCTCAACCGTCAGCACTACCGACGATGCAACCGTCCACCCATCCCTCTAGTTGCCCATCCACTCAACCCTCATCCTACCCATCTGCCCAACCGTCTGGTGTGCCGACATGTCAGCCATCCAGCAAACCAAGTGGTCAACCATCCGCATTCCCGTCGGCGCAACCGTCTGCAATGCCGTCGAGACAGCCGTCAGTCCAGCCCACTACCTCGCCATCGTTACAGCCAAGTGCGTCACCCAGCTCTCAGCCAAGTACGTCTCCATCAGTCCAGCCATCCAGACTTCCGACTGGCCAGCCCTCAGGGATCCCAACTTCGCAACCGTCGAACATGCCCACACAACAACCGAGCGGAAGTCCTTCAATACAGCCTTCCAATCAGCCAACTGCTTGTCCTTCAGGTCAACCGTCCTCGATTCCTTCTTATCAGCCCAGTTGCCATCCTTCCGGCCAGCCTAGTGGTCAACCTTCCCAGCAGCCTTCCGCTTCGCCGTCAGGACAGCCAAGCGTACTTCCCTCGTCGCAGCCATCTAGTGTGCCCAGTCCGCAACCGTCGGTTCAGCCTAGTCACAGTCCGTCAATTCAGCCTTCAGCTCTGCCGACCCAGCAACCGTCTGGGATGCCTTCCACGCAGCCAACATCATTTCCCTCTGGTCAGCCCTCATCAGCTCCGAGTAAACAGCCATCATCAGAGCCGAGTGCGCAGCCCAGCTCCCAGCCCACTAATTCTCCGTCAGGCCAACCATCCACACTTCCGACTGGTCAGCCCTCGCAATGCCCTAGTTCACAACCGTCCGCCTCACCCTCACAGCAACCCAGTGGTGTTCCTTCAATGCAGCCTTCTGACCAGCCAAGCCAACAGCCGTCATCGCAGCCCAGTACGTCTCCAAGTGCTCAGCCAACAAGGAATCCTTCGTCACAGCCGTCAATACTGCCTTCTGGACAACCAAGCAGTACGCCATCATCACAACCGAGCTCCGAACCCACCACGCAGCCCTCAGGACTTCCCTCAACGCAACCGTCATTACAGCCGTCGGTGTCACCATCGAGCCAGCCATCGACAGCACCTTCCGCACAACCTTCCACGCAGCCGTCAGGATTTCCGTCGAACCAACCCACTTGCCAACCTTCTATTAGTCCCTCAACCCAGCCGTCGGGCATGCCCAGCTCGCAACCTTCATTAAATCCCAGTTCGCAGCCAACAACCCAACCGTCGCAGCATCCAACAGTGCAACCATCTTCACAGCCCTCAAGTAATCCCAGTGGACAACCATCGTCTTGTCCCACGTCCCAGCCCACAGGATGTCCTTCGCAGCAACCCAGTTCCCAACCATCTATGCAACCCACATCGCAGCCGTCAAGTGCACCATCACAACAGCCCTCCATGAAACCTTCGAGCCAACCGAGCGCAGTACCCACGCAGCAGCCATCTTCGTGTCCCAGTGCGCAGCCGTCTGGACAGCCCTCATCCAGGCCATCGACACAACCGAGCTCCAGACCTTCATGCCAGCCATCACAGCAACCGTCCACAGAGCCAAGTATGCAGCCGTCAAGCGAGCCTACAGGGCAACCAACCTCGGAACCCACCGCACAACCTTCGCTGCAGCCTACCGCGCAGCCTTCAAGGCAGCCGAGTAGCCAACCGTCTACCAAGCCCAGTGCACAACCTAGTCGTCAACCATCCGGACAACCCAGCAGACAACCGACTGGTCAGCCCAGCGGTCAACCTTCAAGACGACCGACGTGTCAACCTAGCAATCAACCGACAACACAGCCATCGATGCAACCGAATGCAGTGCCTTCAGGTCAGCCATCCTGTCAACCTTCCGCACAGCCCACTGCACAACCAGTCATGAATCCAACTTCTCAGCCAACTTGTCACCCATCAAGTAACCCTTCCGCACAGCCCTCTATCGGTCCCACCAGTCAGCCATCTGCGCAACCTTCTAGAAGGCCCACTGTGCAACCATCGCGCCAGCCAACAACCCAACCTTCTGGGCAGCCAAGTCGAAAGCCGTCGAGTCAGCCAAGCAGACAGCCGTCTTCTCAGCCGAGCGGACAACCATCTCGGTCCCCTACGACCCAACCATCGAGTCAACCATCAAGCAAACCATCAGGACAGCCATCGCGACGGCCATCCGCCCAACCTTCTGGACAGCCTTCGAGGAACCCGACGTCTCAGCCCACTCGTCAACCCCTGGCGAATCCGAGCTCCCAGCCCACGGGCAGACCCAGCACCCAACCCACCACCCGCCCCTCTATGATGCCGGTTGCTATTCCTACCTCTCAGCCCTCAACTCAACCATCCAGTATCCCCTCAGTTCAGCCTTCAATTCAGCCCTCTACGTCACCCACAGCGTTACCCACAGTACGCCCAATTACAAGACCGACCAGTATTCCTTCTGGTGCACCCACCTCGCAACCGTCGACTCAACCGACACGGGCACCTTCGTCCATGCCCAGCAATCAGCCAAGTTCGCAGCCGTCGAGAGTCCCTAGTGGACAGCCAACTGTCGTCCCAACCCGTCAACCGACATCCTCTCCTTCAACGCAGCCTACTGGCCAACCCACCGTTAGTCCTTCTTCTCAGCCGACGAGGCGTCCCACCGCGCAACCATCGCAGCAGCCTGCAGGACTGCCCTCGAGCCAGCCCAGTAGTGGTCCCAGTTCGCAGCCTACAGGACAGCCTAGCGACGGACCCACTACTCAACCGTCACAGCAGCCCACCATTCAGCCGACCCAGCAGCCAACCGGAAAGCCAACCACACAGCCATCGAGGCAACCTGTCGGCTATCCTACTAGTCAGCCGACCGGCCAGCCTAGTTCTCAGCCGATAGCACACCCATCTTCTCAACCTTCCGGACAGCCGACAAACAAGCCTTCCGCGATTCCCACGCAGCAACCATCCGGTCAACCGTCCGGTCAACCATCGGGCCAACCCACCCGGCGACCGTCGAGACAACCCTCCACACAGCCCACTACACAGCCCACGGGACAACCATCCCGCAACCCCACAACACAGCCCACTGTGCAACCGTCAGTGCAACCGACCAGTCAACCATCTGAGCAACCGAACGGTGTTCCTACTTCACAGCCAAGTCAACAGCCGTCAGCGCAACCCACTGCGGAGCCCTCGGGACAACCCTCTGGTCAACCTTCGGGACAGCCGTCGAACATTCCAACTTCGCAACCGACGGGCTTCCCTTCGTGCTCTCCTTCTTCTGTACCAAGCATTCAACCCACCAGCGCGCCCACCGGACAACCTACTCATCAACCATCAGGGTCTCCGACTAATGATCCATCTGGTCAGCCATCGAAGCAGCCCAGTACGCAACCAACGAGCGGTCCTACTACTCAACCAAGTTGCCAACCTTCTGGGCGTCCAACCGATCAGCCCACGGGGCAACCGTCACACAAACCGTCATCACAACCAAGCAGGCAGCCCACCAGCCAGCCTACAGGACAACCTTCGAGACAACCATCTTCACAACCGTCTACACAACCATCCGCTCAACCGTCGGCGCAGCCGAGTTCTCAGCCGACAAGACAGCCCTCTGGTCAGCCTTCAGGACAGCCAACTCACCAGCCTAGTGGCCAGCCCATCGGTGCACCGAGTGCTCAACCTTCCAGTCAACCCACAACGCAACCTAGTGGCCAGCCTTCTACGCAGCCATCCGGTCAACCTTCTTCCCAGCCTTCCGGGCAACCCAGCTCACAGCCTTCGAGGCAACCGAGCGCGCAACCAACCAGTTCGCCATCGCGACAACCTTCAGGTCAGCCGACTCGCCGGCCGTCGTCGCAACCGTCTTCACAGCCTTCGCGTCAGCCGACAGCCCAACCATCGAAACAACCAACGGGGCAGCCGACTGGACAGCCATCACTTCAACCGTCGGCACAACCCAGTGGATTGCCATCGTGTCAGCCGAGTGGGCAACCCACTAAACGACCAACTGCTCAGCCCTCTAAGCAGCCGTCCTGCCAACCCACCACACAACCTACTTGCGAACCATCAGGTCAGCCAAGTTCTAGGCCAAGCGGAGTTCCATCAACTCAACCCACGTCTTTCCCGACACAACAGCCTACTGTGGCACCCACGAGCAGTCCAAGTATGCAGCCAACTGCACGTCCTTCCTACCAGCCGACTTCGCAACCCACAGGGAAGCCTAGTCGTCAACCAACACGTCAGCCATCTGCTCAACCAAGCCTACAACCATACAGCGCGCCGACGAGTATGCCGTCTTCTCAACCATCCGAAAGTCCTTCGACTCAACCCTCCAGCGCACCGTCTGTTCAACCGTCAAATCAGCCGACTTCATGTCCATCCTGTCAACCATCAAGCTTACCCACTTCTCAACCAAGCGACCAGCCAAGCGACAGGCCCTCTACGCAGCCGACGGCCTTGCCTTCACAACAACCGTTGAGTGATCCGACATGCCAACCTACGTTGCAACCGACGTCGGTGCCATCTTGTCAGCCCACAGAAAGTCCCACCACTCAGCCATCCAATGCGCCCAGCAGGCAACCATCAGGTCAACCTTCCCAGCATCCGACAGGAGCGCCGTCCCGCCAGCCTAGTTCTTCTCCATCTGGCCAACCCAGTCGGTTTCCAACCGGCCAACCGACCAGTCTACCAACGGTTCAGCCCAGTGACCTGCCATCTCACCAGCCATCCTCGCAGCCCTCTATGCAACCCATAAGTGATCCCACTGGACAACCAACCATGACACCAACATCGAAACCGTCTGCGCAGCCATCATTGCAACCAAGTACCATACCGACAACAACACCGACTAATCAGCCAACTGCGACACCTTCTGTTACTCCAGTGGTGAGACCGTCAAGTCAGCCTTCTGCGGCGCCCAGCAGCTTCCCCTCATCTCAGCCATCCGGGCAACCATCTACACGTCCTAGTCTACAACCACAAGGAATGCCTTCCGCGCTTCCGTCCGAGCAACCATCAGCAGTACCGTCATCGCAACCATCATCACAACCATCGCTGGGTCCGTCAAGTTCGCCGTCCGGGCAGCCCACCACGTTTCCCACAGGCGCTCCCAGTAGTGAACCGTCAGCGCAGCCGATTGGGGTACCTACATCGCAGCCATCTTCGCAGCCGTCTTGTGCGCCAATGGCGTTACCAACGTCTCAACCGTCCAGCCATCCATCCAGCAAACCGTCAACTCCCAGTAGTCAGCCTAGTGCTTCACCATCAACACAACCGTCGGCTCAACCAACAACATTCCCGACCACTGCTCTGCGAATTCCTGTGTTAACAGTTGTCAATCAGGTATTTATTTTTCATATTTGGCGTTTTTGTGGTTAGTTCAACGTGCGTCATCTCTGTCGCAGTTCCTTCGTGATATTACAGCCGTGCAGTTCCGCCGCGATCCTACTGCGCTGAGGACATTTAAACAAACCGTTTTTGACATTGTGGGCATTCCTCGCGTAATCTTGAATGTGACCAGTCTTGCTGATTTCAATGCCACAGAGGAGCTGCGCACTAGGAAGCTAATCGACGTGACTGAGAGCAAAAGCTTCTTACAAGTAGCCTTTACCCCTGGTGTTTTGTTAAAGTACAGTCTTTTTTATTATGTCGCCGATGTTGGAGAGACAAACAGCACTGCAGCTTCTGCCGTGGTGGTTGAGCGACTGCAACAGAGTCTGATTAGCGGGAACTTTACAAAAGCACTCCAAACTGCTGCAGTGAATAACAATAGTCCGTCTTTATTGTCAGCGAACTCAATTAGTGGTGATCTGTCTGCCACAGAGGCGAAGGCAGTCGGTATTTTCCATTCGGCAAGACCTACGTCCCAGCCGTCATCCCAACCGTCGAGTCTCCCAAGTAGCCAGCCCAGCGCACTCCCCACTTCGAGACCTACATTTACGCAGACAACCAGATGGCAGGATCGGTTCCGAACGGAGCTTAATGATCACTACAACGACAAAGATCTTGACTACCGCATGCTCCACTACGAGCTGGGAATCCTCAATGTGACGCACTTCGGTGGTGGGGTGGCCTGGAAGGAGTACGTCGCGCACGACCTGACCTTCTCGTCCGCTTATAAGCGAGTGACTTCCGTATCCTTCCGCTATGTACGAGAGTCGAGCCTGCCCGCAGAGGAAATCAAATGCGACCGGTCTACCGCGGCGACCGACATTGTGCGCGCATTAACCAGGAGTATACACGAATCGGTGACAGAAAACATAGAGTGTGACAGTCATCAGTGGCTAATAAGTAGCTGTGGTGCGGCTGGCTCAAGCTTTTGCATTGACTGCGTCAATCCCTGTGTGGATACTTGTCAAAATGGACCAGCCGCTGAGTTTATTACCACCTTATCAGTGGCGTCTACCAACTGCACACACGACACGGGGTACATTAAATTTTTTGTAGTAAGGCTGACAGATGACATGCCTGGGGCCCGCTATGTGATTTTGTCCTACTCGTCCCTCTGGATTGCAGTCGTGGTGCTCGTTGCGCTCAGTGAATGGAAACGCCGCGGAAGCGGAGTTGCGTCGAAAAAAGTCCAGGATGCATCACTTGCTCTGACCCAGCGTAAACACAGTCGATCGATGACATCTCGGCGATCGCTGCTGCTGAACGCTACCAGCGCTAATAATACCAGTGCTCTCATAGACGCCAAGGCGGCAATGTTAACAATTGTGAATGAACTTTTTGCGCAGTGCTACACGGACTATCCGCTGTTGCTCCGACTGGGAGAAGTAATTGTTTATTACCACGAGTATTTCCGACCGTTCACCACCTCTGGGAGCGGTCGATATAGTTACAGTTTATATTTGCTCACAAGAGTCAGCCTGGTTATGTTTTTGGTCCATCTGTTTCTGCAGTTGCAGTTCCCCGCTGATAGCGCTCTGAACTGCGCAGATCAGACGTCTGTTGAGTCCTGCACCGCCGTTCGCTCATCTTTCGCGGACTACTCGAGTGCGTGCAGATGGACTGGGGCGACTGGCTCGAACCTCGGATATCCTCAGCAGTACCAGACCCAGTGCTTCTGGGTGAAGCCGCGAGTGTTGCCGCTGGACGATATGCGCATCATACTGGTGACACTCTTGGTCGTGTTGCTGGTCCGGCTGTTCGTGCTGGAATATCTGTTAAAGCGTGTATTACTGGCGGAAATTAAAGAGGACAGGAGATCATTCGTCGACAAATGGATGACAATTGTGCGAGACCGCCTGTTTGCACCAAAAAAAGCTGTGCAGCGCCAACAAAAGCCCTCGAAGATCGTCCAAAGCAGACGCATTGGTACATCGACAAGGTCTAACTTGTCGCTCTCTGGAAACGATATCGGACAGACGGTCAAAAGTCCCAGTTCGACGATCTCGTCTCGCAAAGTGCTTCCCGCACCCGACGTGGGCGAGGAGAAACAGAGGGAAGTGATTTCAAAGGCGAAGACCGACTTACTTTTGGACGGTATTGATGAGAAAGATTGGCACAAATACGACCTCGAACTGCAGCTGGGCGAGAGAGATTCCAGTATATGGCCGGATCGTGTGGGTGGTGACAGCTCGAGAATTGTAAAACGACACGTGGAGTCCCCCGCTGTTGTCCTGCAGAATACGCTGCCAAGAAGTGGCTTTATTGCGTTGAAGCCTGTGGATCCTGCGGCGCTACACCAGATGAGCGCGGAAGACCAAGCGGAGTTCGATTTGGAGCTGCGGCCCGCTGCTGGCACCTCCCAGTTGGAGATTTGCATCGTCCCCAGGGCCATAGAGTTTAGCCGAGAGAAATCACTGGCGCGATTAGTGGCCGCACTGTACTCCCTCAGGGACGCTCTGAAGATTACTCAGGGGTGCGAGGAGGCGATGGAGCTCTTCGATCGGGAGTGGGCGCTCAGTCCGACCGATCGCCTCTTTCGGTCGGATGTAGCGATTACAAGAACTATATATTGGCTCATAAGAAACCAGCGCTGGAACGCACAACAGACCCCAGAAGAGTTCTTCGGGGAATGTTTGTCAGACGTGCACAGCTGCGGAGACGAGAGAATACAGCGGCTCAGTCGGCTTTCGCTTTCACGGCAGAGCACCGAGCTGCCAACAGAGTTATTTCATCTCTTTGTGGTGGACTTGCTGGGTCGCTACTCGCACGACTCTCGCATCTTCTCAACCTCCTGCAGACATCTGACAGATCCCGTGCCACCTGTCACTGCAGCCACGAAACACCTTGTGTGTGCCACCTTAGTGGCTGTAAACAGTCTGCTGATTGTGTTTAGTGTGACCATCGGACACGGCAAGTCCGCAGACTGGATGAGTCGATGGTCGGTGGTGTTTTTAGTCGCCCTTCTGCTGGATGTCGTGTTATTCGAGCTGTCTGAGCGCGTGTGGTGCAATGTAGTTCTGCCACTGCTGTGCCACGACAACATGCAAGCTGTGAAGGAAGAAGTGGAACGTTGCGTAGACAACTTCTCCGCTGCAATGCCGTCTGTTAGAGTGCGCGAGGCGGCGGCCGTGTTTTCAGCATCAGACTTTCTGTTTGTGTCTTCTCGCGTGGCGAAAGCAAACCCGAGTTGTGCTGAGAGCAGAGTTGTCCTAAGTTATCGCAACCACCTGCCTGGAAAGCTTCTGGGTGATTGTTGGACAGCCCAAGGCACCAAAACTACTATGAGCCTGTCTCTCCAATTACTGGAGTTCGCCAAGTGGTTTGGCAGTCTGCCTGCCTACATTCAACGATCGACTGTGGTTGGTTCCGAAATGGCTGTCTTGTGGGCGATTGTGGCTTCGTCGCCGCAGGACTCGCCGGCAGTGCGCATACAGGGTTTTTGGCTATTCGGCCTCTCTGTACTGGGCATCATGTTACTGCTGTGTGCCAGGTATTTGTATGTTGTGCACCAAGAGACGCTGCGTTCATTCACAGAGAGGTGGTTCTCTGGAAGGAAAAGCAGAGTCGCCACTGAGAATGCTGACTGCAAGGCTGCCATTCGCAGTAGTGACAATCGTGTACATCCGGCCACCGCGGAGGGAGGATTAGAGGCGAAGGACAGCGGTTTGCAGGAGAGTCCCTGGTCGCCTGAGTCTCTTGAGTGGGACGCTAAGAGTGCGAACGACACTCCTGATGTTGCCGACATCGTTTCTCCGGTGGATTTTAACATCAGTGACGACGATGAGTGTGACCATGAAAGTAATGCTGGTGACGATGACGCTGGATCTTTCCACGATATCGAGGAATTGCATCCTGAAGCGGCGCTGGCGGGGCGTCTGGCAGATGCTCACAGTATCGATACTATGGACACAAGTGTGGTGGTGCGCACCCCGTACCGGACATATAGTGTGGGTACGAACAACAAGCAGCAGACGCATATGGACATCGAGCGGTTCTTGCGTCCCGAGAAACACAATAGCAGCCAGACCGCAGGTCACGCGATTCAGTCAGACAGTAATATGGAAGATCTGTACGCGCATGTGCAGACGAACATGTCTGCGATTCGCCAATCACTGAGTCTGGCCAGCATCGACTCGGAACACCATCAACACTCTTTGCACGAGATATCTGATTCCAGCAGTGGAGAATCCAGCGACACACTTGGGTTTTAAATTTCATGTTGTAAACAGATCAATATTTGTTGTACAGTTTGTGTTGTCCTTCATGTATGTTAACATAAAACACTCTGTGACTCATGTACCACATTATGGGGTCTTAATTAGTTACAGCAAACCTGTGGGCGAAAAACTGTATACGGGTACGTTGATTCTGCAAAGCCGATCGATCTTCTACGAATTTATTTCGCCTGTCGCTTTTCGGATAGAAAGTTGGCGGTGACCAGGTTCGAGATTTTCTAAAAACCTTTGTTATTTAGGGTACATGTAGTGGTGTAAAGGGATTCTGGACATAACCATGGATAAGTACACCATGGTACAACATGGTACAGTACAGGTACGCAAATTCGAAAATTGTTCAAGAAAAAGTATATTATTATGTCATTGTGTCTTTATTATTACTGTACTTCTTACCGAAAGACGAAGAGAGGATCAAAAATGCATCTACAGAAGCACACAAGCATTTTTACTTGAGGTAACAACAATGCAACATAATCTTGCGGAACAAATAGATTGGTTGAGCAACAACCTTGCAGATTCCCAATTAAAGGGGTTCCAGTACGCACCAACAGTTTCAAAAAACATAGAAAAGCCAGTCAGATTCAGCTTTGATAATCAGCGAAGGCTTAACAGTCGCAATGCTGCACTTTCTTCTGTCGGAACGTTTGCACATATGGAACTGGAAATGTACAGGAAAAACAACATGCGTCACAGCGATGAAAACAGAAGACCTGACATATCCCGATCCGTTAGCAACCAACAGATGAAGGCGGAAACGAAAACAGAAAACGCAAATTATACTATTCCAGATAGTGTTTTTATGGATATTGACATTGATGGTACAGTCTAT
>CAYYMF010000045.1:0-18626 GCA_964472755.1 uncultured Chitinophagales bacterium | reverse complement strand
GTGATTCTTTATATAAATATATAAAAAAAGTCCCGCATAAATACGGGACTTTCAAATATTAATTTAGATTAATTATTTAGGATTAATTTCAATTCTTCTGTTTGTTTGATAATCAGCTTCTGTTTTTTCTGGAGAAACTAAAGGTTTTGTAGAACCATAGCCTTTAGCTGTTAATCTTGATTTATCAACGCCTTTAGAAATTAGATATTTAACAACCTCATTTGCTCTTGATTGAGATAACTTGTTGTTTAGAGCTGCAGAACCTTTAGAGTCTGTATGACCAGCAATTTCAAATTTGGTATTTGGTAATTGCTCAATCATAACTTTAGCCGCATTGTCTAATATAGAGAATGATTCTGGTCTAATTGTTGATTTACCTAAGTCAAATTGGATGTCTTTAAAGCCAGAATTCGCTTCTTGAATTACTTTTGCTTCAGGGCAACCTTTTGTTGACGCAGGACCTGCTTCATTTGGACATTTATCATCTTTGTCAGCAATGCCATCTCCATCTTTGTCTGGGCAACCAGCAGTTGATAACGGACCAGCTTCATTTGGACATTTATCAGCAGAATCTACGATTCCATCTCCATCACTATCAGGATTTGGACAGCCACCAAATTCAGCCACACCTTTTACTGTTGGGCATGCATCTTTAATATCAGGAATACCATCGCCATCTGTATCAGGGCAACCATTAAATTCTACAATTCCAGCAACTGTTGGACATGCATCGTCTTTATCAGGAATGCCATCTCCATCAGTATCTGGACAACCATTAAATTGTGCTACACCAGCAACATCAGGACACGCATCATCAATATCAGCAATGCCATCGCCGTCTGTATCTACTAATTTAACTGGTTCTTCTTTTTTAACTGGTTCTTCGACAACTTTGCCTTTGCCTAAATCAACCATTAAGCCAGCACCAAAGAAAATATTATCTTCATTATTTTTTACTGCAAAATTATATCCACCATAAGTGTTTAAAGCGACATTATTAGCAATTTTAAAGTTAATACCAGCACCAATTGGAATACCTAAGCCATTAACATTTTCTTTAGTAATTGCTTTTTCTGCCCATGTGCCTTGTATTTTAGCAAAGATATAAGGTGCAACACCAGCATCTTCTTTAATTACATAACCATTGTTGAATTTGTAAATGGCACTTCCAGCATATAATAAGTTATATGAGTTTACAACTGGTAATGAAGGATCGTTATTTTTAGAAGAAAATGCATACGATGCAACATCAATACCTAATGCTATTGATGAATTAAAGTTTCTCCAAAACCCAATTCTAGGACCAAATGCAACGGGAGTTTTAAAGGTTTTAAGTTTACCCATTTTAGGAGAATAGAAGTCCGCAACTTCCATACCAAGACCTAAAGACCATTTGCTGTTTCCAACTGCACTAGTGGCTTTTCTAGGTGCTTTCATTTCGGCAAAGATTGTTGAGGTTATCATCATACAGATTGCCATTAGTAATAAAATTCGTTTTCTCATAAGATACTTTATTTGTTATAAATTTAAGTAAATAGTTTGTTTGAACCAAAGGTAAATAAATTTTCTAATAAACATCAAAAAAAGTTAAAATATTTAAAACTCCAATATTTAAAAAATATTAGTAGAATATCAAGCTAAATATTTAACTTCGATTTCTATGCTTATAGATTTTAAAAATTTAGTTACCATTAGTATAGTCTTATTTGCTATTATTGATATACTTGGGTCTATTCCCATTATTTTAGATATCAGAAATAAAGTAGGTCATATTGATGAAAAATTTGCTACTATAATTTCTGGTTCTATTATGATTACTTTCCTTTTTGGAGGTGAGTTTATTTTAAAACTAATTGGTATTGATTTAATTTCCTTTTCATTGGCTGGTGCTATTGTTATCTTTATAATTGGGTTGGAGATGACCTTGAATAGAAATTTTTTCAAAGAGGGAAAGACATCTACGCCTAAAGGCACCATTGTAATGCCAATTGCTTTCCCTATGATTGCTGGTGCTGGAACTTTAACGACCTTGCTTTCTTTACGTTCTCAATACAATATGTTGGAAATTCTAATTGGCGTGCTGATTAATTTGACAATTATTTATTTTGTAATAAAATTTCTTCCAAATATTGAGCGTTTTTTTGGCGTAACAGGCATAGATATTCTTAGAAAAGTTTTTGGTTTTGTTTTGCTTTCTATATCCATGAAGATTTTTATTTCAAATCTTACTGCAATTAAGTTTTAAATGAATATTGTAAGCTATATATTACATAATAACTCAAGTTTTTGACCTTTGAGTTCTTGTTTTGTTTGCTCTAGGTTTTTAGTAAATCCTAAAATATAGCCACCGCCACCAGCACCACATAATTTTAAATAATAAGCTTCTGTATCAATTCCTTTCTTCCATAATTTATTGAAAAACTTTGGAATCATAGGCTTGAAATGTTCTAACTGAAATTTAGAAAGTAATTTTATGTAAGCAAATAGTGTTTCTTTATCACCATCTAAAAATGCTTGGATACAGTTGTTTGCAAAGGGTTTTAATTGCTTATCGACAAATTCTCTATAAGTGTGTTCTTCCATTCTTTGCATATAATACTTAACCAAAGGTTCAGTTGAACGAGAAATGCCTGTGTCAATTAAAAATATTGCTCCCTTTCCATCTTGGTCAAGCTCTACTTTGACTGGCTCTATGCCATTTTTCCCATTAATTAATAAAGGCAAATTGAGATAGCAAATTAGCGGATCGACTCCAGAGCTATTTCCATGAAAATAAGATTCTAAAATTGCGAAAGTTTGTTTCAGGGCAAGAATATCTTCTTGTTTAGGGGTTTGTTCTAAACTTAGTTTTTCTTTGGCATATTTTGTATAAATTGCAGCGACTAAAGCACCTGAGCTTCCTACACCAAAGCCTTGAGGAATGGAAGAATTAAAATACAAACCTTTCTCAATGTCTGATTTTAAAGCTTGGATATCAAAAGTTATGGGCAGAATTTTTGATTCTATTTTTTCTTCTATATATTGGGCAAAACTTTTTAAATCTTGATTTGAAGCTTGAACAAATTTACTTTGTACATCAGAAGTATTGAAAGCTAATGTTCCGCTAAATTCTTGATAAGGCAAAGTCAAACTCATAGAGTTTTGGATGGCACTATATTCGCCAAATAAAAGAATTTTAGAATTGAACTTATTCTCAGTTGTTTTTGCCATAAGGCTTATTTTAGTTTCACAGGTCCTATTCCTACTTCATCATAAATAATCTTTCCATTTTCACAAAACACTGAAAGTGTTTCTTTAATAAAAAGTGCCACTTTCTCTTCTTCACTTTTGGGATATAACAAATGAACATTAGGTCCAGCATCCAATGTGAAATACAAAGGTACATCTTTTTCTTGTCTAAATTGTTTTATTAAATCAATAATTTTTAAGGAGTTAGGATGCATTAGGATAAATGATGGATTTGAACACATCATTAATGCATGAAGCGAAAGCGCCTCTTGTTCAGCAATTGCTCCAAAACTATTAATATCTCCAGTTTCCAAAATAGGTATTAGTGCTTCCAAATTTCGATTGGCTTGTTGGTATCTAGCTTCAGCAAATAAATTATTTTCCATCAGGGCATGTCCTGCTCGACTTGATACTGATTTTTCATCTGAAGAAACGATTAAAATAGCATCTTTATAAGTTTTGAATATTGGATGAATTTGAGCCGAGAAATCTATGGCATATTCATTACTTGATGATGGAATAGATGTAGATTTTCCCCACATTGCCATATTAGGATACACTGAACGACAGGCACTTCCGGAACCTAATCGTGCGATAATACTTGCTTTTTTATAAAATTCTTCATCTGTAAAATTTGCAGAAACTTGCCTTTCTATATCAATTAAACATAAAGCAAGTGCAGACATTGAAGATGCCGAACTTGCAATGCCAGCGGAGTGTGGAAATGAATTTGAACTCTCAATACTTAAATCAAATTCATTTAAAAATGGCAGTATTGATTTTATACTTCCTAAAAATTTTACAATTTTATCTCTGAATTTTGGATTTTCTTTTCCTTCAAATAAAAAATATATGTTTGGTTCTTCGTTCTCAGAAACTTTTGGTTGAAAAGCAACGGTTGTATCTGAATATGCCTTGGATAGCGTAAAACTGATGTTAGGATTTTGTGGAAGTTGAGTGCCAAATTTACCCCAATATTTAACAATGGCAATATTTGATGGACTTCGCCAAGCAACGTTTCCCTTAATTGGTTTAAATGAATTAATCATTATTAAATCTGTTATTTTTTTGCAAAAATACCTTTTTTTTACTGAACTAAAGTAAGATACCTTATTTTTGTGCCTTTGGAATGATTTGTGTTGTAAATAATATGAAAAAGTTTATGAAGAAGATACTTATATTGATACCTACTATACTTTTATGTTTTATAGTTTCTTTCTGCCAAGAGGCAAATAAGAATAACTCATTTTTAGAAACAGAACCTAAGTTAAATCCTTCCTTTTTATTAAATCCTAAGAAAACTGATATAGATATCCACGACACAGCAATTCAAACAAAGATTCATTTATTGGATTGCTATTTTGCAAAAAGGGTAGCAGAAAATGGATTTAATGGTTCTGTATTAATAAGTTATAAAGGCACACCAATTTTAGAAGGCTATTATGGTTATGCAGATTATTATAAGAAAACGAAATTGAATAAAAATACTTCTCTTCAAATTGCATCTACTTCAAAAACATTTACATCAGCAGCTATTTTAATTTTACAACAAGAGGGCTACTTAAATATTGACGATACTTTACAAAAGTATTTTCCAAATTTCCCATATAAAGACATAACCATTAAGATGTTATTGAACCATCGTTCTGGATTGCCAAGCTATCTAACCTTTTCTGAAGCCTATTGGCTAAATAAGAAAATGTATATGAGCAATGCAGACGTCTTAAATCAACTTGTTAAGTTTAAACCAAAAATTTATGCTTCTCCTGATAGGCAGTTCAAATACAATAATACGAACTATGTGCTTTTGGCATTAATAATTGAAAAAGTTAGTGGATATAGTTATACCGAATTTATGCAAAGATTTATTTTCACGCCTTTAGGGATGAACAATACTTATATTTTTGATCCAAAAAATAGACGTCCAAATGAAGTAAGAGGTTATACAGGAAGTAGTTGGAGAGAAGATGCGATTGTTTATACCGATGGTGTTGTGGGCGATAAAGGAATTTATTCAACTGTTTTAGATTTATATAAATGGGATCAGGCTTTGTACGCTGGAAAATTAATTAGCTCAGAATTGCAAAGTTTAGCTTTTACACCTCAAAGTTTTGAGCAATCGGGCAGTAAAAATTACGGTTTAGGATGGAGAATGAAAGATCAGGCTGATGGTACAAGAATTATTTACCATAATGGTTGGTGGCATAGTTTTAATTCTGTTTTTAATCGAAAAATTAGTGATGGAACTTCTGTTATTATTTTGAGCAGTCATTATAGCTCTAGCGTATATAAAATCCAAGAAATATGGGATATCTTATATGGTCATTCGAGTGTGGATATGAATGCAAGTGAGTAAAATTAATAACCCCGGATATAATATGAATACTATAACCGGGATCATTTCTTTAAACCAATCAAAATGAAAAAATTATTCTATTCAATAGCAATAATCTTATGTTGAAATTGTAGCAATTTTCATGCCAATATTAAAAATTCAACAAATTTTTATTGATTTTTGTATTGTTTTTTTAGCACTTCTCCTTTAATAACTTCTAGAATTTGGTGTGTAATATTAATAATAAATTCACTATCAATAGAATGCATTTTGCTTTGTAAGTAAATATTATCTAAAATATCATTTGTGATATTTTCAATTACTTTTTGATTCTCTGATTTAGTTATATCTAAAATAACTTTATCAACGACATTAAAAGTAACATCACTCACTGCATTATCTAACATTTTTTGAAAAACACTGCCTAATCCAGGCAAATACCTCAAGGTGTCAATCTCTTTATTTTCTTGTAAGGCTTGAATAACCTTAGTGTCTAAACTCTGTTTTAGCTCATGTCTGTGTTTTTCGTAAACGACTTCTATTGTATGGCAAATAGTTTTTGCCATAACTTCCACCGCTTTTTCTTTTTGAGGTAATATAATCTCCTCCAAAATTTGATTAGAAAATGGGATTCCTTTATTCAATTCTTCTTGTACTGAGGTTAATGATTTTGCAATGACTAAATCAGAGATTTCTTCCACAAAAATCGTTCTAAATCGTTTATATTGCTTATAAATTCTAGTTGCTCTTAAATCAATAACACCCATTTGTTGCAATTTCAAAAGCATACCTACTAGTCTAAATAGACGCATTAACTTAAATGATCCTTTCATGGGCACTAATCCTAAAACGTCGTACCAATGAATAAATGGATAAAACCACCATATATCATACGTGTTATGCTTAATTGCTCGACCCCATCTATACAAAAACTCTATCAAGAAGATGGCAACAAATATCAAATCCCAATCTGCAAAATTGGGGTGTACTTTTAATTCATACCAATTGTAAAAAGTAGGAGAAATGTAATTTACAATATTTCTAAAAAGTGTAAACTTGAATGACCAATCAAAGCCAAAAAAAAGTAAATTTTGAATGACCAACCATATCATAAATACATCTAGCCAAAATAGTCCAATTCGGTCTGATGTTTTAAATTTTTCAGTATCTATTTTTAAAAATAATTTTATCTTATCTCCAATCATTTAGCTTTCTTTTAGGCTATAAAAATAAAAAAGTAATTAACCCAATCATAATAAAAAAACAAACACTTACTTTGTTGATAACTAATCTCAAATCCTTATCTTTGTGAAACTTCTCTAATTATGCCAAAAGATACATCTATAAAATCGGTTCTAATTATTGGTAGCGGACCTATCGTTATCGGCCAAGCATGTGAATTTGATTATTCTGGTACTCAAGCTTCTCGCTCATTAAGAGAAGAAGGAATTGAGGTTACTTTAATCAACTCAAACCCTGCAACTATTATGACGGATAGTGTTACTGCAGACCATATTTATTTATTACCTCTAACGGTTGAATCTATTGAGAAAATCCTTCAAGAAAGACAAATTGATTGTGTTTTACCTACAATGGGTGGACAAACAGCATTGAATTTATGCAAAGAAGCTGCGGAAATTGGAATTTGGGGAAAATATAATGTACGTGTTATTGGTGTAGATTTAGAAGTAATTGAAACTACAGAAAATAGAGAAGCATTTAGAAAATATTGTATTGACTTAGGCTTAGCAGTTGCTCCTTCAATTATTGCGAACTCTATGTTAGAAGGAAAAGATGCCGCTCAAAAAATTGGATTTCCATTAGTTATTCGTCCGTCTTACACACTTGGTGGGAGCGGAGGAGGATTTTGTCATAGACCTGAAGAGTTTGAAAAAGCATTGGCACACGGTTTAAAAAGTTCTCCAGTTCATGAAGTGCTGATTGAAAAAGCGGTTTTAGGTTGGAAAGAATTTGAATTAGAATTGTTGAGAGATTCAAATGATAATGTAGTTATTATTTGTACGGTTGAGAATTTAGACCCAATGGGTGTGCATACTGGTGATTCTATTACAGTTGCACCTGCAATGACTTTGCCAGATACGGCTTATCAAGAGATGAGAAACCAAGCTATCAAATTATTGAGAGGCTTAGGTAATTTCTCAGGTGGTTGTAATGTGCAATTTGCATTAGACCCAAAAACTGAAAATTTAATTGTTATTGAAATTAATCCAAGGGTTTCTCGCTCTTCTGCATTAGCATCAAAAGCAACTGGTTATCCTATTGCTAAAATTGCTGCAAAATTGGCTATCGGTTATCATTTAGATGAATTAAAAAATCAAATTACTAAAACTACGTCTGCTTATTTTGAACCAGCATTGGACTATGTGATTGTAAAAATACCAAGATGGAATTTTAGCAAATTCCCAGGTTGCGATACAACACTTGGATTGCAAATGAAAGCCGTTGGTGAAGTTATGGGTATTGGAAGAAATTTCTCTGAGGCTTTACAAAAAGCTTGTCAATCATTAGAAGATAATAAAATTGGATTAGGTGCTGATGGTGGTGGAAACGGAAATACTGAAGAACTTTTATCAAGTTTGGAACATCCAAGTTGGGATAGAATATTCAAAATCAGAGAGGCGATAGATTTAGGTGTACCTTTGAGTACGATACATAAATTGACACAAATAGATAATTGGTTCTTAATGCAAATTCAAGATTTATCAAAATTGGATAAAGAAATTAAGAAGTTTAATATTGATACAATTCCTACAGAGCTTTTAAAATTAGCTAAAAATAAAGGTTATAGCGATGCTCAAATTGCTTTCTTATTGGGAAGAATTGATGAAGATATCGTTTATGAAAAACGCAAAGCTTTAGGTATCAAAAGAGTTTACAAAATGGTAGACACTTGTGCAGCTGAATTTGAAGCAAAAACGCCTTATTTCTATTCTACTTTTGAGTAATATTGTTGATTTAGAACATTATTATAAAAAGCGACTTTGCCAACTATCTTTAAGTGCAGATTGCCATTTTGTATCCAATAATTCTTTGGTGCTTACCGTATTATCAAATACAATCGTATCTGCATTAATTTTTCCTTCTTGAATAAGTTGAGGAAAGTCACTCATTTTGATAACATGGGCTTGTTCATTTTCCAAATAAGCCATGTTCATTCGGTTCATTAATTCAATCTGTAAATCTTGTTCTAATTCTTTGATTACACGAATCAATTTACCTGGAGCAGAACCACATAACCTATCGCCATCTTCATCAACAAAGAAAACTAAGAATAAATTATGTAGAATCGTATAATCTGATTTGACAATTTTTCCGTGGGAATCCCAATTTTCCAAAAATGTATCGGTATATTTTTTAATTGTTTCAAAATCAGACTCCGTCAAAGGTCGAGAAGATTGATAAACCCAAACCTTACTATTGCTAGGAAATGATGTATATGGTGTTCGCATAATGATAATTTTTAGAATTAAATAATCTGAGTGCAAAATTAATCAAATTCTTGTTCATTTTATATCAAGTGCAGGAATGATAACTATTTCAACGCATAAAAAAAGCAAGGACATAACCCTTGCTTTTATTTAATATTAAAATTAATATTGAAAAAATTACATTTCTCTTTCAACATCTTTATCACCTCTTCCTGAAAGGTTTACGATGGCTAATTGTCCTTTTCCTTTCATTGTTTTAATTGCTATTGCAACTGCATGCGATGATTCGATAGCAGGTGTTATGCCTTCTAATCTTGATAATAAATTATAAGCCTCAACTGCTTCTGCATCTGTTACTGGAGCATAATCTGCCCTACCTGTATCTTTTAATAATGCATGTTGTGGAGAAATTCCCGGATAATCTAATCCAGCAGCAATGGATTGTGATGGAATAGGATTTCCTGCTTCATCTACCAAGCAATAAGACATTGTACCTTGGAAAACAGTTGGTTTGCCAAAAGTTAGAGTAGCGGCTGTGCTTGGATAAGTACCAGAACCACCACCTTCTCCGCCATGAATTTTTACAGATTCATCTGCCAAGAATCCTGAGAATAAGCCAATTGCATTTGAACCACCACCAACTGCTGCAAAAATATGATCTGGTAATCGTCCTTCTTCTTCTAAAATTTGTTGTCTAGCTTCATTGCCAATTACAGATTGGAAATAACCAACAATCCTTGGATATGGATGTGGACCAACTTGAGAACCTAAACAGTAAAAAGAATCAGGATGTTCAATATAATAACCTAAAGCAGCATCAACAGCATCTTTTAATGTTCTACTGCCTAAATTAGTTGGAATTACTTCGGCTCCTAATAATTTCATTCGGCGGACATTTAAGGCTTGTCTTTCCACATCTATTTCTCCCATAAAAACTTTACAAGGAATACCAAACAATGCAGCAGCAGTTGCCGTTGCAACACCATGCTGACCTGCACCAGTTTCAGCAATTACTTCAGTTGCTCCCATTCGTTTAGCCAACAAAAGCTGTCCTATACAGTTATTAATTTTGTGAGCACCAGTATGGTTTAAATCTTCTCTTTTTAAGTAGATCGTTGAACCAACATACGCACTTAAATTTTTTGCTAGATATAAAGGAGAAGGTCTTCCAACATATTGCTTGAGTATTTTGATATACTCTTGTTTAAAATCTTCTTTACGCACTTCTTGGTCGAAGAAGTCTGCTAATTTTTTTAAATTTGGTTCTAATACTGGTGGGATATAAGCACCACCATAAGGGCCATAATTGCCATCATATTGCAACATGCTATCTAAAGGACCAACTTGAATTTCTGCCATAATATTTTATTGTTTAAAGGTTATTTATAAAAAGAACCAAAATACTTCTTTTTATAAACATTGAAATGTTAAGGAATTGTTATCCGTAATTTTTGGTATCAAGTTAGAAGATTTCTTGTTTTTACTTAAAATCAGTTAAATTCAAAATCAGCAAGTCATTCCATCGACCATGAGTTGGTAGGAATTTATATAATCAACTAAATTTAGTAAGGTTGCTATATTTATTAAATAAGGCTTTAGATTAGCAGTAAATCTGACATATAAACGTACAAAAATCATATTTTGTATTACATTATCTGAATATTATTACATCTCTTGTCCTTTTCGCTTAGAAGGTCTGATAATTAAACGTAAAGTTCGGTCGTAAGTAATATAATTGTACAACCAACCCATTACTACCGTCAGTTTATTTCTAAAGCCAATTAAAGTAATAATGTGTACAATCAACCAAGCTACCCATGCAAAAAAGCCACCGAGTTTAATGCCTTTGCTTTCCATAACAGCTCTGTTTCTACCAACAGTTGCCATTGAACCTTTGTCAATATATTTAAAAGGTTTGGGTGTTTTATTTTTGAGTGTTGCAATAATATTTTTAGCCACTAGTGTTCCTTGTTGTATGGCAACTGGAGCCACCATTGGGTGTCCTTTAGGAAAATTTTCTTGTGCCATAGAAGCCACATCTCCAATAGCAAAAATATTTTCTTGACCTATTACTTTGCAATATTCATCAACAGCAATTCTATTTCCTCCAACAATATTTTCGGTAGGTAATCCTGCAATAGGCATTCCTTTCACACCAGCAGCCCAAATTAAGGTTTGAGCTTCGATAGTTTTGCCATTATTCAAATAAACTTTCTCTCCGTCAAAATCAGTAACTAATGTATTTACCCAAACATTCACATCAAAGTCATTAAGATAGTCAGCAGCTCTTTTTGAATTTCTTTCACTAAATGTATTTAACATTCTATCCGTTGCATCAAAAATATGAATTTCCATTTTTCTAAAATCCAATTCAGGATAGTCTTTTGGAAGGATTTTCTTTTTCATTTCACCAATTGCACCAGCTAGTTCAACGCCCGTTGGACCACCACCGACAATAGCAATATTTAAGAGCGATTGTTTTTTGCTAACATCATCTAATAATAATGCATTTTCATAATTTTCAATAATAAAACTCCTAATATCCAATGCTTGTGGAATATCTTTCATTTGCATCATTTTGGAAGAAGTTTCTTTCGGTAAATTAAAAAAGTTGGTTGTACTTCCTGTAGCAATAATTAAAAAATCATACGATAACTCACCAATATTGGTGTGAATTTGATTTTTTTCTGCTTGTATGGATAAAACTTCTGCATATCTAAAAATTCCATTTGGAATTTGTTGCATAAATTTTCTGAGTGGATAAGCAATACTTCCTGGTTCCAATCCTCCAGTTGCCACTTGATATAATAATGGTTGGAAAGTATGGTAATTGTGTTTATCTAATAAGATAGTTTGAATGTCGAGGTCTTTTAAACGCTTTGCAACTTCAATGCCTCCAAATCCTCCGCCGATGATTACAACACGCTTTTTGTTTGAATGTGGTATCTTTAATTCCATAATACTACAAAGATAATCAAGTGCAAACGCATAGATATTATATAAATACTATATTATTTGTATTTGGATTAATTTTTAATTAATTAGCTTTTTTATAATCATCACTACTATCAATAAATGTAACCCATTCACCTTAAAAAAATCTAAACTTAAATTTCTTGTAAAACTGAGACAACTATTTTTCTGATTATAAAGTTGTCTATATCTATCTGCCATAGAAGTTTTAAAAAACTTCTATGTAACAACTGTTACCATTAATACTATTTTATGGATATAACTTTGCATTCAAATTAAATTATAGTGCAAAAAAACAGTTTAGACATGAGAATATTTATTTTACTTTTGATGGTCGGAATTTGGAGTATAAGCTACTCACAAGATACCATTCAAATATCAATGGAGGATTTAAAACAAAAATCCTTAGAGGGTAATTTAGCCATTAAATCAGCAAAGAATGAAACAAAACTAGCAGAAGCTGAAATGTTGGCATCGAGAGCAATGTACTTACCCAACATCTTGGCATCTTATACTTTTATGAACACCAACAGCCCGTTGAATGCTTTCGCTTTTAAATTAAATCAAGAGCGAATTGCAATGACCGATTTTAATCCTGACTTATTAAATAACCCAAAAATAATTTCAGATTTCGCAACAAAATTTGAAATACAACAACCTATTTTCAATTTAGATGCAATCTATATGAAAAAAGCTGGAAATGTAAAATCTGAGGTATTAAAAATCAAAGAACAAAGAACCAAAGAATTCATACAACTTGAATTAAACAAGGCTTATATGATGTTGCAATTAGCATATAAAATACATAGCACCTTAATTGAAGCAAAAAACACTGCACTAGCTAATAAAAAAGTTGTTGATAATTACTATGCTAATGGCATGATACAAAAACCAGATGTATTATACATGGATTTGAGAATTAATGAAATAGACAATCAAATACAATTTGTCAATTCTAACATTCTCAATGCATCAGATTATTTATTTTTATTACTAAATGAAGATGCTAATGACAAAGTATTCAAACCCACAGAAGAATTAGAATACAACTCATTACAATTAGATGCTGATTTACGATTAAATAGATACAGAAAAGATATTCAAGCTTATGAAAAATCTTTAGAAGCATTCGATTATTTAGTAAAATCAACAAGAGCAAAATATTTACCTAGATTAAATGCTTTTGGAAGTTTTGAATTTCATGATCATAAGTTTGCAAGATTTCGTGCTAATAATTATTTAGTTGGAGCACAATTGCAATGGCAAATTTTTGATGGGCTAAAAGCAAAAAGTGAGCAAGTAGCATACAAAGCCAATCAAACAAAAATCAAATCAGAAATTGAACAATATACTCAACAAAGTGAATTAGAATTAAAAAAAATAAGCCGACAAATTGAAGATGCTGAATACAAGGTAAAATTTGCAGTATCTGCATTAGAACAAAGCAAAGAGGCATATCGAATAAGAAAAGACAGGTATGAGCAAGGCTTAGAAAAATCTTCTGATTTATTGAATGCAGAAACCTTGATGTCTCAAAAGCATTTAGAATACTATCAAGCTGTTTTTGAATATAATACAGCATTAGCATATTATAACTTTTTAAAATAATCAATCAAAAAAAATACAAGTATGAGAAAAAATAGAATAATACAAGGGGCAGCTTTAATCCTTTCTATGTCGATGTTTACTTATTGTTCCAATAGCGAAACAACAAAAAATATTGAAGCCAATGGAGAAACAGTAAAAGTAACTTTAAGCCAAACAGAAGAAAATACAAATGGCTCAAATGCAACCGCAAGTGGTCGTTTGGTTTCTAAAAACTCGGTTAATATTTCAACAAGAATGATGGGTTATATTACATCAATGAATGTAAAAGTAGGTCAAAGTGTAAAAGCGGGTCAGCTATTAGTAAGCATCAACAACGCTGATATTCAAGCAAAAGGTGGACAGGTAGATGCTCAAATTATGCAAGCTCAAGCTAATTATGACATTGCAAAAAAAGATTTTGAACGTTTCCAAAATTTATATAATAATCAAAGTGCTTCTCAAAAGGAATTAGACGATATGAAGGCACGCTTTGAAATGTCAAAAGCTGGACTAGAAGCTTCAAAACAAATGAAAAATGAAGTCAATGCACAGTACCGCTATACGAATTTAACTGCTCCAATTTCAGGTATTGTAACGATGAAATTTGCTGAACAAGGAGATTTAGCTAATCCAGGAATGCCATTATTGACGATAGAATCCCCGTCTATTTTACAAGCTCAAGTGATGGTTTCTGAACAAAACATAATCCAAGTAAAGCAAGGAATGCAAGTTAAAGTTGTAATAAAATCTACTGGAAAAGAAATTACAGGAACTGTTGCAGAAATTAATCAATCAGCAGAATATACAGGTGGTCAATACATTGTAAAAATAAATATACCAACATCAACTGAATTATTGCCAGGCATGTATGTCAATGCTCGTTTTCCTTTTCAAAGTAAAAGTGCTCAACTAGTAGAGAACTTATCAAGTATAGTAATACCAAAATCTGCTTTGGTTAGAAATGGACAAATGGCAGGTGTTTATACAGTAAGTTCTCAAAATACAACCATTTTACGTTGGTTAAAATTAGGAAAAGATTTAGGCAATGATATAGAAGTATTATCTGGCTTAAATGCTAATGAAGCTTATATTCTCTCTGCTGATGGCAAATTATACAATGGGGTAAAAGTAAGTACGAAGTAATGATTGAAAACAATAGAACAAGTTTCTATTGATTGTAAAACGGTAAAAAAAAGAGATAAAATGGATAAAGGTATAGCAGGGCGTTTAGCCGATATGTTTTTAGACTCCAAACTGACGGTGCTTTTAATGATAGCATTGATGATTATTGGAGTATATAGTTCTTCTTTGATTCCAAGAGAAGAAGAACCACAGATTATTATTCCGATGGCTGACGTAATGGTGGGTTATCCAGGAGCTAGCCCTAAGGAAGTAGAAAGTAGAGTGGTGAAGCCTTTGGAGAAAATCATTTCAAACATCAAAGGAGTGGAACACATTCACTCTATGGCGATGAACGGACAAGCAATGTTAATTGTACAATTTTTAGTGGGTGAAGATATTGAACGTTCTTATGTCAAATTGTATGATGAGTTGATGAAAAACAAAGATATTTTCCCAAGTGGAGTTTATCCTCCGATGGTAAAAACTCGTTCTATAGATGATGTTCCAATGTTAGGGTTAACTTTATGGAGTGAGGATTATGATGACTTTCAAATCCGTCAAATTGGTGAAGAAGTTGCATCTGGTATTAAAAAGATAAAAGATGTATCTCTTACAAACATTATTGGAGGAAGAACTAGACAGTTAAAAATTGTTTTGGACAAAGAAAAAATGGCTGAACTCAATGTCGATGCTTTGAGTGTCATGCAAATGATTCAAGCTAGTAATAATAGCTCTCAATCAGGAAGTTTTGATGCTGGCGATACTGAATATTTATTAACGACAGGTCAATTTTTAAGTACTACAGAAGATGTTGAGAATTTAGTCATTGGAACAGCTCAGAATATGCCTGTTTATTTAAAACAAATTGCAAAAGTAGAAGATGGTCCCTCTTCTTCAAAAAACTACGTGAACTTTGGTTATAGCAATGCAGTAGAAAACAGTAAGGAATTTGCATCTGAGTACCCAGCTGTAACGCTTTCAGTTTCTAAAGTTAAAGGAGCTGATGCAATGAAAATCTCTGAACAGATATTAGCAAAAGTAGAAGAAATGAAAAGGGATTTAATTCCTAACAATGTCCATGTGGAAGTAACTCGAAATTATGGAGAAACTGCATCTCATAAGGTATCAGAATTATTAATACATTTAGCAGTAGCCATTATTGCGGTTACAATTTTAGTGATGTTGGCAATGGGCTGGCGAGGTGGTTTAGTAGTGTTCTTGTCAGTTCCATTAACTTTTGCTTTGACTTTATTTAGTTATTATATTTTAGGATATACATTGAATAGAATTACATTATTTGCATTGGTTTTTGTGGTAGGAATTGTTGTGGACGACAGTATTATCATTGCTGAAAATATGCACCGCCATTTCCACATGAGAAAACTACCTTTCAAACAAGCAGCTATTTATGCCATTAATGAAGTAGGCAACCCAACAATTTTAGCTACTTTCACAGTAATCGCAGCTATTTTGCCAATGGCATTTGTATCAGGCATGATGGGTCCCTATATGAGTCCGATGCCGATTGGAGCTTCTATTGCTATGTTGTTATCCTTATTTATTGCCTTAACAGTTACGCCATATTTAGGGTATCATTTATTGAAAGTAAAAGAAAATCAAGCACACCATGAAGAAGAAGGCTTAGAAACTAATCGAATATATAAAATATATAAAAAATTAGAGATGCCCTTATTAGAAAATAGAGGTAGAAGGAATCTAATTTTAGGTGGGACACTTATTTTATTATTAATTTCAATGGCAGCATTTGGGTTTAGATGGGTGGCAGTAAAAATGTTGCCATTCGACAACAAAAATGAAATTCAATTAGTGATTGATATGCCGGAGGGGACGACTTTAGAGAGAACTGCCGCAGTAACTCAAGATATTGCACAGTATATAAAAACTGTTCCTGAAGTAATTAATTATCAAAGTTATATTGGCTCCTCTGCTCCAATTACATTTAATGGATTAGTTCGCCATTATGATATGAGAGGCGCCAGCAATACTGCCGATATCCAAGTGAATTTAAAACATAAAGAAGACAGAAAATTACAAAGCCATGATATTGCCAAAAATATTCGCCCAGCAATTCAAAAAATTGCAGCCAAATACGGTGCGAATGTAAAAGTAGTTGAAGTTCCGCCAGGACCACCCGTATTATCTACTTTAGTAGCCGAAGTTTATGGACCGGATTATGATGAGCAAATTAAAATTGCTAGACAAGTTGAACAAATTCTTCATAATACTGATGATGTTGTAGATATTGATACAAGAATTGAAGATGAACAGAAAGAATTAAAATTAGTATTCGATAAAGAAAAATCAATGTTATATGGTGTTGCTCCAATGCAAATTGTCGGAAATATGACCTACTTAATGGGAGAGCATCCAATAGGTAATTTATATGACGAACGTTCTAATCGACCAGTTAATATTGTGATGAAATTAAATGATGCCGACAAAACATCTATTGAAGACATTACCAATATGAAGATTAAAGGGCAAATGGGAATGGTACCTGTTAGTGATTTGGTAAAAATACAAGAAGACGTTTTACAGAAATCTATTTATAGAAAAGACCAACAAAGAGTGGTTTATGTGATGGCAGATATGGCAGGGGGTTTAGAAAGTCCGGCTTATGCAATACTAGGAATGAGTGAAAAACTACAAAAAATGGATATTCCTAAGGGATATAAAGTAGAGGAAATGTATTTGGGACAACCAGAAAGTGAAGAAAATTATACTGTAAAGTGGGATGGGGAATGGCAAATAACTTTAGAAGTGTTCCGTGATTTAGGTATGGCATTTATGGTTGTAATGATTATTATCTACATGCTGATTGTTGGGTGGTTTCAGAATTTCAAAACTCCAATTGTGATGATGGTTGCCATTCCATTATCATTGATAGGTATTGTTTTAGGACACTGGTTATTAGGAGCATTCTTTACAGCAACATCATTTATTGGTATGATTGCATTAGCAGGAGTGATGGTGCGAAACTCAGTATTGCTCATAGACTTTATTGAAATTAGATTAAACCAAGGGATTCCTATCAAACAAGCAATTATTGAAGCAGGTGCAGTGAGAACCACACCAATCTTATTGACAACAGGAGCAGTTGTGATAGGAGCTGCTATCATCTTATTTGACCCAATCTTCCAAGGTTTAGCCATATCATTAGTGTTTGGAGCTATTGTTTCTACTATGCTTACTTTATTGGTAGTTCCAGTGATTTATTACATCTCTGAACATAAAAAATAGAAGAAGAACGAAAAGAATAAAGCAATTTAAAAATTTAAAACAGATAACAATGAAATTATTATTAATCACAAGTATTCAAGAATACGAAAATGATGTCAAAGATATTCTAAGACATTCAGGAGTAAAATCTTTTTCCTATCAAGAAGTAAAAGGGTTTAAAAATGAACACAACGGAAGTGCTAACAATTGGTTTGGATTAACTGATGTTCCAACTGAATCAATTCTATTCACAGTATTTATAGAAACCAACTGCATAGATGAAATATTTGAACAAGTAGAGAAATTTAATGCTGAGCGTACCTCTTTATCTAAGATTCATATTTCATGTATAGCTGTAGATAAATCTATTTAATCAATCATTAAAAATAAATAATATGTATAACAGAATAGCACATGGCTTTGCAGGTACTCTAATTATAACAAGTTTAGTACTCACACATTTCACTGGAAACAATAATTGGCTCTGGATTGCAGTATTTGTAGGAGCGAATTTATTCCAAAATTCATTAACGAATTGGTGTTTATTGCATCAAATCTTGAAAGCAATTGGCATAAAGGATGAAAACAGTAGTTGTAGCACGAAAAACTAAGATATTGAGAAGGAAGTGTGTGGTATCTTTAATTCCATAATACTACAAAGATAATCAAGGGCAAACGCATAGATATTATAT